>JAEUHU010000054.1 GCA_016793305.1 Planctomycetota bacterium
CTGGCACGCCCGCCAGGGATCGAACCTGGGACCGCCGGTTTAGAAAACCGGTGCTCTATCCAACTGAGCTACGGGCGCAGACGGCCAGCACGATAGCGACCTCCCGCGCATCCGCCACGCCGGCCTGCGCCCCCGCCCCAACACCCGCCCCCAGCACCCTCGGCACCGCCCCCCGCCCACCGCGAGTCCCTCACAACAGGAACTCGGCCGGATCCGGTTCGCCGTCGAGGAACCGCAGCTCGATGCGCAGCACGTGCCGCGGCACCGGACACGCCGACAACCGCGCGTCGTCCTTCTCGGTCAGCAGCAGCAGCGCCCCGGCACTTCGCGCCGCGGCGTCGGCAGCGGCGAGTTCGGCCTCGGTGAAGCGATGGTGGTCGCGATGGCGGAACTCGCCCACCACCTGCGCGCCCAGCGCCTCGACCGTGGCGCGAAAGCTCTGCGGCCGCGCGATCGCCGACAGCAGCACCACCGGCCGCGCGTGCAGCGCGTCCAGCGGCAACACCTCGCCGCTCGGCATCGCCACCAGCGACGCCGGCGCGTGCTCGGTCGCGTGGATCGGCAGGTCCTTGCCGGCGAGCTGGCGGATCCGTTCGACCCGCGCGCGCAGGCCTTCCGGCGCCAGGCCCTGCGCCCGCGTCAGCAGCACCACGTCGGCGCGCCCGAGCCCCGAACGGAACTCGCGCAGATCGCCGGCCGGCAGGCAGTGCCCGTTGCCGAACGGCAGGCGCGCGTCGAGGCAGACCACGTCGCGGTCGCGGTGCAGCCGGCGATGCTGCAGCCCGTCGTCGAGCACGATGTAGTCGGCCCCGTCCTGCACGAGGCGCTGGCCCGCCGCGACGCGGTCGGGATCCTGCTGCTGCACCAGGAACGGCAGCCGCCGCTGCAGCATCTCGCCTTCGTCGTTGCGCAGCGCCCCGGGCGCTCGCCCGTAGCCGCGCGCCAGCACGCCGGGCCGCCGGCCACGCGCGTGTGCCAGCGTGCACAGCCACGCCGTGGTCGGCGTCTTGCCCGTGCCGCCGACCGTCAGGTTGCCGATCGACACCACCGGCACCGGCAGCTTGTGAACCGCGCGCAGCTTCGCGTCGAACGTCCAGTTGCGCACGGCCGCGACGGCCCCGTAGAGCAGCCCGAGCGGCCACAGCGCCGTGCGCAGCGGATGGCTGCCGTCGGCCATCACTTCGCGGCGAGGGCGGCGATCTCGTCGACGGTGGTCGCCGCCGTGGTCTCGACGCCTTCGACGCCCTTGGCCAACGCGATGCGCTTCACCATGTTGACGAGCGTCGGCTTCGGCCCGCACTCGACGAAGTGGCGCACGCCGGCCGCGAACATGCCCTCGATGGTCTGCTGCCACAGCACCGAGCCGGCGAACTGCCGCTTCAGCGCATCGCGCGCCGCGACCGCAGTCGTCACCGGCTTCGCGTCGACGTTGCACCACACCGGGAAGGCCGGATCGCGCATCGCGACGCCGTCGAGCACCTTGCCGAACGCCGCCGACGCGTCGCGCAGCAGCGAGCAGTGGAACGGCACGCTGACGTTCAGCTTCATCGCCTTCTTCGGCGGCGCCAGCGCCACCATCTGGTCCATCGCCGCGATGGCACCCGAGACCACGATCTGCTCCGGCTCGTTGACGTTGGCGATCTCGCAGACGCCCGCCGTGACCTTGGCGACCAGCGCCTTCACCTCGTCGAGCCCCATCTTGCGCATCACCACCATGCCGCCGACGCCGACCGGCACGGCGCTCTGCATGCGCTGGCCGCGTTCGCGCACGAGGCGCACCGCGTCGGCGAACGCGAGCGTGCCGGCGGCGACATGCGCCGAGTACTCGCCGAGGCTGTGGCCGGCGGCGAGCTGCGGCGTGATGCCGAGCGAACGGAACGCCGCGATCGCCACCGTCAGCGTCGCCGGCTGCGTGTTCTCGGTCAGCCCGAGCTGGTCCTCGGGGCCGGCGAAGCACAGCGAGGAGAGGGACGTGCCGAGCGCCTGGTCGGCTTCGGCGATGGTGGCCTTGGCGGCCGGGAACCGTTCGGCGAGCTCCTTGCCCATGCCGACGAACTGCGAACCCTGGCCGGTGAAGAGGAATGCGCGCTGCATGCCCGACAGCATTCCAGGTGCGCCGGTGGAGGCGCAAGCAGCCGGGGCGGAATCACACAGCGGCCGCCGGTTCGGCCAGGCTCACTTCTTCTTGCGCGAACGCGAACCGGTCGGTTCGGCGTTCTGCTCGGTCGCCTCGGTAGCCTCGGCCGGAGCCTCGGCATCGGGCTGCCCCTTGCCGGTCTTGCCGCGGCCCTTCGGCTTGGCCCCTTCCTTCTCGCCCGCCTTCTCGGCGGCCTTCTTGTCGCCCTCGGCCGGGTCGATGCCGAAGTGCTTGCAGGCCTTCTCCCACTCCGCGTACTGGTCGACGAACTTCTGCTCGGACTCGCTCGGCTTGCTGCCGATCACCACGAACCGCCGCGCGATCTCGTCGCGCTTCTGCTTGCCCCAGCCGCCCGCCGGCGGATAGGCCTGCAGCAACGCGAACCACTGGCGCTGCTGCTCCTGCTCCTTGCTCTCCTTGGTCGGCGCCGCTTCCTTGCCCGCAGCCCCCTTCGGCTGGGTCGCGCCCGCGGCCGGCGTCGCCGCCGGGTCCTGGGCCGCATCGACGGGCGCCGTCTCCTGGCCCGGTGCCGCTGGCGGCACGGTCCCGGCCGCAGCCTTCGCCGCCTGGTCGGCCGCGCGCTCGGCGGCGCGGCGCTCGTTCATCTGCATCTCGTTCTCGATCTCGGTGAGCTGCTTCTGGCTCAGCCGCTGCAGGATCTCGTACTCGGCGAAGTCGGCGAACGGCACGAACACGTAGTTGCGCGCGCCGGACGAGTACCAGAGGCGAACGCCGGCACCACGTTCCTTGGCCTGCGCCTCGACGAAGCGCAGCCCGTCGACGCGTTCGACCATGCGGCCGTCCTTGACGACGCCGAGCAGCTTGTTGCCGTTCTTGAGCCGCACCGCGACGCGCACGTGGCTCTGCACCGGCCGCCCGCCGTCGATCGTGTCGCGCATCTCCTGGGCGCGCTGTTCGACCCGCGCGTCGTCGGGCCGCGGTGGCTCCTGCGGTGCGGGAGTCTGTGCGACCAGGGGAACACACAGGACGAAGGCAGCGACCGTACGGACCGGATTCATGGCCCGGTCTATCGGCAGACCCGGGCCGTGGACTTGCCGTCGGTCCCGTTCCGGGACCCCCGATCAGGAAGTCCCCCCGGGCTGCCGATACGGAACGGATGCGCCGGAGGCTGCCCGTCGCCACGGAGACAACCATGGACCCTATCCGAACGAATCTTCCCGCCGACCGCGCCGGCGAACGGGGCATCGCCCTGGTGATGGCGATCATGCTGACGACGATCGTCGTCGGCATCACCGTCACCGGCTCGCTGCTGCTGCAGGCCCACCGGCAGAAGACCCAGCTCAGCTTCGTCACCCGCGGCCAGGCGGTGCAGTTCAGCCGGTCCGGCCTGATCGAGGCGCTCGGCTGGCTGCGCAAGCAGACCGCCCAGCCGGTGGCCACCTTCGCGCCGCAGCTCGACACCTCGGTGACGCCGCCGGTGCTCGACACGATCGACGAGGACGTGGGCATCGCCCGCGAGTTCGAGATCACCAACTCGATCTGGGGCCGCTACGAAGTCTGGAAGCCGTGGGACACCGATCCGGTGGCCGAACGATTGGCCTGGCGCCAGCAGTTCCAGTGCGAGGACGTCTCGGCGATGCGCGGCGACCTGAGCCCCGGCTCGATCTGGAAGCTGCGCAGCGTCGGCTATGTCTACCGGCGCGTCGATCCGAACGTGCCGTTCAACCAGGCACCGAACCGGGTGCTCGGCCAGGACCTGACCGAGGTCGAAGTGCGGCGCCTCGCGCTGCAGCCGCCGGGCCAGGCGGCGCTGTGTGCCCGCACCGGCAGCGGTGTGCAGGTGCTGACCCGCGGCAAGGTCGTCGGCGGCTCGCTCGGGGCGGGCATCTACTACCGTCAGGGCACCGGCTCCGTGACGATCAGCGGCACCGGTTCCTCGGTCTCCGGCGCACCCGCGCAGTCGGCTGCGACCACCTACGAGGACTCGTTCACGGCGGTGTTCGGCGTGTCCCAGACCGAGCTGGCTGCCATGGCCGACTACTACGTCAACTCCGCGGCCGACTTCCCGAGCCCGGTGCCGATGGACACCGTGGTGATGAGCACGGTCGCTGTGGATTTCGACTCCGCCAAGCCGCTGAAGGGCACCGGCGTGGTCGCGGTGGTCGGCAACGTGACCGTCGGCCAGGGCAGCTACTCGGCGTTCTCGGGCCTGCTCTACGTGCAGGGCAACCTGGTCGTGCGCGAACCGTGCGAGATCCAGGGAGCCGTGGTGGTGACCGGCACGGTGCGGGTCGAAGGGTCGTCCGACTTCGTGACCCTGACCTACGACGACTCGATCCTCGCCCACCTGCGCCAGGAGATCGGCACCTACCGGCTGTCCGGCGCCGTCCAGCGGCCGATGGCCCAGGACCGCTGACCCGGGCGGGGCGGCCGGCCCCCGGCCAGAGCCGCCTACCGGCAGTTCCTGGCGCCCCCCCGGCCCAGAAGGCGGAAAATCCGCGTGCGGCGGCGGGCGTCGGCCCCTTCTGCGGGCGAGATGCGTGCTCCGCCCCTGCTACGGACTTTGCCCCACCGCTTCGTCGCGCGGCTCCGGGCAGCGGCTTGCCGCCACACGCGGGTGGGGCAGAATCCACGGAACCTCGCCACCGTTCCGGCCTTGGACGACAACACCCGCAGCCTGCTGAGCCGTGCCCTCGAACAGGATCAGGCTGCCATCGAGGCGCTGTTCCAGCGCTACCGCGACCGCCTGCGCGCGGCCCTGCGCAAACTGATCGGGCCGAAGTATCGCCTGCTGCTGGCCGACAGCGAGGACGCGACCCAGGATGCGATCCTGTCGGCACTGCGGCGGCTGCACCAATTCGAGTACCGCGGCGACGGCTCGTTCCTCGCCTGGCTGCTGAAAGGCGCCGAATTCGAGATCGTGCGGCGCATCCGGGCGGTCGAGACGCAGAAGCGCTCCGGGCACGGCGGACTCGTGCACCTCGACGAGGTCGGCGAACAGGCGTTGCCGGCCAAGGACGCGACCCCTTCGCAGGTCCACGACGAACACGAACTGGCCGAGCGCATCCGGCTGGCGCTGCAACAACTGCCGGATCGCGAGCGCGAGATCATCGTGCTGCGCCGTTACCTCGAGCTCGACACCGACGAGATCTGTGCCGAGATGGGCCTGCCGACCGAAGGGGCGGTGCGAGCCCTGCTGTCGCGCGCCCAGGCCCGTCTGTCGGGCCTGCTGTCGCGCGGGCAAGGGAGCTGATCGTGGAGCCGCTGCACGAGGGAGCGGGCGCCCCGCCGGCCGCCGAAGCGAGCGAGCGCACCACCGTGCAGAACGCGGTGGAGCAGTTCATCGAGCGCCACGGACTCGGCGAAGCCGAGGACCCGGTGACGTTCGTGAAGCACTTCCCGGCCGAGCTCGCACCGCAGATCCTGGCCCAGATCCAGCAGTTCCTCGCCTTCGACGGACTGCTCGGGCACCAGGAGTGGCAGGCCGATCTGCCGAAGCAGACGTCGACCACCGACGGCCACCGGCGCGTGTTCGGCGACTTCGTGATCCAGGAGGAACTCGGCCGCGGCGGCATGGGCATCGTCTACCTCGCCCACCAGCGGTCGCTGAACCGCCGCGTCGCGCTGAAGGTGATGGCGAGCGGCCTGATGCTCAGCAAGCGCCACGTCGAGCGCTTTCGCCGCGAAGCGGCCGCCGCCGCCCGGCTGCGCCATCCGGCGATCGTGCCGGTGCACTCGCTGAGCGAGATCGACGGCACGTTCGCGCTGGCGATGGACTACGTCGCCGGCCGCAACCTGGCCGACATCCTCGACGACCTGCGCCTGCAGAACGGCGGCGCTGGCCACGCCGTCGAGGGCACGCTCGGCCTCGCCCCCGAGAAGGGCTACGTCGCCGAATGCGCGATGTTCGCCGCCGAGCTCGCCTCGGCCCTCGCCGCCGCCCACCAGGCGGGCGTCGTGCACCGCGACCTGAAGCCCCGCAACCTGATGCTCGACGACCGGCGCCAGGTGCGCCTGCTCGACTTCGGGCTCGCCAAGTCGCTCGGTGAGGGCAGCATCTCGATGTCCGGCGAGATCACCGGCACCGCGCACTACCTGAGCCCCGAACAGACGCTCGCCAAACGCGTCGAGGTCGACCACCGCGCCGACATCTGGGCGCTCGGCGTGATCCTCTACGAGCTGCTGACATTGCGCCGGCCGTTCGACGGCAAGAACCTGCAACAGATCGTCTACGAGATCTGCTTCAAGGAACCGCCGCCGATCGGCCGCAGCAACCCGAAGGTGCCGCGCGACCTGGTGACCATCTGCAGCAAGGCGCTCGAGAAGGACCCGCAGAACCGCTACGCGACCGCCGCCGAGTTCGAAGCCGACCTGCAGCGCTTCCTGCGCTGGGAGCCGATCCACGCCCAGCCGGCCGGGCCGATGACGCGGCTCGCCAAGTGGACGCGCCGGCACCGCACCGAGACCGCCATCGCCGCGGTCCTGTCGTTCGGTGGGCTGCTGCTGCTCGGGCTCGGCTGGCAGCGCGGCCGCGAGGCCGACGCCCTGCTGCAGCGGGCCGAACAGGTCGCCGAACAGGGCCGTTTCGACGAAGCGAGCGCGCTCGCCGAACAGGCGCTCGGGCTGCGCAACGACGCGGCCACGCGCGAACGGCTGCGTCGGTACGGCGAAGCCGGGCGGGCCCTCGAGGCGGAGACCGCCTGGCAGGTCAGCCGCAGCCGCGAACTGATCGAACACGACCGCGAACTGGCGATCCTGGTGGCGCTCGGCGCGGACGGTCGCCACAGCACCGCGGGCACCCGTTCGGCGGTGCTGGCGGCGCTGGGCAGCGGCCAGGTCGTGCGTTCGCTGCGCAGCACCGACGACGCACCCTGCGCCGACGGGCTGCGCACGCTGCGCTGCAGCCCAGACGGCCGGACGGTCGTCGTCGCCGGCTACGACGATGGCGCGCTGCGCACGTTCGACGTGCCAACCGGCCAGCTGCGCCACGTGCTGCGCGGCCACCGCCCGAAGGCGCCGGTCGTGGCGCTCGCCTTCGCCGGCCCGACCCTGTGGTCGGCCGGCACCGACAAGACGCTGCGGAGCTTCCGGATCGACGACGGCGCACCGCTGGCGACCGTCGAGCTGCCGGGTGCGGCGGCGCACCTGAGCCTCGACCGCAGCGGCCACCGCGCGCTGGTCGTCACCGTCGCGTCGGAACGGGGCCCCTACCACGAGCAGGTGTTCGACCTCGAGCAGAAGCTCGCGATCGGACCAGCGATCGAGCACCAACAGGTCGTGGTCGCGGTCGCGCTGAGCCCCGACGGACGCTTCGTCGCCAGTTGCCGGGGGCCGCTCGCCTCGCTGCAGCTGCGCGCCGTCGACGACGGTCGCACGATCGCGTTGCCTGCCCCGTCGGAACCGCGCGACCGGGTTCGCGCGCTGGCGTTCGCGCCGGACAGCAGCCTGCTGGCGATCGCGGTCGACCAGCAGGTGCTGCTGCACCACACGGGCGACGGGCGCTTGCTCGGCAGGGTGTCGCACAGCCGCGAGGTCACCGCCCTCGCCTTCGATGACGCCGGCGAACGGTTGCTCACCGGCAGCCGCGACGCGACCGCACGGGTATGGAGCCTCGTCTCCCACGACGGAACGCTGCAGCTGCGCGAAGACGCGACCCTGGTCGGACACGGCGGCCCGGTCGATCGGGTCGCGTTCGACACCAGCGGCCAGCTGGCGTTGACCGGCACCGGCAACCAGGCCGGGGTGCTGCGTGTGTTCGACGTCGCGCGTGGGCGCACCCAGACCGGCACCGCAGTGCAGCAAGTCGAGGTCGGCCCGTCGATCGAGGCCGCGGCGTTCACGCCGGATGCGCGCGCCGTGGTGGCGCTGGCCGGACGCAGCCGGGCGATGGTCTGGGACCTGACCGGCAGCCACGGAGTGCTGACGTTGCGCCAGCCCGGGGAAGTGCCGGCCCTGCTGTTCGTCGGCGGCAGCGAACAGCTGGTCACCGCCGGCGACGACCGGCTGCTGCGCGCCTGGTCGTGCCGCGACGGGCGCCAGCTGTGGACCACCGAGCCGTTCGCGCGACCGCTGCAACGGCTCGCCGCCGACCCGCGCGGCGAACGGCTCGCCTGCAGCACCACCGACGGCCAAGTCCAACTGGTCGCCAGCGCCGACGGCCGCCTGCTCGGGCCGGCCTTGCCGATCGGCGGCCCCGTGCAGGCCCTGCAGTTCGCGGACGAATCGGCCCTGCTGGTGGTCGCCACGGTCGACGGCCGCGGGGTCGTGCGCCGCTGCCCGCTCGACGGCGGAGCGATCGTCACACTCGCCAGCGCCGACCAGCCGTTCGCGGTCGGCGCCTTCGCCGCGAACGGCGCCCAGGTCGCGACCGCCGGCCGCAGCGGTGGCGAGGTGCAGATCCTCGACCTCACCGCGAGCCCCGGGGTCGGTGCCGTGCGAGCACGCTTCGCGTCGGGCCAGGCACGCATCGCCTCGCTGCAGTTCGCCCCGGACGGTGGCTCCCTGCTGGTCGCTTCGCGCGACGGCTCGGCGCGTCAGCATCGCCTCGACGGCAGCGTGCTGGCCACGTTCGACGCCGGCCATGCCCTGCAGGTGGCACGGTTCGGACCCGACGGTTCGCTGGTCGTCACCGGCGGCAAGGAGGCGCGCACCTTCGCGGCCGACGGTCGCGACGGCTTCTACTTCCGCTCGCATCGCGCCGCCGTGCTCGACCTCGCGGTGGCTCCGGACGGCCGCTTCGTCGCCTCGTGTGCCAGCGACGGCACCACCTGCTTGTGGCCGACGGATCCCGTGGCCGCCTGCCGACGTCTTTCCTTCCGCACCCCCACCGATGCCGAACGTCAGGCCTACGGGCTGCCGTCGGCCGCCTCGGCAGGCCACTGATACATTGCTGCACCGCCTCCCGTCCCGACTGCCAGGACCTCCACCATGAATCTCACCTCCATGCTCCGGGCGATCACCACCTCCGCCCTGTTCGCCGTGCTGGCCACCGGCCAGGAGAAGGCACCACCGTGGTGGGGCGTGCAGCACGAGGTCGGCATCAGCCTGTTCTGGGACTTCAACACGCCCTTCCTGCCCGGCTTGCCACCACCGCCGAGCGCCGTGGTCGCTTCGGCGTCCTGGTACAACCCGGCCGAGACGGCGTGGACGGCGCCGTCCAACGTGATCTGGATCCCGACCCTGAACGGCCACACCGGCGTGCTCGGCATGGTCGGCAACGGCAGCGGCACGTCGGCCCTGCTGAAGCTGAAGGTCGACAACGATCCGCACTACGACTGGGTGAAGATCTTCTGGTTCCAGTTCGACGCGCTGGAGGGCAGCAGCGGCACGATCGAGCGCGCGATCGAGAAGGACCTCGCGCAGTACAAGCGCACCTCGGTGGAGCAGTACGTCGAGCCGCTCGGCGGTGGCTGGGAGCGCATCACGATCAAGGCCCAGCTCTACCCGCAACCGGACGACGAGACGATCTCCTGGGAGTTCCTCGAGGGCGCGTTCGGCACGGTCGGCATCGACAATCTCTACGTCAACAGCAAATGCATCCAGCCGGGCGCCGACAAGGACGGCAGGGCGCTCGGCGAACGCGACGGCGGCGTGATCGACCTGACGGCGGCGACCGGTGGTGCGGTGTGCTCCGCGGTCGCCGTGACGCAAGGACCGGGCCCGGCCTTCGTACGCACCTACTGGGTCGCCGCGAACGCCACCACCCCGGGCCAGCCGCACACGGTCGTGCGCTTGAACCCGAGTGGCACCCAGATCGGCACGACGACCCTGCCGGACACCACCGTCACGACGCCGGACGGCCCGAACGATCTCGCCGTCGCCGACCTGCCGATCGCGCCTGGCATCACGCAGACGTTCGTCTACGCGCTCGTCGACCGCCGCACGAGCGGTGGCAACGTCGTGCTGCGCGCGATGGACCTGCTCGGCACCCTGGTCCCGGCGCGCGACGTCACCTTGGCCGGCTTCCCGCTGCCGCCCGGACAACCGTTCGGGCTCGCCTTCGAACCGACCGGCGACCTCGGCAACGGCTCGTTCTGGGTGACGGGCAACGACCCTTCCAGCAACGGCCTGGCACTCGAGTGGAGTCGGTTGGGCCTGCTGATCGACTCGCACCCGGTCCCATCGGGCTGCACCGGCCTCGGCTACGACGAAGCCCTCGGCAACTTCTACGGCTTCTCGCGCGCACCCCGGCCGAGCCCGTTCGGCCCGGTGCAGGTCAACGGCTTCGAGTGGTCGAACTACGACCAGCAGCTGACCGGCGTCGAGTTCTGCGGCGACCTGACGATCCCGAACGGGCCCGGCCCGCGCGGCGGCATCGCCGCAGGCCTGCACGCCTTCCGGCCGAAGGGCCCGCTGACCTCCGAGCTGCGGCTCGCCTGCGTGGTCGACGTGCCGGCCCAGGGCAAGCAACTGCTCTACGAACTGGCCGCCCCGTTCGGCTTCGGCTGGAGCCAGTTCGGCCGCATCGGCATGGCCGGTGGGCCGCCGTTCCTCGGCAGTGCGACGTGGCAGGTGAAGCTGTTCGGCGTGCCCGAGGCGATCGGCGCCGTGTTCGTGATCGGCTTCTCGAACACCACCGACCTCGGCGTGCCACTGCCGATCGACCTCACCACGGCGGGCCTGCCCGAGTCGATGCAGTCGGTGTCGGTCGACATCGTCGTGCTGGGCATCGCGCCGAGCGGCCCAGGTGAGTTCACGATCCCGATCCCACTGCCGCCGACGCTGAGCCTCGGCTACGCGACGCTGTATCCGCAGTTCGTCGTGCTCGACCCGTCGGTGCCCGGGCTGTTCGCCGCCACGCAAGCCGGCAAGACCGTCGTCTATCCGTGAGCCTCAGCGCCGCTGCTCGCCTTCACCGGCCGGCGGCGCCTTCGTCTCGACGGCCGGCGGATTCGCCTTCGCCTTGGCGAGGCGCTGCAGCCGCTCTTCGTGGACCTTCGGCATGCGCGCGTGGAACACGAACTCGACCTCGGTGTCCGGGGCCGGCACCAGGCTGGTCAGCCACCAGTTCTGGTCGTCGCGCGCCTGCGCGTGCACGACCGTGCCGAGGTGGTTGTCGGGCGCCATGTAGCAGGTGCTGATCAGGTTGCCCTCGAAGTCGGCGATGAACACCTCCGGCTCGTCGCGATACAGCTGCGCCAGCCGGCCGCCGAGGTAGACCCACGAGCAATCGACGATCGGCAGCCCGGTGGTGCGGTCGAGGATCAGGTCCTCGACGCAGTGTTCGACGATCGGCGCCTTCTCGGTCGCGGTGTCCTCGCCATTCTTCCAGCGCACCGTCATCCAGAACGGCTCGCCCTTCGGCGGCGTCACGACCACCGGATCGGCGCCGTTCTGCACTTCCTCGAGCGTCGGCGCCGGATCCTTCTCCTTGTAGCTCGCGTTGGTGCCGGCCTTCAGGCCGAGCAGCAGCAGGGCAGCGTTCAGCACGCTCGGCTTGCACTTGGTGACGAACATCGCCTCGTGCCGCTTGCCCTTGCGATGGATCAGCAGGTACTCGATCGGATCCTGCGGCTGGTTGACGACCGCCTTCACGGCCACCGTGCCGGTCGCGGCGTCGTAGGTGATGCCCTCCTGCTGCAGCTGCTTCTTCAGCTCGTCGAGCAGCGCCTGCGCCTTCGGATCGACCGGCTTGCCCGGCTCCGGCTTGCCAGGGTCCTGGGTCGTGGCGCGCGGCGGAACGACGGGTGGCGCTGGCTCCTGGGCAGGCGAACAGGCGGACGCGACCAGCAGGGTCGACAGCACGAAGCGGATCATCGTTGGGTCTCCGGAAGCGAGGGCGGAAGGCTAGCGAGGGTCGCGTGGTCGCGGCCCGCGAACTCACGAATGCGGGTACGGGCGGCCGCTTCGGCGGCGGCATCCGAAGCGGCGTGCGCGGCGTCGGCGGCGAGCCGGTGCGGCATCGCGGCGAGCGCGGCCCACGGATCGACGCCGCGGCCGGGATCACGTTCGCCGAGGAACACGCGCGCATGGCCGCGCTGCTGCGGCAGGCGCAGCAGCCCGGCCACCGCGGCGTTCGCCTGCAGCACCGCCGCCGGCAGGTCGCCACGCGTGTTTGCCTCGTGCATGGCGAACCAGTGCACCGGGCCGAGCAGATCGTGGTCCTCGGGACGCGCCACCGCGAGCGCCAACGGCGCCGTCGCGGCGCCGACCGCGGCCTGCAGCGCCTCGTCGTAGCCGAGTGCCCGCCACAGCAGCAGCAGGCGCTGCAGCGAGATCGTGCGATGCCGCGGATCGGCGAGCGCGGCCGGCACGGCGGCGGCGAACGCGGCCCCCACCACCGCCGGCGCGTTGCCGCGCAGCCGCTGCGCCACCGCAGCGACCAGCGGGAAGCCACTGGTGCCGAGCGGCCAGCGCGCCACCGCCTCGGCCTCGCGTTCCGGATCGGTGCGCGGCAGCAACAGCACCAGGTCGACGCAGAGTGCGAGCTCCGGCGGCAGCAGGCGCTCGTGCATGCCGGCGAGCACTTCGTAGGCGAGCGAACCGAACCGCTCGGGCAACGGTCCAGCGGCCAGCGCGGTGCGCAACTCGGCGACCAGCTCGTCGCGCTCGGGCGAGCGCAGCAGCGCGCGCAGCGCCACTTCCCGCAGCTCTTCGTCGGCCGGTGCGTCGCCCGCGGCGGTCCACACGGTGCGCAGCGTCGCTGCGACCTCGGCGTCGACGAACGCACCGGCCGCCCACGCGACCAGTTCGACGCCGCATTCCTCGTCGATCGCATTCGCGGTGCGCGAAGTCGGCGACCAGCCGGCCGCCATCAGCAGGGCCCGGGCGCCGTCGGCCGGCGGTGTCGGCACATGGTGCGCGCAGCGCCGCACGAACGCCGCCGGCTGGGTCGGCGCCAGCTCCAGGAGCCACGCGACGGCCGCCGGCACGCCTCGCGCCGCCAGGGCCAACGCGGCGGGTGCGGCTTGCTCGACCGGCGTGCCGATCGCGGGCGGGAAGCTCGCCGCGAGCAGTTCGCCGGCGAACGGCTCGGGCCGCCGCGCCAGCGCGTCGACGAACTCGGCGAAGCCCGGGTCGCCCTGCAGCAACGGCCACACCGCGCGCACCGCCGCTTCCGGACCACGCAGCACCACCGCCATCGCCGCGGGGAACAGGTAGCGACCGTTGGGCACGCCGGCCGCCCGCAGGTCGTCGACCAGCCGCATCGCCACCGACTCCGGCAGCTGGCGCCGCGTCGACAGCGCGGCGACCGTCGCCGCGGCCAGCTGCTCGTCGGCGGCCAGCCAGGCGAGCAGCTGCTGGGCCGGCAGTTCGTCGGTCGCCGCCGCCAACAACCGACGCACCCGTTCGAGCATCGACCCCGCCTCTTCGGTGGCGAACTCCAGCACCGGCTCGGCCACGCAGCGTGCGGTCGCCAGGGCCAGGAACGCGTACTCGCGGCGCACCGGCGCTTCCTTCGGGTCGGCGAGCAACGCCAGCAGGCGCTCGCGTCGCGCTGCCACGTCGAGGTGTGGGGCCGCGTACGGCAGCCAGCAGGTGGCGAGTTCGTTCGGATCGTCGAGCGCTGCGGCGACCCGTTCCGCCAGCAGCTCTGGCGCACTCTGGTGCAGGTGTTCGCACAACGCCGTCGCGAGCTCCGGCGGCAACGCGACGATCGGGCCGAGCAGTTGCCGCAGACCGCGCGGCGACAGGCGATCGAGCAACGGAGCCGCCCGCGCGACGTCGAGCCGGCCACCGGCGAACGCGGCGTGCAGCCTGCCGAGCTGGGCGTCGGCGAGCGGCGACGGCAGCACCGCGAGCGCGGCCCGCAGGCCGTCGCCAGCGCCACCGTCGACGAGCGCCTGGAGCACCAGTTCGGCGTCGACGGCCCGCAACGGCAGCCCACTGGCGGCAACCGCCAGCAGCCGGTCGTCGAGCGTTCGCCCGGGTGCTGCACCGCTCCGTCCTGCTGCCCACGCCGACGCAGCCGGCCGCGGCGCAACAGCCAGTTCCTGCAGCAGGGCCCGCGCTGCCGCGGGCACGTCGTCGAGGCCACGGAACAGCGCGTCGGGCAGCTCGAACCATTCGTGCCGCACGATCGAAGCGACGCTGCGCGCGACCTCGTCGTCGCCTCCGGCCATCGCCGCAACCGCCGCCGCGACGTCGAGCTGGCCACGATCCTGCAGGCGCACCAACGCCGCGAGGCGTTGCTCCGGCTCGCGCGCGCGATCGAGCAGGGCCGCCCGATCCGCAACGGCATCGCCCTGCGCCGGCAGCGCCACCAGCAAGGCCGCGAACGTGCTGGCCACCGCCCCAGCGCACCGCGGCGGGCGGGTCGCAGCGAACGCGGCGTGCACGCTCGGGTACGTCCCGCGGTTCATCGCAGCTCCTCGGCGATCGCGAGCGGCAGGTCGCTGGCGATCAGGCCGCGTTCGCCGATGCGCCGCGCCACGCGGTCGCCGGCGGCCCCGTGCACGTGCACCGCGAGGCACGCCGCGTCGAACGGCGCCAGGCCCTGCGCCAGCAGGGCGCCGAGCAGCCCGGCGAGCACGTCGCCACTGCCGCCGGTGCCGAGTCCCGGATTGCCGGTGCGATTCTGGAACCAGCGGGCGCCGTCGCCGACCAGCGTGCCGGCGCCCTTCAGCACCACCACCGCCCCGCTGCGGCGGCACAGTTCGCGCAGCGCCGCCGCCCGATCGCGCTGCACGTCGGCGGTGGTGACCGAGAGCAGGCGCGCGGCTTCGCCCGGATGCGGCGTCAGCACGAGCGGCGCCTTGGTCCGCACACGGCCGCGCTGTGGCAGCGGCGCCAGCAGGTTCAGCGCGTCGGCGTCGACGACCACCGGCCGGCTCGCCGCAGCCAGCACAGCCGCCAGCACCCGCCGGCTCCCCGGCTCGGTGCCGAGCCCCGGCCCCACCACCACGGCATCGGCGAGTGCGGCCGCGCGCCGCGCGTTCGCCACGGTGGCCACCAGCGAGGTCGCGCACGGCACGGCGACCGCGAGCACGGGCTGCAGCGAACGCGGCACCATCGCCTGCACGAGCCCAGCCCCACCTCGCAGGGCCGCCGTCGCGGCCAGGATCGCAGCCCCCGCCATGCCCGGTTGGCCGGCGACCACCAGCACGGTGCCGAACGTGCCCTTGTGGCCGTCGCGCGGTCGCGCCGGCAGCGGCGGCAGCCGACGCACGAGGCGCCACGCCGGGCCCACGTTCGCACCGCGACCAGCCCGGGCCGTCATGGCAGGTCCCACGGCACCACGGCGTGCACGGTGCCGACCTGGAGCTTCTGCGTGTTCCACACCGGCAGGCGATGGAACGCGGCCAGCGCCGGCGGCAGCGGTGCCGGCAACGCGCCGAGGCGCTGCAGCAGGTCGACGACCACCGGCTGGTAGCCCCGTTCGTTGCCATCGTCGACCTTGATCGCGAGTCCGAGGGCTCCGGGCCAGCGCCGCCGCGCTGGGTCGGGCGCGAGCGCCACGGCATAGACGCCTTCGGCGCCGTTCTTGGCGAAGCACGCCCCCGGCCACTGGCGCAGCAGCGCCGTACAGAACCGACCGGCCCCCGCGACCAGGGTCGGGGCAGCGGCGGCGGCGGCGACGATGCGGCGGCATGCGGCGGTTCGAACGGGGCCCTGGTCGATCGGGTTCGCCAGCCGGCAGAATGCCTGGGCCAGCGCGCGCAGGGGCATCACGAAGGTCGGCGCCCCGCAGCCGTCCAGGCCGGTCGGCAACGGCCCGGGCAGCCCGGCCATCGCGGCGACTGCGGCGTTCACCTCCCGCTGGCTGTGGTTGTGCGGGTCGAGGTAGTGCGCGAGGTCGTCGCCGCACGCGGCGGCGAGGTGCAGGAAGCCACTGTGCTTGCCGCTGCAGTTGTTGTGCACCTTGCCGGGCCGCTGGCCCTCCCGCAGCAGGGCGAGGCGGCTGTCCTGGTCGAACGGGGCGTGCGGGCCGCAGCCGAGCTGGTCCTCGGCGAAGCCGCCGCGGGCCAGCAGCGAGCGCACCGCGGCGGTGTGCTCGGCGGCGCCGTCGTGGCTCGCCACCATCACCGCCAGCTCCTCGGCCGGCAGGTGCAGGCGGTCGGCGAGGCCGCGTTCGAGGAACGGCAACGCCTGCATGGGCTTGGTCGCCGAGCGCGCGAACACCGGCCGTGCGGCGTCGCCGACCTGCAGCACGAGTTCGCCCTCGTGCACGACGGCGACGGCGCCGCGATGCCACGACTCGACCAGGCCGTTCCGGGTCACCACGGCGAGGATCGGGTTCGGCGGGGCCTCGAGCGGCGGCATGGACACGGCGGACGACAGGTCGGCGATCACGGCGCCGTTATACCGGAGCCCCCGCCGCCGGCCGCGAGCGAGCGCTCGCGCAGCGCCGCCCCGCCGCTACGCTTCTGCGCCGCCGGCCATGGAACTCGTCGAAGTCGAACTCGCCCGTGTCGTGATCCACCAGAAGGGGGATCAGCAGTACCTGCACCTGCGCGAGCGGCACGGCAACCGAGGCTTCCCGATCGTGATCGGCTACACCGAGGTCGAGGAGATCAACCGCAAGCTGGCCGGCGTCGAGACGCCGCGGCCGCTGACCCACGACCTGATCGGCCGGGTGCTGCTGGCACTGGGCCACCGGCTGGCGCGCGTGGTGATCAGCGAGCTGCGCGAGGGCACGTTCTTCGCGACGCTGGTGCTGGTGCCGCGCGATCCCGACAAGGTGCAGGGCGAGAAGACGGTCGACTGCCGGCCGTCCGACGCGATCGCGCTGGCGGTGCAGACCGGGGCGCCGATCCTGGTCGCGCGGGAAGTGTTCGAAGTGGTCGCCGACGGCTGACGCGGAGTTCTGGTGTGGGCGTCGCCCGGGCGGGCGTCGTGCCGGGCGGAGGTTGGGCGCGAAGAACCAGGGTCGCGCTGCGCGCGATGCGTGCGAGCGATGCGCCGCGCGGCTAGCCTGTGCGCGGCCGCGGGCATCGCCCGCATCCCGCTGCGGAGGGATGGCAGAGTGGCCGAATGCGGCGGTTTTGAAAACCGCTGACCCCTCGCGGGGTCCGGGGGTTCGAATCCCTCTCCCTCCGCCACTTTTCATCAAGCCTGGGAAGCCCTCGCGCCACCGAGGGGAACTCGTCGACCAAGACGATCGAGCCGTCCAGCACCTCGGCGAGCAGGCGCGCCATGTCGGCGCGGAACTTCTCGCCGTTGCTGAGCACCTCGTGCGGACGCAGCCAGCACGGGATCGTGTTCAGCCCAACCGCGCTGCACACCGCGGCGATCTGCTCGACGCTCATGCCGGCCGGGAAGTTGTCGATCAGCCCGGTCTTCGCGCGCCACTCGACCCGCGACTCGGCGCCGAACAGCGCCCGGGCGACGGTCGACTTCCCGCTGCCGCTCGGCCCGTGCACCAGACCGATCTGCCACGGCCGTTCGTCGAGCGGCACGGTGATGTCCCACTCCAGGCGCTGCTTCTCCTCGGGTGGGGCGTCGAACATGCCGCAGACCTGCCGACCACGCGTCGTGATCGGCGTCTGCGACTCGACTACGACATGAGCGCGCGGCACTTGTAGCCCTCCCGTTCCAGGCGCTCGAGGAGCTCGGCCTGCCCTTGCTCGCCGTCGACGTCGACCACGACGGAGTACTGCACCGCCCCCAGCATGGGCTCGGCGTCGCCCGACGATTCCTTCGGCGTCAGGCTCTTCAGGATGGCCTCGAGGTCGTCCTCGTCGAAACCGACCGACTGGCGGGTCTGCTCGTCCATGCCCTGCAGCAGCGACGCCAGGGCTTCGTCGTCCCACTCGGCGAGTTCGGCCGTGCGATTGTCGGCGATCGCGTACTGGGAGGCGGTCGCGTTGTCGTCGTCGACGATGACCGCGGCGATCTCGGTCCAGCCGAGGGCGCGCGCCGCGCGGACCGTGCCGTTGCCGGCGCGCACGATCATGCCGTCCTTCTGCACGACGACCGGCTTGCGCTGGCCGAACTGGGCAGGCTGGCCTTCAGGGTCTCGAGGTTCTTCTCGCCGTGGAGGCGGGCGTTGGCGGGGTCGAGGTTCAGGCTGGCCAGGGGGACGGCCAGGAACCGGAGGGGCTCGGTGATCATGGGGCCGAGCGTGGCGGGTGGTGCGGAGACGCGGCGGTGGGTTCGCGGGCTTGCGGCCGGTCTCCGATGCCGGAGAATCTGCTGACTATGAAGGAGTCTCTACGCAAGTGGTCGAACTGGATCATCGGCGCCGCCGCCGTCGCGTTCGTCCTGGGCATGTGGTTCTGGGTTCGCTCGCAGCTTCCAGAAGCCAGCGCCGCGCCCGATCAGTGGACCATCGCAGGCACGCGAGGCGACGCGTTCGGAGCGATCAACGCCCTCTTCTCTGGTCTCGCCTTCGCCGGGTTCTTGCTCGCGCTGAAGATGCAGCGTGACGAGTTGGCCGAACAGCGCAAGGAGAGCGAAGCCGCGAGGGAAGAGGCGAGGAACCACACCGCAGCGACGAACAGCCTGCGCCTTGCCAATCTCCTTGGCGTGAAGGCCCAGCTCCAGACAACGCTGGGCAGGGCGAACGACTATGGCCCAACTGAGATTGCGGATCTCAGGCGGGTTCTCTCAGAGGTCGAGAAGCAACTGAAGTGGGAGCCACTCCCCGAAGACCTGGAGCTCGCAGAACACAGATCCCGCTGCACGACCCGGTAGATCACGGCTGCGGCGGCATCCACGTGGTGCCACCAGCTGCGAGCATCGGCTGCAGGATCGCCTTCGCCTGCGCGTTCTCGGGCTCGTGCCGCAGCACCACCGCGACTGCGCCAGGCGTGCCGAACAGGTAGAACGACGAGGACGTGCCCTTGCGCCCATCGATCGCCACGTGGTCGTGCGAGACCCACTCGCCGTCGCGCAGCACCGCCTTCGCCCCGCGTAGCGCCAGCGCGCGGCCGAACCCCGGCCCGCCGACGCGCCCGACCAGGTGCGGCGGGGCGACGTCGATCGTGGTGCGCTTCCAGCCGGCGTAGGGAGCGCCGGAGAAGTTGGCGACGCGAACGAGCTGCGCGGGGAGGGCGCACAGGAGAAAAAGCAGCGGGAGGAGTCGATGCATGCCGGCGGGTCTACCGGCGACATTCATTCATAGTCGAAGGGTTCGCTCCTCACGCACCATCTCGCTGTGCTCATCCCTTGGGCAACCGCACGAAGTAGCCCTTCGCCTTGGCGAGAGTCGGCTTGCCCTTGTGCGGTCGACGCGACTGTGGTGGGCAAGGCGTAGCGCCATCGTTCGCGAGAACTTCGATCTTGCCGTCAGCTTCAAGTTGAAGCAGTTCGCGGCGGTAGATGGACTCGCAGAACATGTCCTCGGGCCTCGTCACCCATTCGTCGAGATAGCGCGTCACCGGCTGCGCGCCGCTCTTGAGGTCTTGCAGAATGGCTCTGCGCAGTTCGTCGACCTCCGGATGAAACAGGCGACCTCCCCCTTTTCGCGAGGCCTGAAGGAGGGCGAGGCGGTCACCTTCGCACTCGATTCCGCCTCCAGCACCCCACATGACCTCCTTCATGATGCGGAAGCCGAGAGGGTGCTTCGTCGCATGGATTAGGTAGTGACTCGTGGTCACCCGGTCCTCCTGCTCGATCCGTAGGGGCAGGAAGAACTTGGCTCCCGAGGCCTCAGCGAGAGCTTCCTTGTAGTGCGCCACGAAGACCTCTTCGCGTGCCTGCGGGCCGCTCGCCTTGTCCGCCGCCTCGACAACGGCCCTCGCTCGTTCGGCGGACCCGTAGAGCGCGACGAGTGTTTGGCTCACCGCAGGCAGACCAGCGATCCGGCGGATGCCGTCGAGGTTGAAGAAAATGAAGACTTCGCAGTAGTCGCGCGACAAGACAGCTGCGATGTGCGTCATGGAAACGTCCTCGACGCCGCAGGGATCGACGAAAAGGAAGGTCGGCGCGAGCCCTTTATCGTCGTCAACACTCTTCAAGAGCTCCTCAATCTCCGACGTGAAAGTGCCGTGCACTATTATCGGCTTCTTCATGCCGTGCGTGCCCTTGAACGAGTCGACACGGCCGACCAACTCGTCGAAGTAATCCTTGTTCTTCTCGATGAAGAGGCAGAGGACTCGATCGGCGAGGTCCTTGTTAGAGGTGACGAGCTTCATCGCCCGGATGGGCGAGCCGTCGAACGAGTCTCTACCCGACGTGTACTCCCCCGGCCCGGCGAAGCCGTCTATGAAGACGAGGTTCTTGTGCCACGTCTTGATGATGCTGAAGTAGGCAGGCAAATACCCGTCGAGGATTGCGTGCTTCGTGCGGGTTTGCAGACGGTACGAATCAAAGTGCGTCTTGTCGGCGTTCCCCATGATTCCTCTAGCGGTCTAACAGGCGGGCAGCTCGTCCCACGTGCGACCGCCGAGCAGTCGGCCGGTCGCCTTCTTGTTGGTGCCGCCCCATTGCTTGAAAAAGAACGCGACGCCGTGCGCCAAGCAACGATCCTTGATGCTGTCGACCCAATTTTCCTTCATCGGGCGCGCGCCCGGGCCGGACTCGCCACCGACGATGACCCAGTCGATGCCCTCGAGCGGGAGGTCCGGCAAGGGACCAAGCAGCGGCTCGCACGACAGAAACCGGACGGCTGCACGGCGCGCCGTCGCGAGACTCTCGATGCGGTGGAAGTAGCGCGCGGACTCGACGCTGGTCCCGATCCAGACGTTCGAGGGCCACGGCAGGTCATCGGCGAGCTGTTCGAGCCGCTCCGGGCGCTTCGTGAGCACCTGGAAGGTGTGCTGCGGGCACGCTTGCATCACGTCGAAGACTCGCTTGACGAACGAGTCGGGCACCTGTTCATGGAACAGGTCGCTCATCGAGTTCACGAAGATCAGTCGAGCGCGCTTCCAGGTGCGCGGCAGGTCGAGGGCGTCTTCGCTGATGTTCACGCGACCGTTGAAGACCGGGCGACCAGAGCGCGAGAGTTCGGCAACGCCGTGGTACTTCTCGTTGCTCTTGTGCGGCATCAAGCCGAGTCGGAGCGCCATGCGAGCCGCGTAGCAGTTGAGGCACCCCGGAGAAACGGGCGTGCAGCCGGCGACCGGGTTCCATGTCGCTTCCGTCCATTCGATCCCGCTGTTGTTTGCCATGGCGTTACCCTTCTGACCAAAGGAACGCGAGACGGGGACGATACCCGGTGGCTTCGTGGTTCCTCAAGACGCGCACCGGCTAGAGCATGGGGCCGGAGACGAGCGCTGGCAAGGCATGCGCGGCTCCGTTCGCGGTTCACCGAGGCCCGATGCGCTCGACGACCTTCGCCAGCTCGGCGACGGCCGCGCGCAGGTTGCGGATCGCGATCTTGATGGTGACCGCGTCGATCGGGTGACCATCGCTCGGCAGGCAGTCGACGGCGTTGGCCAGGTTCCGCCAGAACGCCGCTCCCAGCTCCAACACCGTCCCGCTGCCGTCCGGCCCGACCGGAACCTCGGTGCGCGGCTGGCCGGTGGCGGGGGCGAACTTGCACCCGCTGATGGTGCCCTGCGAGGAAGATCGCCACGCTGACCGGGTGCGTGGCGTCAACATGCGCGAAGTCATCGCGGCTACCTTCTGGGCTTGAATCCCAAGAAGGAGCCCAGGACATGACCCCAGAAGAAGCCCCCGCCCCAAAGCGCCTCCCGCCAGACGTCATCGAGAACGCACTGGGCTTCCTCGAGCACCATCGAGAAGCCGTCAACTCCCGTCGGAAGATCGAGCTCTCGGTGTCCATTGGATCGATCACCTTCCTTTCCCTGGCAACTTTCTGGGCCGCGAAGGAAGTCACCGAGCCGACGCTCTTCAGCTACCGCTACTGGGTCATCCCCGTCGCCGCCTCGGTCATGTCCTGCTGGATCTACTGCTACAAGCAAATGCTGGAGCGAATCGAGGACGCAAGCGAGTTCAACCGCAATGCGGACAAGTGGTTGGTCAAGGAGATCGAGCGCGAACTGAGTGCGCACTTTGGCGGAAGAAGGCCAGACCCACCAAAGAAGCCGAGGAGCGAGGCTAGGGAGCGCCTCGCGTGGGCCTCGGGCCCCCCCTTCAAGGTCACCTGCGCAGTGGCGATCGGTTGCCTCGTGGTGCTCTGCCTCGCCTGCCTCGGCGCTGTCGAGCCGAAGTCGGTCGGCTAAAGGAGCGGGGACGAGGCCGCAGCCTCACTCGGGGGAGTGTGGGTCATGGTCGGTGCGACCAGGACCGTGCCGAGGGGGCGGCGGGGATTCAGGGTGTTCGCTCGGGCCTTGCTGGCTCCAACCGCCGCTGGTAAGGGGATCTCCGGCGATGGGATGGTCCCTCACCGGAGAAGAAGTGATGTCGAAGTGCTCGGCGAGTCCAGCTGCTCGGGAGGGCCTAGTCCCTCGTCACCCTGCCCGTGGTCGAGGCTGTGGGCTTCCCTCTTGCGCTGGCTGCGCCCCCGAGTCTGGGCGCCACTCGACGCGGAGGAGGTCGCCCGCGAGACGGTGTTCCGGACCCTCCGCATCTTCGGCCAAGCTTCCACTGTGGCTTGGGCACAGGTCTAGTCTTGGGCGGTTCGCGCCGCCCGACTTGCGCTTGGGGGCTTCTGATGACTGACACTGTCGCCAAAGTCATGATATGCGCTGCCCTGGGCTACTTCGCTTCCGGGTGCTTCCCTCGCGCGCGACCTGCAGCCTCGACCTTTTCGGCCACGCTGATGGCAATATCGCTATACATGCTTGTCGATATTCGCATTGCCACTGATTGCTGGCCTCAATCGATAGGGATTGCTGTATCGATTGTAGTCCTGAATGTCTCAGGACGCATTTCGGACAGGAGCCAGCAGCCGGATGGCAGAGAAGGTCCGTCTTGACGATTCGCATGGTCGCCCGCTCCCCCTACTCGGCGCCGGGCTAGCTCTCGGGCCCAGCAGTCGGCATCTCCCCCACCGCCTCGCCCCCCGACTCAGCCGACTGCGCCAGCTCCGCCACCTCGGCCCGAACCTCGTCCGGCAGCACCACCGCCCGCTGCTGCAGAACGTGCTCGATCGCTGTTAACGGTCCGTACCGCCGTGTGAAGCGCTTCCGGCCCTTCCCCACGACCTCGAGCAGCACCCAGCCCTCGCCGGTCGGGTCGAGCCACCAGCCCGAGTCGCCGAGACGGATCATGGCTGGACCTCATGGGATACGACTCTGCATGCCGATGCGTGGCGCACGGTTGGCTCCTGGTAGCACAGGGGTCGATCGAGGGCCGCGGTCGGGGTGATGACCCGGTCGCGGCCCGCTTTCACAACTGGGGGTTTTCGTTCACATCTCGGCCCCGCGGGCGCGGGTTGGCGCCGGGGCTCCCGGTGGCCGGCCGCCTGCGTAGAATCGGGTCACCTGGAGGCCCCCCGATGTTGACGAACGCGATGCTGGCGGTGGTTCTGGCTCTGGCGAGCGGCGATGGCAGTTCGATCGGCCCCAACTTCTCGTACGGCGGTGGCGGGACCGTTGGCCCCATCTACTGCCCCACCGACGGCGGCGGCAGCGGAAGCGACTGCGGCAACGGCGCCCCCTGCCAAGAGGGTGGCGGAGGTGGCGGAGGTGGCGCCGGTGGCAGTGGTGGCGGCGGTGGTGGTGCCGGTGGGCACCACTTGTCTGGTGGCGGTAGCGGCTCGGGCTGCGGCGACGGCTGACCAGCGGACCGCGGAGGTTCGCCACTCGGGCGCTACGCGTGGTATGGCGTAGAAGCACACACCGGTTGCAGTACAGGCGTGAGCCCTTCCCCTCAGCCTGCTGCGGGTGTCAGTCCCCGCCCGCCGACTCCGTCCCCGTCGACTCGGGCTCCACCGGCGTCCCGGCCCGCGCCCTCTCTTCGAGCTTCTCGGCCAGGGCGTCGAGGTGCTCCCGCGACAGCTCGCTGATCCGCCCCGGCTGCGAGCCGATCTCGGTCATCAACGCGAACACCTGCTCCCGCGTCAGGCCGAGCGCCTTTGCCATGTTGGCACACTCCGACGCCTTCGCCTCGCGCGCCTTCGCCTCGGCGTCGATGGCCGCGCCGGTGACGGCCGCCACCCGCTCGGCGACCGTGCCCTTCT
>JAEUHU010000066.1 GCA_016793305.1 Planctomycetota bacterium
TCTTCGCCGGCGGCGATCTGCGAACGCATGCGCGTGTCGGCCTCGAGGTTCTTGATCTTCTGGTAGTCGAGGATGCCGAGGTGGCCGCTGCGGAACGCTTCGGCCATCGCCTGCGGCACTTCGGCCTCGGCGAGCACCAGCTTGGCGCGGTTCGCGGCGATCTCGGCGATGTTCTCCTGCTCGGCGGCGACGGCCATCGCGCGCCGGCTCTCGGCGGCGGCCTGCGCGACCCGCTTGTCGGCTTCGGCCTGGTCGGCCTGCAGGCGCGCGCCGATGTTGTCGCCGATGTCGACGTCGGCGATGTCGATCGACAGGATCTCGAACGCGGTGCCGGCGTCGAGGCCCTTGCCGAGCACGCCCTTGCTGATGCGGTCGGGGTTCTCGAGCACGTCCTTGTGCGTCTCCGAGCTGCCGATCGTCGAGACGATGCCCTCGCCGACGCGCGCGATGATCGTCTCCTCGGTGGCGCCACCGACCAGGCGCTTGATGTTGGTGCGCACCGTGACGCGCGCCTTGGCGAGCACCTGGATGCCGTTCTTCGCCATCGCCGCGACCTTGCCGTCCGGCGGGCAGTCGATCACCTTCGGCGTCACCGAGGTCTGCACGGCGTCGAGCACGTCGCGACCCGCGAGGTCGATCGCCGCCGCCTGGCGGAAGTCGAGGCCGAGGTTGGCGCGGTCGGCGGCGATCAGCGCCTGCACGACGTTCAGCACGCGGCCGCCGGCGAGGTAGTGCGCTTCGAGGTCGCGCACGTTCAGCGGCAGGCCGGCCTGGGTCGCCGAGATGGCCCCGCGCACGATCACCGCCGGGTTGACCTTGCGCAGCGACATGCCGACCAGTTGGAACAGGCCGATCTTGGTGCCCGACATGTACGCCTGGACCCAGAGGTTCAGGAAGCGCAGCAGGACCAGGACCAGCAGGACGAGCAGGACGAGGGCGCCGATCAGCACCCAGTGGATCAGATCGAGATCAGCGAGCATGGCAGGTTGGGTTGGAGGTCATGGAATCAGGTCGACGCTCACCGGCGGCCGACGACGACCCGGTTGGCGGTGACGTCGAGCACCACCACCGGCACGTCGGCGTCGAGCATCTCGCCGCGGGTGGTGACGTCGACCTTGCGGCCGTCGATGCGGGCGTAGCCGGCGGGGCGCAGCGGCGTCAGCGTGACGCCTTCTTTCTGCAGCAGGGAGGACAGTGCGGCATCGGCGGCAGCCGCCGTGCCCGCGGTGCCGTCGAGGATCAGTTCCTTGCCGAGCTTGGTCTTCGGCAGCAGCTTGAACGACGCCATCAGCACGAGCGGCGTCAGCACCGCTTCGGTGCCGACGATGATCGCGCCGAACGTCACCGAGGTCTGGAAGGCGACGAACACCGCGCTGAACAACGCGACGCCGGCCAGCGCCAGGATCACGCCGAACGACACCAGCATCACCTCGGCGACCAGCAGCGCCAGCCCGACGATCAGCAGCAGCAGCACGACGCCGGCGCTGCCGCGCTGGCCAGAGTCACGGCCAGAGTCACGGCCAGCGTCACGGCCGGTCGCTCCGGACGTCTCCGGGTCGACGGCGGCGACGACCACGAGGTTGACGTTCACGTAGAGCACGCGCACCTTCGTGCCGGCGGCGACGAACTCGCCTTCGGTCGCGACGTCGATGCGCTGGCCGTCGATCTCCATCGCCCCCGACGGGCGCAGCACGGTCACGGCGGTGCCGGTGCGGCCGACCAGAGCGGTCAGGCCCGGATCGATGCCGAGGCCGCTGCCACCGCCCGCGGGGCTCGGCACCAGCGGCGGCGGCGTCAGGAACACCCGGTTGAAGAACGGCAGCTTCGGCAGGATGCGCCACAGCACCGCCCCGAGCACGAGCACCGAGACGAACAGCAGCGTCAGCTGCCAGAGGTTGGTCAGGAACAGCCCTTCCTCGACGGCATTGCTCGGCAGCACGAACGACTGGCGGCTCAGCACCAGGGCCATCACCAGGAACAGGAAGCCGAGGCCCCCGAAGACGATCGTGCCGGGCAGCAGGAAGATCTCGACGGCGATCGCGGCGAGCCCGAGGAAGAACACCAGGATCTCGGTGATCTCCGCGAGACCGACCAGGTAGCTGTAGAACAGCGCCAGGCTCAGGAAGATCACGCCGAACAGGCCGGCGAAGCCGATGCCCGGGGTCTTCAGCTCGACGATCAGCAGCACGAAGCCCACCACCAGCAGGAACGGCTGCAGCATCTCGAGCCAGCCGACCATGCGCTCGGCCCAGTTGACCGTGAGTTCGCCGATCGTCTGCGGATCGACCGTCAACGCCTCGGCCAGCAGGTCGAGCCCGGTGAGGGCCGTGGCCAGCCGGAACTCGTCGGCCTGCGCCGCGGACAGGATCAGCGGGTTCGGCAGCGCCTGGTCGCCGAACACCTTGGTACCGGCGGCCTGGAGCGCGGTGACTTCGTCGGCGGTCAGCACTTTCTGGCGCTCGATGCCGCCTTCGCGCACGGTCGCCAGCACGATCTTCACGCGCGGATCGACCATCGCCAGCGCCAGCTTCTCGGCGTCGGGCGTCAGCTTCGGATCGCGCCGCGCGAGCCGTGCGGCCATGGCCTCGCGCAGCCCGTCGAGGCGCTGGGCCATCGCCTCGTCGGGATTGCTGGCGAGCATCTCCAGCCATTCCTGCTCTGGCTTCACCACCTCGCCCCACTGGGCGTTCGGCAGCACGAACACCTTCTGGCAGACGAGTGCCAGGGCCGCCGCACCGTGCGTGACCCGGCCCCGCAGCACGGCGACGGTGCTCACCTTGCTCGTCTGCAGGTGGTCGAGCAGGCTCTGCAGGTCCTCGTCGTCCTGGGTGCCGACCTCGTCGAGCCGGAACACCACGTTCGAGCACCCGCGGGCTTCCGCTTCGCGGAGCGAGCGATGGCAGCGGGCCAGTTCCTGAGTGCCGAGCTTGCCGGTCAGGCTGACCACCAGCACCCTCGGTTCCACCGCCGCCGGGGCAGCCTTCGGATCGCTCAGGTCGACCCGCTGGACCGGGCCGCCGCAGGCGGCCTGACCGACCGAGAGCAGCAGCAGCACGAGCCAGGCGAACCGGCTCACCCACGTTCCACGACTAGACATCGTCACCACGGCAGAGGTTTAGCAGACCCTGTAGGCCTTGGCAGCGACCAACTGTCGAAGGACGGCGAGGAACTTCGGCGTCAATCGCGGCCGGCCGGGCGACCGATAGGCGAGCCGTGGTGCGGTCCGGCAACCCAGGCCCCGAACGTCACGAGCGCAGCGCGGCGCTGGCCCTGCTCCGGGCCACCGCGGTGCTGCGTCAGCACCCGCACGCGGCGGCCCTGCACCACACCGCCCTTCGGCAGTGCCTCGACAGCGTGCAGGCTGGCACCAGGACGAAGCCGCTGCGGCTCGCCGTTCGGTCTTCGGGCCTGGTCGTGCCCGGCGAGGAAGGGATCGGCGACGCCCGGCTGCAGGCGCCGTTCGCGGCCCTGCACCGCGTCGGCGTCGGGGCGATCGAACTCGCCGCCGGGATCTCGGCCCTGGCCATCACCGTGCTGGTGCAACGGCTGGCCGACGTGCACGCCGAAGCCGACCCCGAAGCGTGCTACCGCCGGATCGCCGCGCCGGGGCTGGCCCAGGTTCGCCTGTGCGCCGGCACGATCGGCGACGGACCAGCACTCGCCGGGCTCGAGGCGTGGTTCCTGCCAGCCCCAGCACCGATCGCGGTCACGCTGCGCCCGCTGGTCGCGCGTGAACTCGGCTGCAACCTCGCGGCGCTGGCGCTGCGCCAGCTGCTCGACGACCTCGAAGAGCGCCCACTGGCCAACGCCGAGGTGCTGACGACGCTGTTCGCGCGCACGCTCGGCGACGGCGACCTCGCCACCGCCAGCTGGCTGCTGGCCGAGACCGCGCACCACCCACGCATCCCGGAAAGCGCGCACCAGCGACTGTGCTCGGCCGCCAACGCGCGCCTGGACGAGGCCTGGCTGCAGCAGCGGCTCGAGCAGGGCACGCGCGAGGAACTGACGCAGCTCGCCGCATTCGTGATGGAACTCGGCGACGACGCAGCGGAACGGTTCGCGCGGCTCGCGGCAGCCAGCGCGCAACCCTGGTCCCAGTGGCTGTGTGAGTTGCTGGGCCGGCCGGCCTGAGAGGACCGCTGGTCGGCGCGGCCCGTTCACCGCGGCCCGGCCAGCACGTCGAGGCACAACAGCGCCATCGCGGTGCCATAGGCGCGGCCGAGCTCGTGGCTGTCGACGAACGCGCCGTCGATCTCCGGCAGGTCGAGCACCAGCGCGCGCTGTCGCGCGACCAGCGCCGTGCGCGCCTCGCCGGCCGACAAGCGCATGGTCGCTTCGCTGCGGGCCAGCATGTCGAACCAGAAGAAGAACCCGCCGTAGCCGTGCTGGTCGGCGTGGTCGTCGTACTTGCGGACCGCGGCGAGCAGGTCGTGGTGGCGGAACCCGGTCTCGACCGCGTGCTGCAGGCGGGTCTCGTCGGAGCGCTCGAACAGGAACAGCCCGAGCTCGCACAGCGGCATGCGCCCGGCGGCGGCCGGCAGCGACGCGCGCGGCTTGCCGTTCTTCGTGTGCGAGTAGGTGTAGGCGCCCTCGGCGGTGCGGTTCTGCAGCAAGGCGGCGAGCCCCCGGTCGATCGCCTTCTGGTCGACCTCCACGCCCACCTGCCGGGCCCCGTGCAGCGCCTGCAGCGCGGTCGCGATCGCGAACGGATTGCCGTACTCGTGGAACCACACGCCGGTCTCGGGCTGCAGCGCCAGCAGCGCGCCGACCGAGCGCTGCAACACCGGCCGGATCGCGGCCGCGTCGGCGGGGCGCCGCGCCTGCCAGGCGAGCAGGAAGCGCAGCGCGTAGGCGCGCGCCCACAGGATCTCGTCGCGGTCCGAAAGCGCGAGCCAGTGCGCCTGCTCGACGTTGGTGCGGATCGCCACCAGCATCGCTTCGAGCCGGGCGAGGGTCGACGGCGGGAACTGCACCAACGCCTGTCGGTGGCGATCGGCGGCGGCGAGCAGGGCTTCGCCGACGAGGCAGGTCACCGCGGCGTGCACGTTCGGCAGGCTGTCGGTGCCGCCGAAGTCGTAGATGCTGTCGCGCACCACCCCGTCGCCGTCGTCCATCGCCAACAGGAACGACGCCCCGCGCAGCCACAGCTCGGGCTCACCGTAGACGCCGGGCGCGCGGGTGCCGTCGCTCGGTCGCGTCGGGCACGCGACGGCCGGCAGCGGCAGGTAGTCCTCGAAGCCGTGCCCGAACGGCCCGTGCCCGTCGGCCTCCAGTGCCGCCTTCCACGCCAGTGGCTCGTCGGGCAGCAGCTCGGCGAGCTGGCGCCAACGGGCGATCGCCGCCGGGCGCCGGCCACTGCGGCAGAGCGCCGCGCCCGCGAGCCAGTCGGCCTCGGCGGCGACCGCGGCGGCCGGCCCGCGCGCCAACACCGCGTCGCAGCGGGCGATCGCCTGGTCCGGTTCGCCGCGCCGGTAGGCGTCCCACGCTTCGCGCAACGCCGGGTTGCCCGGGAAGCCCTCGCTCGCCTGGTGCACCAGCTGGCGCAGCGGCGCCTCGAACCACTCCGGATGCAGCGTGGTGATCTGCGCCACCGCGAGCAGCACCGTGCCGTCGCCGTCGAGCACCAGGTAGCCGGGTTCGACGAAGCGCTGGCGGA
>JAEUHU010000080.1 GCA_016793305.1 Planctomycetota bacterium
GCCGCGCGGCTTCGAGCTGGCCGGTGTCGAGCAGGGCCTGGGCCCGGAGCACCGGTGCGCCGACGCAGAACGGCAGCGCCGCGGCCGGTTCGCCGCCGTCGAGCAGGCCTTCGGCGAGGGCCGTGCGCAGTTCCTCGTCGCGCCCCGGCTCGGCGGCGACGGCGCGCTGCCAGGCGAGGACGGCCGCGTCGCGACGGCCGGCGGCCGCGAGCGAACGCAACGCCGCAGCCGTCGTCGGCAGCGCCGCCGAGGCGGGCGGCAGCACGACCCCGTCGAGGCGCCCGCTGCGGGCCGCCGGCCACGCCCAGCGGGTGCCGGACGCGATCAGCTCGCCGGACTGCGCCAGTTCGCGCAAGCAGGCCGCCACGGCTTCCCCGCTGGTTCCACCGTGGCCGACCAGCCACGCCGCTGCGCGGGCCGCCGGTTCGCCGTGCAGGCCCAGGGCGCTGTGCACGTGCGGCGCAAGGTGCTCGGCGCGCAGATCGGGCAACTGCCGCAAGGTGGTGCCGGGCCCACGGCGCACGACCCGAAGGGCGTGGTCCCCGTCGTCGATGCGGCGCACGGAGTCGTCGGTGGCGGCCAGATGCAGGGCGAGGGCTCGACGGTCCCCAGGAGATCCGCCGCGCCACAGCAGGTGTGTGCCGTCGTCCGGGACCGCCGCGAGTTCGGCGGCGAACAGCACCACGGGATCGGGCGCGAGCAGGGCCAACGACGGTCGGCCGGCCCCACCACCACACAGGAACTCCATGGCGGCCTGGGCATCGGCGAAGCGCCGCTCGGGTCGCCGTTCGGTGCAGCGCGCGACGAAGCGGTCGAACGGGGCCGGCAGGTCCTCGGGCCGTAGCCCACCGGCGCTGAAGAAGTCCTTCTGCGGGAACGAGTCGAGGAAGCGCGCGAGCGGCGGCCCGGAGCCAGGCCACAAGGCCTGCGCCGCCATCGCGCCGACCGCAAACAGGTCGGTGCGCGCATCCGGCCGGCCGCCGAGCAGCTGTTCGGGAGCGGCGAAGAACGGCGTGCCGCCGCGCCCGGCGGCACCACCTCGCACGCCGAGGCCGAAGTCGAGCAGGTGCAGGCGCCCGTGCCGGTCGCGCAGCAGGTTCGACGGTTTCAGGTCGAGGTGCAGCACCGAGCGCAGGTGCACGTAGGCGAGCACCTCGAGCAGTTGCTGCAGCACCGTGCGCAGCTCCGCCACGTCGCTCGGCAGCCGTTGCAGCGCCTCGCCGTCGACGTGCTCGCGGAGCACGAACGCGCGACCGTCCGGCAGGCGACCCACCTCACGGACCGCCGGGATCGACGGATGGCGCAGCGACAGCAGCAGCGACGCCTCGGCGGGCTCGGCGCCGGCTGCCAGCACCTTCAGAACGGCTTCGCGACCGTCCGAACGCGACGCGACCCGAAAGGTCCGCCCCTCCCCGCCGTGGTACTCGGCGAGCCGTTCGAAGCGCTCCCCCAACGGCTCGGGCAGTTCGTCGACGCCGGTCATTCCTCGCGCACTCGCACCCAGTCGGCCGAGACCTCGGCAGGTCCCGTGACCGTGCCGCGCCACCAGATGCGATCCTCGCCCGGAACGATGTCGCCGAGCTGGATCGTGGTGCGCCCGCCACCTCGGCGTTCGCGTCGCTGCAGCACCGTGCCGGCATCGACCAGCACGTCGACCGACGGTACCGACACGCCGTCGACGACGATCGGGTCGTCGTTGCGGGGCACCACGACGATGCGGTTGCCGGCCACGTCGACCGACTGCACCAGGCCCTGCCATTCCGGCGCCAGCGGCACTCCCGCGCTGCCGGGGACCTCGATCTCGCGCGCCACGACCACCTCCAGCTCGGTCGCGGTGGCCGGCGTGCGCGAGGACCACGTCACCTTGACCAGGTCGTCGACGGCGAGGTCGGCGAAGGCCAGCACCACCTGCCCGTTCGGCCGCTGCAGGCGCGCCGACGTCGCGTCGACCAGCACGTCGAACGGGGGATCGCGCAGCACACGCTCGCCGCGCCGCACTTCGGCCTGCACCCGCATCACGAAGCTCGTGGTCGCCGGACGCAGCTCGACGATCCGGCCCAGCAGGCGCGGTCCGTCGTTGCCACGACCACGCCGGGCACGGGTCACCCGCAGGCCGCCGGAACGATCCAGGGTGCCACAAACCCGCAGCTCGTCGTCGCCGCGCAGTCCGTTCACGAACGCCGCCGCCGAGGCGAAGCTGTTCGCGTCGTCGTCGCCGAAGGTGCACCCCGGCGCGAACTCGAGGGCGAGCACGCCACCACCCGCGGCCGGCAACCTCGCGTCGACGCTCGCACCCCGCACCGTGACGGGTTCGAGCCCGGCCAGTTCGTGCTCGCTGCCATCCGCACGGCCGAGCAGGGCCGGCTCGAACCGCAGGGACCCACCGAGCGTGACGACCGGTGCGCGGTTGTGCCCCAACGCGAGCCAGCTCACCTCGCTCGCCACGTGCTGCAGACCGTCGGCGATCGGGATCGACAGCACCGAGCCCGAGTCGATCGCGCGCACGACCCCATCGCTCCCGAGCGCACTGCCAGAACCAGGCGCCAACGCCAGCAGCAGGCGCTCGTAGTCACCTGTCGGCACGTCGTGGAGACGCAGCCCGGACACCTCGCCGGTCGGATCGGCGAAGGTCACCTCGACCGCCCTGGGGACCAGGTTGCGGGTGGTGGTTCCGTCGGCTCGTTCGAGAGTCGCCCCGACGACCACGAACTGCACCAGGCTGTCGGTGCCCGTCCGCGTGTCCAGCACGACGCCGACCGAGCCGGGCGCGCTGTCGACCTCGGCGGACTGCCCGCCACCGCCGCCGCTGCACGCTTGCAGCACGGCGAGACAAGCCACCAGCAACCACGCACGATACGAACAGTGGTACGAACGCATGGGATCCTCCGGAGACGTCGAGGGTGTCGGCCACCAGCCGTCGAGGGCCGTGGCGAGCCCCTGACTGTAGCCCACCCGTGCCGCAACGGGAGACGACGGCTTGCTTCCCGGACATGACGCGGCGGGACGTCCCCACGTCGGCGTTCGCCGGGACGGAGGGGCTCGTTATGGTGGCCGCCCCGATGCGCCTCGAACTGACCCGCCCCGACGACTGGCACCTCCATCTGCGCGACGGTGAAGCGCTCGCCGCCGTGCTGCCCGACACCGCGCGGCGCTTCGCGCGGGCGATCGTGATGCCGAACCTGAAGCCGCCGGTGACGACGGTGGCGGCCGCCCGCGACTACCGGGCCCGCATCGTGGCGGCGCTGCCGCGCGCGGCGTCGTTCGAGCCGCTGATGACGCTCTACCTGACCGACCGCACGCCGGCCGAGGAGATCGCCGCCGCGAAGGCGAGCGGCTTCGTACACGCGGTGAAGTACTACCCGGCCGGCGCCACCACCAACTCCGAGAACGGCGTCACCGACTGGCAGAAGGCGCGCGCGGCGCTGGCGGCGATGGAACGGCACGAGCTGCCGCTGCTGCTGCACGGCGAGGTCACCGACCCCGACGTCGACGTGTTCGACCGCGAACGGGTGTTCCTCGACCGCCAGCTGACGCCGCTGCTGCGCGACTTCCCGGGCCTGCGCGTCGTGCTCGAGCACGTCACCACTGCCGACGCCGTCGCGTTCGTGCGCGCGGCCGGTCCGCGCGTGGCGGCGACGATCACCGCGCATCACCTGCTGTGGAACCGCAACGAACTGTTCCGCGGCGGCGTGCGCCCGCACGCCTACTGCCTGCCGGTGTTGAAGCGCGAACGGCATCGCCAGGCGCTGCTGGCCGCGGCGACCGGCGACGACCCACGCTTCTTCCTCGGCACCGACAGCGCGCCGCACGCGCGCCACACCAAGGAGGCGGACTGCGGCTGTGCCGGCATCTACACCGCCCACGCCGGCATCGAGCTCTACGCCGAGGCGTTCGAGCAGGCGGGGGCACTCGACCGGCTGGAGGCGTTCGCGAGCCTGCGTGGGCCGGAGTTCTACCGACTGCCCCGCAATCGGGACCGGATCACGCTCGAGAAGGCGACCTGGACGGTGCCCGCTTCGCTGCCGTTCGGCCAGCACACGCTGGTGCCGATGCGGGCCGGCCAGGCGATGTCGTGGCGGCTGGTCGACGCGGCAGGCTGAGCCCCGGAGCGCCGGCCGCGCAACGGGAACGGCGCGGCACCGTTCTGCGGCGCGCCCGCGCGGCGTAGGCTGCTGGCAGGACTCCCATGCACAAAGACTGGTACCCGTTCTTCTCCGCTCTGCTCTGGTTCGTCACAAAGGCCATCGGCGTGGTGCTGCTGGTCTTCGGGCTGATTGCCCTCGGGCCGCTGTTCGCCGTCGGGTTCACCTTCAGCGGCCTCGTGATGACGGTGCTGCTGCCGATCGCACTCGGCTGGGTCGTGCTGACCACCGAGTTCCTGTTCGACATCGCGACCGCCGAGATGCGGCGCCGCCTCGCCGAGAAGTGAGCCGAGCGCAGCGGCTACTTGCCGCCGCTGCTGTCCGTGGCGGCCGCGGGCTTGCCCTCGACCTCGCGCAGCAACGCCTGGAAGTCCGCGCGGTCGTCGACGTGCATGCCGGCCCCCAGTTCGCGCAGCGCCTCGGCCGTCTGCGGCTCGACCGCGTGCAAGCGCCGCAGCACCGCGACCACGCTGGCGAAGTCGTCGGCCATCAGCTCGGCCTGGGCGAGTTGCTGCAGCAGCGGCGGCAACACCCGCGTCGCCTGGGTCGCGCGCTTGCCGCCTGCCGCCCGCACCCGTTCGAGGTGTTCGGCCGCGCGGCGGAACCACGTGCGCGCCTCCGGCCAACGCTCCGAACGCGCAGCGTGGATCCCCGCCGTGCGCTGCAGCTGGCCGGCCTGCAGGCGGAACGAGAGATCGTCGGGGCGCTTCTGCACCAGCGCTTCGAGCGTCTCCGCGGCACGCTGGAAGTCGGCGCCCGCGGCGTCTTCGTCGCTCGCCACCAGAAGGTAGCCGCGGTGGTGCAGGAAGATCGCCAGCTCGGACGCATACTCGAAGCCGTCCGGGTGGCCGGTGACCATCCGTTCGTGGCCGGCGACCGCCTCGCTCGCCGCCGCCAACGCGCCGGGTCGCTGGCCGGCCTGCGCGCGTTCCACGGCGAGGTCGTGCAGCATCAGGTCGAGTTCCTGGCGGTAGACGATCCGTTCGGGGAAGTCCTCGACCAGGGAACGCATCGCGGCGATCGCCTCTTCGCGGATCGGCAGGGCCTCGGTGTGCCGCCCGGCGGCGGCGTCGATCCCGGCGATCGCGACCTCGACGCGCGCCCGTTCGCGACGCAGCTCGGGCTCCTTCGCGTCGGTCGCCGACAACGCCGCCAGCGACGCGCGCACTCCGACGAGCTCCTCGCGCGCCTGCTCGGGGGCCCCGAGGTCGCGCCGCATCGCCGCCAGGTTGATGCGCGAGCGCGCCTGGTTCAACTGCAGGTCGAGACCACCATCGGCAGCGGCGATGGCCTGCTCGATCGCGACGGCGCGCTCCATGTGCTGCAGCGCGGTCGGCAGATCGCCGCGTTCGCGCGTCACGCGGCCGAGGTTGTGCAGCGCACTCGACACGGCGAGCCGCACCTGCTTGCTCCACTCCGCTTCGGGGATCGCCGCCGACGCGGCGACGATCTCCTGCCAATCTGCTTCGGCTTCGGCGATCCGCCCGAGCTCCACGAACGTCAAGCCGCGGGCGAGCCGCAACCCCACGAGATCCCCTAGATGGGCCGCAGGTGTTGGCGCTCGGGTGCGCAACCAGGCGAGCACCGGTTCGGCCAGAGCCGTCGCGCGCAGCGCCGCATCGTTGTCGCCGGTCAGCCGCTGCAGCTCGGCGACCTTGGCCATCGTGCGGACCAGTTCGCCGGCGACGGTCGGTTCCTCCGGGTTCTCACGCCACAAGCGCGTGATCAGCTCGGTCGCCGCGTTCAGGTTGCGCAGCCGTTCGGGATCGAGGCCGGGCACACGGGCCAGCGCCTTCGAGGTCGCCTGCTGCATCAAGCCGCGCACGCCGGCCAGCGCACTGTCGAGGTTGCTGCGCGACTGTTCGACCGCGTCGGCGCGCATCCACGGGACCAGCACCGGGGTCGTGGCGAGGCCGAGCAACAGCAGGCCCGCCGCCATCGCGAAGGCCGGGTGACGCTGGCACCAGCGCACCGTGCGCAGCCACGCGCCGATCGGTCGGGCCTGGATCGGGCGGTGCTGCAGGAAGCGTTCGAGGTCGGCCGCGAGCGCTTCGGCGGTCGGGTAGCGACGCGCCGGGTCGCGATCGCGCGCGACCGCGACGATGGTCTCGACGTCGCGCGGCACGTCGGGGTTCTGCTGGCGCAGCGGCGCGGCCACGCCGTGCAGGATCTGCTGGCGCAGCCGTTCCTGGCTCGTCTCGTGGAACGGCGGCCGCAGGGCGAGCAGTTCGTGCAGCGTGACGCCGAGCGCGTAGACGTCGGTGCGCGCGTCGACGGTGCCCTCGAGCAACTGCTCGGGCGCCATGTAGTGCAGCGTGCCGAGCACGGCCCCACTGCGGGTGATGCGCGACGTGCCGGCCGCGGCAGCGAGCCCGAAGTCGAGCAGCAGCACGCGCCCGTCGGGCGTCACCATGGTGTTGTTCGGCTTCAGGTCGCGGTGCACGACGCCGCGTTCGTGCGCGTGGTGCACGGCGCGCGCCATGCGCATCACGATGCGGCAGCAGGTCTGCACCCAGGTGCCCGCGTAGACCTCTGGCAGCGGCTCGGGCAACGGCAGTTCGCCGCGCGCGGCGGCGACCACCGCGACGTCGCGGCCGGCGAGGTCCTGGGGCGGGGTCGCGTGCACGGCGGCGAGCACGTCGCCGAGCGACGCCCCGCGCACGTACTCCATCGCGAAGTAGTCGACGCCCTGGTCCTGGCCGACGCAGTGGATCGGCACGATGCCCGCATCGCCGAGGCGTGCCACCGCCTCGACCTCGCGACGGAAGCGCGCCCGGGCACCCGGGAAGAAGCGCTGTTCGGGCCGCACCAGCTTCAACGCCACGGTGCGGCCGAGGGACAGCTGTTCGGCGACGAACACGATGCCCATGCCACCGCTGCCGAGCCGCTTGCCGAGCACGAACTCGCCGAGCTGGGCCGGGATCTCGCCTTGCGAGCCGGGCTCGGTGCCATCGGCCGGGTCGGCGTCGTCGCCGCCCGGGCCGAGCAGCCCGGCGCGCTGCAGCTTCTCCAGCCGCTCGCGCAGCGTGCGTTCGAGGCGTGGATGCGCGGCGAGCACCGCTTCGACCGCCGGATTGCCGCCTTCGTTCCACGCGTCGATGCACGCCGCCATCACTTCGTGCTCGAGTTCGCTGTCGCGGGCCGGTTCGGTCGGGTCGTCCATGCAGGGTGCGGAATGGTATCGTGCCCTCGATGAGCGAGGACCTCGAAGCCCTGCTGCGGCGCGCCAGCCAGCACGACCCGGACGCCGTGTCGGCGCTGCTGCAACAGCACCTGCCGGCCCTGCGGGCGTTCGTGCGACTGAAGGCCGGACCGTCCTTGCTGGCGAAGGAATCGTGCAGCGACCTGGCCCAGTCGGTGTGCCGCGACGTGCTCGAGAACGCCGAGCGGTTCCGTTTCGGCGGCGAAGCGGAGTTCCGCAAATGGCTCTTCACCACCGCCATGCGCAAGATCGCCGACCGCGCCGAACACTGGCGCGCCGGCAAGCGCGACGCGCGCCGCGAGCAGGGCGGGCTCGAGGAGGAGGAGCTGCGCGGCTACGCCGGCATCTACTCACCGAGCGGCCAGGCGGCGGCGCGGGAAGAGCTGCAGCGCGTCGAAGGCGCGTTCGGCAAGCTGGCGCCCGAGAAGCAGGAAGTGATCCTGATGGCGCGGCTGATGGGCCTGTCGCACGCGCAGATCGCGCAGGAACTCGGCAAGAGCGAGGTCGCGGTGCGCTCGATCCTGAGCCGGGCACTGGCGGAGCTGGCCGCCGAGCTTTGACGCGCGCGGCGTGACCTCCGTAGGCCGCGGCCGGTGGGCGTGGGCCCGCGGCCGCGGGAACTCAGCCCGTCACTTCGGATCGACGCCCGGCGTCTCGCCGGCACCCGGAGCCGGCGTCGCCGACTTCGCCTTGACCAGGTCTTCGCGCTTGGGCTTCAGCTTCGTGAACAGCGCCTGGTCGATCACGTAGTACCACGGCCCGAAGCGCTGCGTCAGCTTGTCGGCCTCCTTGCGGCCCTCGGTGACCTTGCGGTCGTGGTCGTCCCACGCGGTCGCAAGCTTCCTCAGCTCGTCCTCGAACGGCAGACGGTCGCTGCGCACGTCGGAGCCGAGCCCTTCGCCACCTTCGGCCTTGTCCTCGCCGAAGCTGCTGACCACGTAGGTGTCACCGCTGACGACCAGCTGGTAGTCGTGGCCCCACGGGTCCTGCTTCAGCTCGGCCAGCAACGCGTCGCCCTCGGCGGGCTTCTCGGTCAGCTTCGCCAGCGCTTCGGGCAGCTTGTTCTCGTTCTTCGCGCGGAACGCCTCGATCGCCTTCTGGATCAGCTCGATCTGCGTGCGCGCCTCGCTGCGCTTGTCGAGCTGCTCCTTCGCCATCCGAGCACCGGCCGGCTTCGTCAGCAGGTCCTCGACGAACTCGGCGGTGACCATCAGGTAGCGGTTGTTGGCCGCCTTCTTGGCGTCCTCGGTGGGCTTCGGCGCCTCGCCGTCCTTCGGCGCGTCGGCTGCCTTGCCGCCGATCACGCTGCCGGCGGTCAGCTCGTCGCCGTCGCCGACCACCAGTTCGCCGAAGCGCAGCGTGTAGCGCACGCCCTTCTTCGTCTCGAACTGCAGGTCGCCCTCGTTCGACAGCATCTTGCCGTTGTTCAGCAGGAAGAAGCCGCGCGGCTGCAGGTAGCGGGCGAGCACCTGGCGATCGCGCCCGGTCGCCTGCTCGAGCGCCGCGGTCAG
>JAEUHU010000107.1 GCA_016793305.1 Planctomycetota bacterium
GACCCTGGCGGCGATGGGCGTGAAGACGGTGATCTCGGTCGACGGTGCCAAGCCCGACGCCGAACTCGCCGCCCAGCTCGGCATGACCTACGTGCACCTGCCGATCAGCTACGACACCATCACGCCGCAGCGCCAGCGCGAACTCGCCCAGGCGATCACCAGTTGCGAAGGCCCGATCTACCTGCACTGCCACCACGGCAAGCACCGCAGTGCCGCCGCCCTCGGCAGCGCGCTGGTGCTGTGCGGCACGCTGACTCCGGAAGCGGCGCAGCAGCGCATGCGCGTATCGGGCACGGCGAAGGAGTACACCGGCCTGTGGCAGGCCGTCGCCGCCGGCAAGCCGCTCGACGCGGCGCTGCGCCAGGTCGACCCGAAGACCCTCCCGAGCGAAGCGAAGGTCAGCGGCATGGTCGGCACGATGGCCGAGATCGACCTCGTGTTCGACCTCGTGAAGCAGTCGGAGCAGGCGGGCTGGAAGGCGCCGACCGACCACCCGGACCTGGTCGCGCCGAAGGAGACCGCGCGCCTCGCGAGCCTGTTCGCCAACCTGCAGACCGATGCCGAGAGCCAGGCGCAGCCCGCCGACTACCAGGCGATGCTGACCCGTTCGATCGAACGATCCGCAGCAATGGACGCGGCGGTGCGCAGCGGCGACGGCAAGGCCGCGGGCGAACTGCTGGCCGCCCTCGGCAAGAGCTGCAAGGAGTGCCACGTGCGCTACCGCGACCAGTGAGTCGCGTCCGTCTCCCCACCACCACGCAGCGCCCTCACCCTCAGAACGCCATGCGCCTCCTGCTCTCGTCCCTCCTGCTGCTGCTCGCCGCCTGCGGCGATTCCGCGGTGTCCGGCAAGACGCCGGCCACGACCGGCCCGACCGTCTATGTCGCCCTCGACGAACAGTTCAGCCGGCCGCTGCTCGATCGCTTCGGCAAGGAACTGCAGCTCGACGTCACGCAGCGCCACGACACCGAGGCGTCGAAGACGGTCGGCCTCGTCAACGCGCTGCTCGAGGAACGGAACAACCCGCGCGCGACGGTGTTCTGGTGCAACGAGAGCGCCCAGGTGGCGAAACTCGCCGAGCTCGGTGTGCTGGCACCGTACGCGTCGCCGGCCGCTGCCGACGTGCCGGCCGAGTGGAAGGACCCGGAGGGCCGCTGGACCGGCTTCGCCGCGCGCGCGCGCGTGCTGATCGTCAACACCAAGCTGCTGCCCGATCCGGCCGGCTGGCCGACCAGCTACCGCGACCTCGTCGATCCGAAGTGGAAGGGGCGCTGTGCGGTCGCGAAACCGGTGCGAGGCACCACGCTGACCCACTTCACGGCCCTGCGCCAGCACCTCGGCGACGCGGCGTTCGGCACGTTCGTCGACGCGATGTTCCAGAACGACGTGCAGTTCCTCGGCAGCAACGGCGCCACGATGCGCGCGGTGCGCGACGGCCAGCTGGCGTGGGCGTTCACCGACACCGACGACTACCACGTCGCGAAGGGCAAGGGCCACGACGTCGCCTGCGTGTTCCCCGACCAACAGGAGGGCGGGATCGGCACGATGCTGATCCCGAACGCGGTCGGCCTCGTCGCCGGCGGCCCCGACCAGGAGGGCGGCAAGCGCCTGATCGACCGCATCGTCAGCCGCGAGACCGAAGCGCTGCTGGCTGCGGCCGACAGTGCGCAGATCCCCCTGCGCGCCGGCGTGCCAGGGCCCAAAGACCCCGCGATCAAGGGCCTCGGTGCGTTCCGGGCGATGACGTGGGACGTCGCCAAGGTGGCGCAGGATCTCGCCCGCTGCGACCGCGACTTCAACCAGCGCTGGGGCCAGTGAACCTCGGGGCCCGCAGCGCCGCGATCGCGAGCCGAGCCCCACTCTGGCTGGCGCTGCTGTTCCTCACCCTGTTCGCGCTGCTGCCGCTGCTGCACCTCGGCGTGCAGACCGTGCGCGGCCCCGACGGCTTCACGCTGGAGGCGTGGCGCGGGCTCGCGGACGACACGAACGTGCTGGTGCAGCTGCGCGCGACGCTGTGGCTCGGCCTCACCGCGACGCTGCTGTCGCTGCTGCTCGGTGGTGGCCACGCCTGGCTGTGCGTCGGCCGCGACCTGCCGGGTGCGGGGCTGCTGACCCCGCTCGGCATCGCCCCGTTGGTGCTGCCGCCGATCTTCGTCGCGATGGGCTTCGCCGAAGTGTTCCCGGCCAAGGGCTTCTGGCCCTGCGCGATCCTGCTCGGCCTCGCCCACGCTCCGTTCGTCGCGGTGTTGGCCGCCCGCGGCCTGCGCGCCGTCGACGGCCGCGCCTACGAGGCGGCGCTGCTGGTGCGCGGCCGGACGCCCGCCGAACTGTGGCTGCTGCGCAGCATCGCCCCCGAACTGCTCGCCGGCTGCCTGCTGGCGTTCCTGTTCACGGTCGCCGACCACGGCGTGCCCGAGTTCCTGACCGTGAAGGGCAAGACCTGGCACACCTACGCCGAGGGCATCCTGTCGCGCTGGACGCGCCGCGCCACCGGCACCACGTTCGCCGAGGTGCAGAGCCCGATCGTCGCCGCACTGCCGTTCGTCGCCGGACTCGGCTGCCTGTTGTGGGCGGCGCTGCGGCTGCGCGCGATGGCCCCCGAACGCGGCGTGGTGCGGCCGCTGCCGGTGCGGCCGCTCGGCGCCTTCCGCTGGCCGGCCCTGCTGCTGCCGCTCGGCTACCTGGGCCTCGGCGTCGTGTTGCCGGTCGTGGTGCTGACCCGCTGGGTGCTCGGTTCGGCGCAGAAGATCGAACCGATGGGCCTCGCCTACGCGCGGCAGAGCTTCCACAAGGCCGTCGAGGAGGGCCTGCCGTTCTACTGGAACTCGCTGTGGCTGTCGCTCGGCGTGGCCGCCATGGTCGTGCTGCTGGCGCTGCCGCTGGCGCGGCAGGCGGCGCGGCGCTGGCCGGTGCTCGACCTGGTCGCAGCGCTGCCGGCCGCGGTGCCGGCGATCCTGCTCGGCATCGGCCTGTTGCGCGCGTTCCACGATGGTCCGGTGCTGCCGCTGTTCGGCGACCGCTTCGACCAGTCGTGGGGCTTCGCGGTGTGTGGCTACGCCGCGCGCTTCCTGCCGTTCGCGGCGCTGACGCTGGCCTCGATGGTGCGGCGCCAGTCGCTGGCCGCCGAGGAGGCGGGCCGGCTCGTGCCACGCAGCCCCCTGGTGCGCACCGCGCGACTGCACCTGCAGCCGCTGCTGCCGGCCGCCTGGAGTGCGTTCGTGCTGACGTTCGTGCTGGCGCTGCGCGAACTCGACCTCGCCGTGGTGCTGCCGGCCGCGAACGCGACCGCGGTGCGCCGCCTGTCCAACGCGGTGCACTACCAGCACGAGGACTGGAGCGGGATGATCGCCCTGATGCTGCTGGCGACCGCGCTTCTCGTGCCGCTGCTTCCGTCCTTGCTGGCGGGACGTAGTCTCAAGAGCCTGTCCTGACCCGACCGGCTGCGCACGAAGGTTGCAGTGAGGCGGGACCAGACCTCGAAGCCCTCCCTTGTCCCTCACCGTCACCGTCACCGACCTGTCGCTCCGCAAAGGGGGCTTCTCGCTCGGCCCGTTGTCCTGCCACGCCCCGGCCGGCGGGCGCCTCGCGATCGTCGGCCCGTCGGGCTCCGGCAAGACCACGCTGCTGCGCTGCCTCGCCGGGCTCGAACGCCAGGAATCCGGCTCGATCCGGATCGGCGAACGGGTCGTCGCCGACGCGCACACCAACGTGGCGCCGAACCAGCGCGAGCTCGGGCTGGTGTTCCAGGACGGGGC
>JAEUHU010000081.1 GCA_016793305.1 Planctomycetota bacterium
AAGCTGCTGGCGTTCCTGCCGCACCTGCACGTGCGCGGCAAGGCGTTCCGCTACGAGCTGCAGCGGCCCGACGCGGTGGGCGCCGATGCCCAGCAGGTGGTGCTGGACGTGCCGCGCTACGACTTCAACTGGCAGCTCCGCTACCTGCTGCGTGAGCCGCTCGATGCCCCGCGCGGCAGCGTGCTGCGCGCCACCGCGTGGTACGACAACAGTGCGAACAACCCGGCGAATCCCGATCCCGGCAAGACCGTGCGGTGGGGGCCGCAGACCCACGACGAGATGATGCTCGGCTACGTCGAGTACTACCTGGTCGAGGAGGATCCGAGCCGACCCGACGAACTCGGCGACGACGGCGCGGGCGCGGGGCGCAGGGTCCCTTCGTTCGACCAGCTGCTGCAGCAGTTCGACACCAACGGCGATGGCCGCATCGAGCGTGACGAGGTGCCCGCCGGGCTGCGCCGGCCGTTCGACCGGCTCGACAAGAACAAGGACGCGGTGCTGACGCGCGACGACTTCGCCACCTGACGGGATCGGCGGCTGCCGAGGAGTCCGCGTCGACTCAGAGGCGCGGTTCGGGTACCTGCCGGTCGTCGGCGATCGTGACGTCGATCGCGGCGTGGAACACGCGCCCGCGGTCGTCGAACTCGCGCACCAGCGTCAGCATGCCGGCGAGATCCGGCACGACCTTGCCCTGGAACACCACCGTGTCGTTGGCGACGACGGTGACGTCCTGCTGGAAGTCGACCATGCGCGGGTGCAGGTGGAGGCGCAGCCGCCGCACGTGCTCGCTGGTGAGCACGATCCGGTTGCCGCCCTGGAGCTCGGCGAACACCTTCTGCAGGCGCTGCTCCGGCGGCGCGTCGGCGGCCGGGTCGAAGAAGCGCAGCCAGAACATCGTCGACAGCTCGAGTGGTCGCGCTGCGTTCCAGGTGTGTTGCTTGTCCCACTGCGGATTGCTCTCGGCGGTCGTGAACCGGGTGGCGCCGACGCGCGCCCAGACCTTCGTGCGGTAGAGATCGCGGCGCTGCCCGGCGAAGAACGACGCCACCTTGGCGACTTCGTCCGGGAAGATCGTGTGTCCGCCCTGCTTCTCGACGCACGTCCAGGGATAGCTGCGCTCGCGCATCCACGTGGCGATCGTGCGGTTGAACTCGTTGATCTGGTACGGCTCCTCGGTGCCGAAGGTCGTGTAGCCCGGCACCTGGACCAGGTTCCACACGTCCTGCGACTTCACGTAGTCGTAGCCGCCGGACATCGGGCTGACCGCCGCCCAATGGTCGGGGAACCAGAACGCGCTGCGCCAGGTCAGGTGGCCGCCCATCGAGTGGCCAGTCAGGAAGATGCGGTCCGGATCGACGTGGAAGTCGCGCTGCATGCGCGCGATCGCCGCGAACAGCAGCGACGTGCCGATCTGCATCCAGCCGCGGTCGCTGAGCGGGGCCACGATCAGGAAGCCGTGGCGCTCGGCCGCTTCGAGCCAGAACGGCTGCAACCCCGAGCGAGCCGCGCGGGCGCCGAAGTCGAGGTCACGCGCCGCACTGCCGCCGTGGCCGACGACCAGCAGCGGCGTCGGTTCGCTCGGGTCGTACGACTTCGGCACGTAGACGTAGTGCTCGCTCGTGTGGTCGACGTGCTCGCTGGCGAGTGGCAGCCGCTCGCTCAGCTTGCCGAGCGGCTCGGCGACCGGCGGGTAGGCGGGGCGGCCTTTGCGCAGCATCGCCTCGAGGCCTTTGGCGTCGACCTTCGCGTCGCGCAGCCGCTGCACCAACGGTTCTGGTGAGGCTCCGCTCCAGCGGTCGAGCACGAACGCGTCGACCGCAGCGGCGAGTTCGTCGTGGGTGCTCGCAGTCGGGTTCGTGGGAGCGGGTGACTGCGCGGTGCCTTCGACGGCGCACAGCAGCCACGCAGCGATGGCGAGCGGAGAGAGGCGCATGCGTGCATCATGCAGCATGGCGCCTGCGTCGGCTGCGGATCATCGCGGCCGCCGGCTGGAGGCCGGCCGGCTTGCGGTCGCACGACCTGCGGGTCGCCGAAGCGCCGGCGCATCGCCGCGCGGCTCCGCAGACGGCATCGTGCCCGGCGGCTCGCCGCGCAGCGGCGTCCAGTGGTGCCACTGGCGCAGCCGTTCGGGTAGATCGGGATGCTCGGCCTGCGCGATCGCGCAGCGGAACACGTCCTCGACGCACGGATCCTGCCGCGAGCCCGTCTCGGCGCCCATGCGTTCGTAGAGCACGCGCGCGTCCTGGCCGCGCAGTTCGTCGATCGTGCGGAAGCCGAGCAGCACCAGATCGCCGGCGGTCGCCGGCCCGACCGAGCCGAGCTGCTGGAACGTGCGCCACGAAGCCCGCGTCGCGGGATCGCTCGGGGCGCCGTTCTTCGCGAGTGTGGGCCGCGGCTTCGCTGCGGTTCGCGCCGGCTGCGCGCGCTCCTCGGCTCGGGCACACGCCCCGTCGTTCTCGCCGTGCACCTGGGTCAGGAAGTCCTCGAGCCGGCGGCCCGGTTCGTCGACGAAGCGTCGCGCGATCGCGACCGCGGCCTCGATGCGGTCGAGCCGGAAGCTGCGGAACGCCGTGCGCAGCTCGCACCACGCGACCAGCGTCCAGACCTTGCCCCA
>JAEUHU010000198.1 GCA_016793305.1 Planctomycetota bacterium
CCTCGAACGGCTGCTGACGCAGCCGATGACGACGCTCTACCCGGCCCACGGCCCGGCCCTGCGCGACGGCCACAAGCTGGTGAAGCAGTACCTGCGCCACCGCCGCCAGCGCGAGACCCGATTGCTCGAGGTGCTGGCCCACGGCCCAGCCACAGCCGAGGAGCTGCTGCCGAAGGTCTACTGGGACGCCGATCCCAAGCTCTACCGCTTCGCCGCGCGCTCGCTGCTGGCCGGCCTGCAGAAGTTGCACGAAGAGAAGCGCGCGCGCGAACACGAGGGCCGCTGGCAGCTCGCCCCGGCCTGAGCCATGCAGGAGCCCGGCATGTCGCTGTCGCGCGCCCTGGCCCTCGCCGCGGTCACGTTCCTGCTGATGCTGCCGGAGACGCTGCCGGTGCCGGTGCTGCGTGGCCTCGTCGTCGAGCGCTTCGGCGTCGGCGACCGTGCGGCGACGTGGTTCATGTCGGCGAACATGCTCGGCGCCCTGCTCTCGGCCCCGCTGCTCGGGCTGTGGGTCGAGCGCCGCGGCCGGCGCCGCACGCTCGCGGTGCTGCTGCTGCTGCTCGACGCACTGCTGATGCAGGGCCTCGCCCACCCGCACGACTACCCGTCGTTCCTGGCCCTGCGCGTGCTGGAGGGAGGCGCCCACGTCGGCGCGCTGGTGCTGGTGATGGGCCTCGTCGCCGACGCCGCCGGCGAACGGCGCGGCCGGGCGCTCGGCGGCCAGGGCGCCGGGCTGACGCTCGGCGTCGCGACCGGGGCCGCGATCGGCGGCGTGCTGGGCCGCACCGACCCGCTGCGCAACCTCCACACCGCGTCGGTGGTGCTGCTGGTCGCGGCCCTGCTCGCCGCGTGGCTGCTGCCGGCGGACCGCGCGCCTGCGCACCGGCCGTCGCTGCGCGCACAGGTCGCGGCGGTGCGGCGCACACCGGGCCTGGGCGTGCCGCTGCTGGTCGCGTTCGTCGAGCGCTTCACGGTCGGCTTCTTCACCACGGGCTTCCCGCTGCTGCTCGCCTCGGTGCACGGCGCCAGCCGGCCGATGGTCGGAATACTACTGGCCGCGTTCCTCTACCCGTTCGCGCTGCTCTCGTATCCGTTCGGCAAGCTCGCCGAACGGCGCTCACGCCGGCGGCTCTGCGCCTACGGAGGGCTCGTCTACGGTGCTTCGACCGCACTGGTCGGCGGTGTCGGACTCGACGCGCTGTGGGTGCTGATGCCGGTGTGCGGGATCGGCTCGGCGGTGCTGTTCGTGCCGTCGCTGCTGTGGCTGCTCGACCGGGCGCCGAACCTCGGCCGCACCACGGCGGTGGCTCTGTTCCACACGGCGGGCTCGTGCGGGTTCCTGCTCGGCCCGCTCGCCTGCGGGCAGTTGCTGGCGCTCGGCGGCACACGCAGCGATGCGGGCGACGGGGCGACGTTCGGCTACGCGCTCGCGTTCCTGGTGGCCGGCCTGTCGCAAGTCGCCACGGCGCTCGCGGTGCTGCGCACCGACGAGCCGCTCACGCCACCTTGCCGCAGCACTTCTTGAACTTCTTGCCGCTGCCGCAGCGGCACGGCTCGTTCGGACCGATCTTCTTCTCGGTGTTCTTGAACGGGCGCGGCTTCACCTCGACGCCGTCGACGAAGTACCAGTCCCCGTCGATCTTGCGGAACGAAGCGACCTCGTGGTGCGTGATGTCCTCCGGGCCGAGCGTGTAGTAGGCCTTGAAGTCGACGAAGCCCTCGGCGTCGTCCGGGCCGCCGTCCTGCACGCCGACCACCTCCAGCTTGTGCCAGGTGGCGCGCTTGCTCCACGCCTCGGTCGCGGCGCGGTCGACGAACTGCCGCCCGTCGGGCGACTGGCTGTCGATGATCCAGTCGATGTGGCCGAGCGCGTAGGCGGTGTAGCGCGACCGCATCAACTGTTCGGCGGTGGCCGCCTTCTGCTTCTGCTGGATGATGGGTTCACAGCAGACGGCGTAGTCCTTGGCACTGGCGCACGGGCACTTCATCGGCGGGACCGTAGGGAAGCGACGCAGGCCGGTCAACGCTGCTCGCTCGGGCTGCCGAGCAGGTCCTGCACCAGGTCGAGCGTCCTGGCGGTGGCGCCCTGGTTGTCGACGATCACCTGGCGCGCCTTGGCACCGAGTGCTGCACAACGGCCCGGGTCGCGCAGCAGGCGCGACAGCTCGCGGGCGAAGGCCGGGCGATCGGGCACCTGCACCACAGCCTCCGCGACCAGCAGCAGCTCGACGTCGCGGCGGAAGTTCGTGGTGTGGGGTCCGAAGATCACCGCGCGCCCCTGCGCGGCGGGCTCGAGCATGTTCTGCCCGCCGTGCGGGATCAGGCTGCCGCCGACGAACGCGACGTCGCAGGCGGCGTAGAACCGCTGCAGCTGGCCGATCGTGTCGACGACCACCACGTCGCCGGGCGCCAGCTCGGGGAAGCTCTGCCGCGCCTCCGTCCAACGCACCGGCCGGTGGCCGAGCTGCGCCACCTGCTCGCAGATCGAGGGCGAACGTTCGGGATGCCGCGGCACCAGCACGACCCGCAGCGGCAGCGCCCCTTCGGCCTGCACCTGGGCGACCGCGAGCAGCACCGCCTGCTCCTCGTCGTGGTGCGTCGAGCCGGCGACCAGCACCTTCTCGCCCGACGGTGCGAGCCACGGTCGCAGTTCGGCCGCCGCCTCGTCGAGCTTCGGCATCACGACACTGTCGTACTTCATGTTGCCGGTGACGAACACACGGGTCGGATCGACGCCGAGGTCGAGCAACCGCTTCTGGTAGGCGCGGTCCTGCACGCAGTACTTGGTGATCAGGTCGAGCTGCGGCAGCAGGCCACGCGCGAGCCGGTAGCCCTTGAACGTGCGCTCGCTGATGCGGCCGTTGATGACCGCGACCGGGATGTCGCGCTTGCGCGCCGCCTGCAGGAAGTTCGGCCAGATCTCGAGCTCCATCAGCAGCACGCAGCGCGGCCGGATGCGATCGAGTGCTCTGCCCGGGAAGTTCGCGAAGTCGAGCGGGTAGAAGACCACCGGCAGGTCCGGGTACTCCTGGCGCGCGACGATGTGGCCGTTCGGCGTGGTCGCCGAGACCAGCAGGTCGAGGTCCGGGCGCAGCTTGCGCAGCTGGGCGACGAAGTTGCTGGCCGCCTTGACCTCACCGACCGACACGCCGTGGATCCACACCACCGGGCGATCGCTGCTCCGTCTCGGCACGAAGCCCATGCGCTCCTTCAGGCTCGGCCGCGGCCGCTTGTCGAACAGCGCGCGCCACAGCAGGAACGGGCTGTAGAGCAGGAACGCCAGCACGAACAGCGGCTGGTAGATCCCCATGGTCAGCCAGCCACGCACGCCGCTGCGCGGCAGCGGCAACGCACTGTTCGCAGGCGTGGGCGTCGGCATCAGTCGAACGCCGGCGCGCAGCACTTCTTGTACTTGAGGCCCGAACCGCACGGGCACACGTCGTTGCGGCCCGGCTTCGGCCGGCCGGCGGCCGGTGCTGCGGGCGGCGGAGCCGAGGGACGCATCGGCATCGGCGGCGCCAGGCGGTTCGTCGGCGGTGGCGGCGGCGGCACCGGGGTCGATGCGGCGGCCGGGGCCGGTGGTGCGGCCGGGGCTGGTGGTGGCGGAGCCGAGGCGCCCGCGGCCGCACCGGCCGGGGGCCCATCCCCCGCCGGCGGGGCGCCCCCGTCGGTCGGCGGCGGCGGCGGCGGCGACAGCGCCAGCCCCTGCGGCGTCAGCTGGATCATCAGCTCACCGCGCTTCAGCTTGTCCATCACGTCGGCCGGAATCGCGCCGGCCTGCGCCTGTGCCTCGAGCATGCGCTGGATGACCATGCCCACCGTCTGCTGCGGCACCTGGCCTTGGACCACCGCTTCGTAGAACTGTGTCCACTCCGCCTGCGTGCGCGGGATGCCGTCGCTCGGCCGCTGCGGCTGCGCCTGCGGGGCGCGGCGCTGCAGCTTGCCGGTGACCAGGTCGCACAGCGTGTCGGTCGCCTCGCGGTTCCACAGCAGACCGGTGACGTGCTCGGCGATCTCGACCTTGAGCAGCTGGAAGCGCTCGTAGCCTTCCTTCTTGTACTCGTTCTTCGGGTCGACCTGCGCGTAGCTGCGCAGCCCGATGCCGCTCTTCAGCACCTCCATCGCATAGAGGTGGTCCTTCCACTTCGTGTCGATCGTGTCGATCACGAGGTAGCGCACGACCGACTCCCAGTCCTCGCCGTAGTGCAGGGCGCGCGCTTCGTAGAGCTTCTCGACGCGGTCCATGATCCAGTCGAGCAGCCCGTCGCGAGCGACCTGCTCGAGGCCTTGGAGGTCGAGTTCCTCACCGCAGCGGTGCCGCAGCCACTTGGTCAGCTCGGCGAAGTCGACCGGCTTGTCCTTGTCGCCGGCGCAGCGCTCGACGACCGGGGCCAGCACCTCGTCGAACATGCCGATCGCCTTCTGCCGCAGGTTGCGCCGCTCGAGCGCGTCCTGGCGCTGCGCGTAGACGAACTTGCGCTGCTTGTCCATCACCTCGTCGTACTCGAGCAGGTGCTTCCGGATGTCGAAGTTGCGGGCCTCGACCTTCTTCTGCGCCTTGGCGATGCCGCGCGACACCATCGGGCTGTCGATCACCTCGCCGGGCTTCAGCCCCATCTTCTCCATCATCACCTTCACCCAGTCGCGGGCGAAGATGCGCATCAGGTCGTCGTCGAAGCTGAGGAAGAACTTGGTCTGCCCCGGGTCGCCCTGGCGACCGCAGCGGCCGCGCAGCTGGTTGTCGATGCGGCGCGCCTCGTGGCGTTCGGTGCCGATCACGTAGAGGCCGCCGAGCGCCTTGATCTCCTCGTTCTCCCGCTTGCAGCGTTCCTGCAGTTCGGCGAGCAGCTGCTGGGCCTCCGGGCTGTCCTCGGCGAGGTTCTTCAGGGCGAGTTCGCCGCGCCACAGCGCCTCGGGCTTGCCGCCGAGCACGATGTCGGTGCCGCGCCCGGCCATGTTGGTGGCGACGGTGACGGCACCCTTCCGGCCGGCCTGCATGATGATCTCGGCCTCGCGCTCGTGCTGCTTCGCGTTCAGCACGTTGTGCACGATGCCGGCCTCGGTCAGGCGCTTGCTGATCGACTCCGACTTGGCGATCGACGTGGTGCCGAGCAGCACCGGCCGACCCTTCTGGTACTCGGTCTGGATCTCGGCGACGATCGCCGCGTGCTTGCTGGCGTCGTCGAGGAAGATCTGGTCGTTGAAGTCCTTGCGCTGCGCCGGCCGGTTGGTCGGGATCGCGACCACGTCCAGGTCGTAGATGCGCGAGAACTCCGAGGCCTCGGTCATCGCCGTGCCGGTCATGCCGGCGAGCTTGCCGAACATGCGGAAGTAGTTCTGCAGGGTGATGGTCGCGAGCGTCTTGTTCTCCTCGCGCGGCGGCAGGCCTTCCTTCGCCTCGACCGACTGGTGCAGGCCGTCGCTCCAGCGCCGGCCCGGCATCAGGCGGCCGGTGAACTCGTCGACGATCACCACCTCGGGTTCACCCTGGCTGCCGTCGGGCTTCTTGGTCTGCACGACCACGTAGTGCTTGTCGCGCTCGTAGACGTGGTGCGCACGCAGCGCCGTCTCGATCAGGTGCGGCCACTCCATGTGGGCCGGGTCCTTGTAGAAGCTGTCGACGCCGACCAGCTTCTCGGCCCGCTCGATGCCGGCCTCGTTGAGGATGCACTGGTGCTCCTTCAGCTTGATCTCGAAGTGGTCCTCGGGCTTCAGCTGGCGGGCGATGCGGTCGGCGAACAGGTACTTCTCGGTCGAGCCCTCGCCTTCACCGCTGATGATCAGCGGCGTGCGCGCTTCGTCGACCAGGATCGAGTCGACCTCGTCGACGATCGCGAAGTTGAGACGCGTCTGCACCTGGTCCTCGGCGCGCCACTTCATGTTGTCGCGCAGGTAGTCGAAGCCGAACTCGTTGTTCGTGCCGTAGGTGATGTCGGCGGTGTACATCGGCTGCCGCAGCTGCGGCGGCATCTGCGACTGGATCGCGCCGACGGTGAGGCCGAGGTACTCGTAGACCGGGGCCATCCAGTCGCGGTCGCGCTTGGCGAGGTAGTCGTTGACGGTGACGACGTAGACGCCCTTGCCGGACAGCGCGTTCAGCGCCGCCGGCAGCGTGGCGACCAGCGTCTTGCCTTCGCCGGTCGACATCTCGGCGATCTTGCCCTGGTGCAGCACGGCGCCGCCGATCAGCTGCACGTCGAAGTGGCGGATGCCGAGCGTGCGCGTCGCCGCCTCGCGGGTCAGCGCGAACATCTGCGGCAACACGTCGTCGAGGGTCTTCGCCTCGGACTGCACCTGCTGGCGCAGTTCGGCGACGGCGGCCTTCACCTGTTCGGGCGAGAGACCCTTCGCCCAGTCGGCGAGTGCGTTGACGGCCTTGACGATGGGTTGGTACTGCGCGAGGGCGCGCTGGTTGGCGCTGCCGAACAGGCCCTGCAGGGCCTTGCCGAGGCGCGCCGGGAGAGAACCGAGATCGAGCTTCATGACGGACGGTACGGAAACGGATGCGGACGGAATGCGGAGACGATGCGAACGGGCACCCGAGGGGCGGATGCCGACACGATCGGCGCGGCACATCGCCACGCCCGACCGCGACCGGCTCGACCGCGAACGCGGCGGAGCTGCGGCCCTCAGACGGTCGGCGCGCGCGGCGGCGGCAGGCCGCGGCACTGCACCTGCCGGCATCGACGGGGCGGCCGCGGGCGGCTGGCGGCGACGGCGACCACCGCGGCGGTCCGTTCGGCGACCGCCCGCACGAGGCTCCGTTCTTCGCGAGCGCGATGGCTGTCGCAGCGCACGGCCACGGGCTCGCGGCCGATGCTGCCGCAGCCCTCGGCCGGCAGGCCGGCGGTGACCAGCAGCACCAGCAGCACGAATGCGGAGCAGAAGCCGAGCCAGCGCGGCGGCGCGTCCGGAGTGTTCGAGCGTCCGCTCACGGCCGCACTCCCCTGCCGCGCAGCACCCGATCGATCATCTCGTGCAGCAGGGCCTCCGGGAACGGCTTCTGCAGGAAGCCGTCGGCGCGCCGCGCTTCGGCGAGGGCCACGCGCGAAGCGCTGCTGAGCAGCACCGGCAGGTCGGCGGTGCTCGGGTCGGCGCGCAGCCGTTCGAGCACCTGCAGGCCGTCGAGCTCCGGCAGTTCGTAGTCGAGCAGCACGAGGTCGGGCAGCAGCTGCTGGGCGGCGGCGACGCCGGCGAGGCCGTCGTGCACCTTGTAGGTGCGGAAGCCGCGGCGGCGGATCAGCACCTCGACCGCAGCGGCGAGGTCCTCTTCGTCGTCGACGATCAGCACGAGCCCGCGGCAGTCGCCGCCGCCGTCGCAGCCCTGTTCCACCAGCAGCTGGCGCATGCGCGCGGCGGTGTCGAGTCCGGCCTGCGCGAAGCCCTGTTCGATCTGCCGCTTCAGCTCGCGGTTGAACCGACGCACCGCCATCCACTGCTCGTAGTCCGGATAGTCCGGCTTGATCTCCATCTGGTCGTGCGTGTCCACGGCGAAGAAGTACTCGCCGGCGACCAGGTGCTCCTGCAGCAGCAGCTTCATGAACGGGTAGTTGCGGTTGCCCAGGCGCAGGCTGTAGCGATGGCAGGGATAGCCGGGGATCGTCTCGCTCTGTTCCTTCTGGAACATCGCCAGCACGGCTTCGGCGGCCGGCAGTTCGTGGTCCACGCGAGCCACCGGCCGGTCGGCGCCGCCGAACTTGTTGTCGATCCCATCGACCAGCTTGTTGCCCAGCTCACCACCACCGAGTCCACCCGGGAGCGCGCGCCGCGGACGACCCTGGCCGTAGGCGAGATCCTGATAGATCGCGATCGCCTTCTGCACCAGGTCCGTCGTCAGCGCGCCGAGGTGCATCAGCAGGAGCCTCCGGTCTTCGCCGCGACCCCCGGAGCGCCACAGCCGACCGGCGGCGTGGCCTCGCCCGTCCGATGCAAGGCGCCGCGCAGCTCGCCGATCGTCGTGCCGGCGCTGGCCAGCTTGTCGCGCAGTTCGCCGACGATGCGCACCATCAGGCCGGGGTCGGTGAACATCGCCGTGCCGACCTGCACCGCCGAGGCGCCGGCGCAGACGAAATCGAGCACGTCGTCGGCCGAACGTACGCCGCCGACCCCGACGATCGGCAGCTTCACCGCGCGCGCCAGCTCGTAGACCATGCGCAGCGCCACCGGCTTGATCGCCGGGCCCGACAGGCCGCCGATCACGCGGCCGAGGATCGGCTTCTTCTTGCGCCAGTCGACCGCCATGCCGATCAGCGTGTTGATCGCCGTCAGGCCGTCGGCGCCACCCTGCTCGGCGCCGCGCGCGATCGCGACGATGTCGGTGACGTTCGGCGACAGCTTGGCGAACACCGGCACGTTGGCGACCGCCTTGACCGCGGCGATGGCCCGCTCGGTCAGCCGCGGATCGGTCGAGAACAGCAGCTTGCCCTCCTGCACGTTCGGGCAGGAGAGGTTGACCTCGAGCAGGTCGACGCCGGCCTTGCAGAAGCGCTCGGCGAGGGCCACGAAGTCGGCGATCGACTCGCCGCCGATGTTGATCACCAGCCGCGGACCGTGCCCGTGTCGCTGCCGCCCCTCGGCCTGCAGCTGCTTCATCTTCGGCAGCGTCTCGGCGAGGAAGTAGTCGACCCCTTTGTTCTCGAGGCCGATCGAGTTCAGCATGCCCGACGCGGTCTCCCAGATGCGCGGCGGCGGGTTGCCAGGGCGCGGCAGCAGCGTCACGGTCTTGCTGACGAGTCCACCGACGTGACCGAGGTCCGAGAACTGCCGCCCCTCCCAGCCGGAACCGAAGGTGCCCGAGGCGCTGAGCACCGGGTTCGCGAGGGACAGGCTGGCCAGGGTCGTCTGCAGCACGTTGGGCTCGTCCAGGGATCCCCGCCGCGAGCGCTGGCGAGGCGGCGAACAGGATACCGCCTAGCCCGCCGGCTTGCGACCGGCTGCGGCAGCCAGGGCCTTCGCCTTCGCGGCGCGGCTGTCCTCGCGCCAGAGCAGCAGGAACAGGCCGATCGCCCCGACCGTGATGCACGAGTCGGCGACGTTGAAGGCCGGGAAGTCCCAGGCCATCGGCAACGTGCCCGAGAAGTGCAGGAAGTCGCGCACCGAGCGATCGGCGCGCACGAAGTTGTCGTAGAGGTTGCCGAGCGCGCCGGCGAGCACGAGGCTCAGCACGAACAGCTGCAGCTTCGCCTGCCGCGGGGTCACGCGCACGAACCAGAACAGGCCGAGCACGGCACAGCAGCGCAGCACCATCAGCACGACGGTGCCGTTCTGGAACAGGCCCCAGATCGTGCCGGTGTTGCCCCAGCAGACCAGTTCGAAGCGCAGGGCGCCGTCGAAGACCAGGTAGGGCGCCCGGCGGGCCTCGTCGGCGCCGGGCGAGCGTTCGGCCAGGAACCCGAACACGGCGGCCTTGCTCCACAGGTCGAGGGCCACCAGCAGGGGCCACGGCCACCAGAACCACGCCTTGCCTGCGAAGCCCTTCTCCTGCTCCGGAACACCCGCCGCGCCGGCAGCGGGCGCTTCGACCGCCGGAGCACCGCCCGTCGAGTCGGTCCCCGTCGAGGCGCTCATCGGGTCACGCGCTCTCGCGGTTGCGCTCTTCGCTCTCCTGGTGGCGCACGCAGTAGCGAGCCCACGGCAGGTATTCGAGGCGCGCCTTCGGGATCCAGATGTCGGTCGCCTTGGCCGGCTTCGGCTTCTTGCCGTCCTTGGCCGGCTTCTTCGCGTTCTCGATCTCCTCCTGGCACAGCGGGCAGACGCCGAAGTCCCAGTCGCCCTTGTCGGCGATGCGGTCGAGGGCCTCCTCGATCAGCTTGATCGTCTCCTCCTCGTTCTCGATCAGGCCGAGCATGAAGCCCTGGTCGTAGTTGTCGGTGCCCTGGTCGGCGAGGTGGTCGACCGAAGCGTCCTGGTCGGAGGCCCGCAGCGCCTCGTCCCGCATCGAGCCGACATCGCCTCGCAGGGACGCCAACTGCTTCTCCAGGATGGCCTTGTACTTCTGCAGATCGGTCTTGGTCGGCTTGGTCATGGGCATCGAAGCCTGCTGGGCAGCGCGTTCCGTGTCGAACTGGCCGCGT
>JAEUHU010000210.1 GCA_016793305.1 Planctomycetota bacterium
GGCACGAGGGGCGCCCAGCGCGCGAACGCGGGCAACGGGGCGTGGAAGCCGCAGGCGCTGGTCATCGGCAGCAGGATACGCGGCGTCGGCTGGGCGCGAGGGGCTGGGTCCCCATCACTTCTTGCGCGGCCCGTCCGTGCCACCCGTGTCCGACCCGCCGCCGCGCCGCGCCCGTTCGGCGCGTTCGACGAAGAACTGGACCGGCGGCACCATGTTCACGGGCACCAGGGTGATGCCTGGGTGCTGCACGGCGAACACACGGAACACTTCGTCCGCGAACGCCTGGCCGATGCCCTGGACTCCCTGGAAGTCGACGACGACCTCGCGGAACGCCTCCAGTCCCTGCAGCAGACGTCGTGCTTCGGAGCGCGAGACGAAGTCGCGGCCGAGCCCGAACAGCTTGACGACCGTGCGCGTGCGCGAGAACTCGAACTCGTCGGTCCATTCCTCGAACACCGCCTGCAGGGCGCGCTTGGGCGGGCGCACGAATCGGAGCCGCATGGTAGTGCCGGGCTGTGGTGGCACTTCCTGGATCGCGATGTCGCCGACGTCGTTGTCGACGATCAGTGTGAGACCGTTCGCGGTCAGCTCGAACCGGTCCACGGCCTTCGAGGTGAAGAAGACCCCTTCGCCGGTGTGTCGGCTGGGCATGGTCGTGACCTTGCCCTTGGTCAGCGCGGCCGCTGCCTCCATCGCCGAGTCGAAGCCGCGGTCCTGCTGGACGGAGGCGAACGCGCCGATGCCGTCGTCGACGACCTCCAGCGCGACGGACGTCGGTTGGACGGCGAGGCGGACGGACACGCGTTGGCCTTTCGAGTGGTCGATCGCGTTGTTCACCATCTCGCTGAACGCGTAGACCAACAGGCGTTCCTCGACGTCCGTCAGTCCGTCGAAGGCAATGGCGAGTTGCTGGCGGACTCGTGCAAGGGCGCGATCTTCGTCGAGGCCGGCGATGTCGAAGTCGAACCACGGCGTAACCGCCACGTAGCGGCGAGCTCGCGCCTGGCCCTCCGGCCGCAATTCGCCAGCATCGACGGCCGCGGCGAGCTGGCGGTGCGCAGCCTGGCGGCTCACACCAAGAGCCGCTGCCAGCGCGGCTACGGTCACCGAGCCATGGCGTCGGCACAAATCGTCAATCTCGCGAAGCACGATTCCGAGAATCGTAAACATCCTCGCGAGAATTGTCAACTTCCCTGCGAGAATCGTCAACAATGCAGGGCGAAATGCCCGATGTGTGGGGCGGCTCGCGCATGCCGCGCGTGCGACCCGGCCGGGGGCGAAGTGCTTCGTGAGCTGCCTTGGAACCTCGGCTGCGAGTCGAGATCGTGAAAGGGCCAGAGATCCGCATGCACCCGACCCGCCGCAGCCTCCTGTTCGCCCCGACCGCGGCGCTGTTCGCGTTCGGGGACGACACGCTGCAGCGGCTCCAGCAGCTCGACCCGACCCAGGGCGGCCCCGACGACGAGGTGTTCTGGCGGCAGGTGCGCAGCCACTTCGACGCCGATCCGACCACCGCCTCGTTCAACCATGCCGGCCTGTCGCCGAGCCCCCGCGCGGTGCGCACGCTGCTGGTGCGCGAACTGGCGCGCATGGACGTCGAACCGAGCCGCGTGCTGTGGCGCCTGCAGGAACACGAACTCGACCCCGTGCGCGCGCGGCTCGCGAAGCTGCTCGGCTACGACGTCGACCAGCTGGCGCTGACGCCGAACGCCACTTGGGGCCTGCACACCACGATCCTCGGCCTGCCGATGCGCGAGGGGGACGAGATCGTCGTCACGGCGCACGAGTACTCGCGCGCGTTCACCGCCGTCGAGCAGCGCCGGCGTCGCGATGGCATCCGCGTCGTCGAAGTGCCGCTCGCCGTGCCGCCGGAGGCACCCGAACGGGTCGCCGCCGACGTGCTGGCGGCAGTGACGGCGAAGACGCGGCTCGTCGTGCTGAGCCAGGCGACCTACCTGACCGGCCAGCTGCTGCCGATCGCCGCGGTCGCGACGGCGCTGCGGTCGCGCGGCGTGCCGGTGCTGGTCGACGGTGCGCACGGCGTCGGGCTGTTGCCGGCGACGTTCGGCGAGCTCGGGGGTGCCTTCTACACCGCGTGCCTGCACAAGTGGCTGATGGGGCCCGTCGGCACCGGCGTGTTCGTGGTCGAGCCGGCGTGGATCGAACGGCTGTGGCCGCTGTGTGCGGCCGACGCCGAGCGCGATCGGCGCATCGGCAAGTTCGAGGAGTACGGCACGCGCGCGCTGGCGCCGTTCCTGGCGTTGGCGGCAGCCCTCGATTTCCACGACTGGCTCGGCCTGCCGCGCAAGGCGGCGCGGCTCGAGAACCGGCGGCAGGACCTGGTGGCGACCCTCGACGGCATCGCCGGCCTCGACCTGCTGACCGGGCCACACCTCGAACGCAGCGCGGCGATCGTCGCGGTCGCCGTTCCGAAATGCGATCCGAAGGCTCTGTGCAGCTGGCTGTGGCGCGAGCATCGCATCCACACCACGTCGGTCACCACGGCAGGACTGCAGGCGATCCGCCTGTCGCCGCACGTGTTCACCAGCGACGCGGAGATCGAACGGCTGGCCGCGGCCCTGCGCACAGCGGCCCGCGACGGGATCTGAGTGTGGTTCGCTAGAGTTCGCCGCTCTCGTCCCGGAGGTCCGCATGCTACGAACCGGTTGCCGTCTGCTGGTCTGTCTGTGGTTGTCGTTGGTGGTCCTGCGCGCGCAGGAGCCGAGCGACACGGCGCGCCTGGCGCGGCTCGCGGCGATCGCGGCGAGCCTGCAGGATCCGGCCACCGACGGCCCGGCGCTGGCCACCGAGGCGGCGCGGCTGTGCGGCTTCGTGATCTGGAACGAGAACCGCGAAGTGCAGGCCGAGCCGCTGGT
>JAEUHU010000293.1 GCA_016793305.1 Planctomycetota bacterium
CAGCGCGCACGTGTTCCGCTGGTCGTCGCCGGGTGCCCTGTCGTTCGGCGCGATCGACCTGCGGCCGGTCGGCAAGGGCTGAGCGCCCGGCCTGGGCTTGGCTTCGGCGCCGGTGCCGCGAGGTGGCGCGTCCCCGCGAGCGCCCGGAGTTCGACGGCGGCGAGCCCGTCCAGCGGCCATGCTCCTCGCCCCGCTCGTCCTGTTCGTGTTGGCCGGTTGCGGCACTCTGCCCCAAGAGCCTGCGCGCGCCACCCGACCCCCGGCCTCCGCCGCACCGACTCCCGAACAGCTCGCGGTGCGGCTCGCCGACAAGCACGCACAGCCGTTCCTGCGCCGCGGCGACTGGTGCACGGACCTCGCCACGGCGCAGCAGCGAGCGGCTGCGACCGGCAAGCTGATCCTGGTGCACTGCACGCGGTCGTTCGCGCCATGCGGCACCTCGATCCGCTGCGAACGCGAGGTGCTCGACACGCCCGAGTTCGAAGCGTTGGCGCGCGAGGTGGTGCCGCTGTGCCATGTCACCACGCACCTCGACGCGACCGCGGATCGTCGGCTCGCACAGTGGCGGGGCAGCGGCTGGCCGCACCACGTGGTGCTCGACGCCACGGGGCGGGTGCTCGGCACGCATCCGAGCCATCGCGAGAAGTCGGTGGCGGAGCTGCGGGAGCTCGTGCGCCGGGCGCGTGCGTTCCTCGCCGAAGAAGCGGCGATCGCCGCAGAGCGGCAGGCGCTCGATCGTCGGCACCTCGTGGCCGGGCTCGACACCGGGGCGTTGTCGCTGGCCGAGGCCAGGGCGTTGTTCGCGCGCAGCGGGGCGTGGCCGGGAACCGAGGCCGCGACCCGGGCGGCGCAGATCACCGACCTGGAGATCGCCGACGTGCTGGCGCGTTTCGATCGCTTCGACGCGACGGCGCCCGCGGTCGTGGGCGGCGAGTTCGTGGGGATGCACCGTCACGGCAAGCGACCGCACGAACGGAACGCCACACGCGACTTCTGGGGCGGCATCCTGCTGCACGTCGAAGCGAGCCCGAAGCCGAACCTGGAACTGCACCGCGAGGCCCTGGCGGCCTTCACCGCCGCGTTCGGCGCCGAGCGCGGCTACCAGGACTTCCTCGCCGAGCGCCGGCAGGCCGGCGAGAGCCTCGGGCGCAAGGACGCTGCAGCCACGGGCACGCGGTGACGCCAGCCCGCGTAACCAGACTTTCCATTTAGACGGATTAATGGAAAGTCTGGGTCCAAGGAGTCTCGACGCCGGGATTGGTCTCGCCCTCAATCGCCGACGCGCACCAGCACCAGCGAGTCGACGCGGAACCACGCCTTGCCGACGAAGGCGTGGTAGTCGCAGCGCAGCTCGACGTTCTGCTGGAACTGCTCGACCGTGAAGGCGCACGAGAGCGCCCGCCACGCCACGTCGCCAGTCAGCCGCTCGCTGACCCCGTCGCCCGCGCGCAGCGTGATCCCGCCGTGCTCGTTCCCCTCTTCGTCCTTCGGCGGCGGCACCACGCCCGTGCAGCGCACCGTCGCGCGCAGCTCGTAGCGGCCCGGCCCGAGCAGCACGTGCGTGTGGTAGCTGCCGCGCCGCGGCTCCTCGCCCTTGCCCTTGACCTCGAGCTGGTAGGCCTGCCCTTGCGGCGTGGTCTTGCGTTCGAGGTTGATGCCCGACGTCTCCGCACCCGGGTGCCAGGTCTTCAGCAGCAGCGGCTTGCCGCGCGCCAGCACCAACGGTTTCGGCTCCGGCGCCTTCGCCTGCTCGGCGAGGCTCTTGTGACGGGCCTCGACCCGTTCGAGCAGATCGCGCACTGCGTCGCCGTGGGCTCGTGCCGCTTCGGCGTCGACCGGCTTCAGGGCACGCTGGATCGCCGCGGCGGCGGTTTCGAGGCGCGGTCGCAGCCGTTCCGGCGCGAACAGCGGCACCAGCGCCTTCACTCGCTCGCGGTAGCGCTTGCGGAAGCCCGGCTGCTGCAGCACGGCACTGGCGACGATCGCCGGCGGGTGGTCGAGGATCGACGCTTCGCCGTCGCCGAAGATCTGGTCCATGCCGTGTGGGAAGAACAGCGCCGGACCACCCTTCGGCAGCCAGAGCCGGAAGTTGTTCGCGTTCCGGCTGTAGCCGTCCCAGTGGCCGACCATCGCTTCGAGCGCGACGAAGTCGAGGAACGCGGCGATGTCGACGGCCGCGGCCAACCGTTCGGCGCGGCGCTGGTCGACGCCGCGGCACAGTTCGCACAGCGCCTGCAGGTCGGCGCGGTCGTCAGGCCCGTCGCCGCCGTCCTTCTCGAGCTCGGCGTCGACGTCCTGGCAGAAGCCGCCGTCGTAGAGGTTGCCGTGCAGATCGTCGCCGAGCACCCGGCGCAGGAACTGCCTGTCGTAGGACTCGCGCAGCACGTAGAGCCGCGGCGCTCGTTCGTCGATGCGCACGATCGCGTGGCCGACGCGCGGAGCCGGGTACTTCGCCGCGGTGAACACTTCGTGGCCGAGCCACTCGCACAGCCGTGACTCGTCCTGCGCGCCGTTGTTCAGGTGGAAGCGCTGCAGCCCGTGGAAGCGCTCCTCGCCGCCGAACTTGCCGAGGTGGATCGTGAAGCCCGGCGTGTCGTCGAAGTCGCGGAAGCTGCCGGCGGCCCCCTTCAGCTTGACGCCGACCTTCACGAAGGTCGTGTCGTCGAGCACCAGCCTCGCCGGGGCGTACTCGCGGGGCTTCTCGCGCAGCAGCTGGCGCGAGGTGTCGTCGAACGTCAGCTGCACGCGCACCACCGGCAGGCCGGCGAAGAAGGCCCGGGCCGGATCGGCCGGCGATCGCTCCGGCCGCTGGGCGGCGAGGCTCGTCGCGAGGACGAGGCCGAGGGCGGTCGGGATGAAGGGCCGCATGCGGGCCCGGAGCGTAGCGGCCGAAGGGCCTTTGCGCCGGGGGGCGCGTTCGGCTCTGCTTCTTGCCATGAACAAGAAGCCCGACCACCACGATGCCGAGCTGATCCTGAAGGTCTACGACCTGCGCCGCGAGCCGGTCATGCGCGAGTCGCGCGACGCGATCAACAAGGACTTCTGGCCGCGCAACGAGGCCGAGGCGCTGGCCATCCTCGCCCCCGACCATCCGCTGAATCGCGCCTACCGGCAGACCTCGACCTACTGGGAGATGGTCTACGGCATGGCCAAGCACGGCGTCGTCGCCACCGAGTTCCTGCTCGAGAGCAACGGCGAG
>JAEUHU010000388.1 GCA_016793305.1 Planctomycetota bacterium
GTCGTCGGCCGCGGCTCGGGCGGCAGCGGCTCGGTCCAGCGCTGGGACGCGAACAGCAACAGCTGGGTCACGCTCGGCACGACGAACGGCCGGCCGCTGTGCCTGCTCGCGATGCAGAACGGCGACCTGATCGTCGGCGGCGAGTTCACGACCGTGAACGGCGTCGCGATCTCGCGCCTCGCGCGCTGGTCGGGTGGCGTCTGGTCGTCGGTCGGCGGTGGCGTGACGTTCAGCACGCTGCAGGCCTACGTCCACGCACTCGTCGAGCTGCCGGACGGCGCGCTCGCCGTCGCCGGCTTCTTCAACCAGGCCGGCGGCGTGCCGGCGGCGAGCCTCGCGCGCTGGGACGGTGCGGCCTGGTCGACGTTCGGCAGCGGCGCCAACGGCGACGTGCGTTCGCTGGTGCTCGCATCCGACGGTGCGCTGGTCGCCGGCGGCAGCTTCACGCAGATGGGCGGGGTGCCCGCGAACCGCGTGGCGCGTTGGAGCGGCAGTGCTTGGTCCAACCTCGGCAGCGGCCTGTCGAGCACGGTGCGCGACCTGTGCGTGCGCGCCGACGGTGCGCTGGTCGCGGCGAGCATCGACACGTTCGTCTGGAACGGCGCCACCTGGACGCTGCTGGCCGGCAACCCCGACTACCAGATCGTCGTCGTGCCGCTGCCGAACGGCGACCTGATCAGCGGCGGTCTCGTCACCACGCTGCGCCGCTGGAACGGCACCAGCTGGACGGCGATCGGGCCCGGCACGTCCGGCTTCTGCAACGACCTGATGGTGCGGCCCTCGGGCGACGTGCTGGTCGGCGGGCAGTTCCAGGACGGACCGACGGCGTTGTCGCCGCTGCAGGCGCTGACCACCACGTGCCCGGCCAGTGCCGCACCGCTCGGCGATGGGTGCCTCGGCCAGATCGAAGCGACCAGCCTGCCGTGGGCCGGCGGCGTGCTGGCGACGCGCGGCACCGGGCTGCCGGAGGGCTCGCTGGTCGCGGCGGTGTTCGGCTTGTCGACGATGGCAGAGACGCTCGACCAGCTGTTCTCGTTCGGCGTGCCCGGTTGCAGTGCCTTGGTCACGCCCGACGTCTACGGCTTCCTGAGCCCGCTCGACGGCCAGGCCGTGGCGACCGTGCAGCTGCCGAACGATCCCGCGGTCGCCGGCGTGCAGCTGTTCGAACAGTGGGTGGCACTCGCGCAGTCGTCGCCCGGCGTGTTCACCGCCGCGACCTCGACCAACGCGCTGCAGTTCACGCTCGGCGTGTTCTGAGCCTGGTCGCCCGCCGGGCGACCCGGTTCAGGGCTTGCCAGGACGCCGCGAGGCGGGACCCGTTCCTCGCGAACTCGACGCAACCAGCCCCGCTGCGTCGTCTCCTTGGCAGCCAACCCACCGGCGAACTTCAGGCTGGCGGTGCTGCCGCTTCGCTCGGCACGCGCCAACGCCGGTGGCCCCACATGTACTGCTCGGGGCAGCTCCGCACCGCCGCCTCCAGTTCGCGGTTCAGGTGCTCGAGGATCGTGCGCACGTCGCGCTGCTTGTCGCCCGACGGGGCGAAGCGGAACGGGCCGGTGGCGTGGAACGCGAACCGCATCGGGGCCACCTCGAGGCAGTAGCCGAACACGATCGGCTTCCTGGTGACGAGGTGCAGCAGCGCGATCGCGGTGTGGCTCATCGCCGGCCGGCCGAAGAAGTCGACCGCCATGCCACGTTCGCGCGCGTGCGTGTCGATCATGATCGCCAGCGCCTTGCCGCTGCTCAGCGCGCCGACCAGCCGACCGAGGTCGGCGTCGCGCTTGGGCGTCAGCTCGAAGCGATGCCGCGGCTTGCGCGCCAGCATCAGGCGGTCGACGTAGGGGTTGTTCATCTTGCGCGTGATGCCGAGCACCGGCTTGCGATGCGACAGCACCTGCGCGCCGACCTCCCAGCTGCCGAGGTGGCCCGACGCGAGGATCACGCCCTGCTGCGGATCGTCGAGCAGGGCCGCGACCTCCGGTGGCACGTGCCAGGCGACGCACTGCTGCCACGGCACGCGGCGCCAGTGGGCATCGGACTTGATCGAGGTCACGACCACGCGCACGAAGTGGCGGAACGCCGCCCGCGAGGCCCGGCGTGCTTGCTTGCCGTCCGGGGCGAAGCCGGCGCGCGTCAGGTTGTCGATCGCCACGCGGCGCCGCCGCACCATCACGAGCCACGCCAGGTCGCCGAGGCCGTTCGCCAGCGCGACCGCGACGCGCACCGGCAGCAGGTCGACCACGAACAGGACCGTGCGGACCGCGGCGTACTCGAGCAGGTGCCGCAGCCGCTTCACGCCTTGGTCCGTTCGCCGAGGAACGTGGCCAGTTGCCCGACCGTGCCGACGCCGACCAACTCGTGCGCCTCGAACTGCACCGCGAACTCCTGCTGGATGTCGTAGACGAAGTCGAGCATCGCCAGCGAGTCGATGCCGAGCGACGCGATGGTGTCGGACTCGCCGACGCGATCCCAGTCGTGCTGGGTGGTGGCGGTGCGCGCCATGATCGAGCGCAGGCGGTGGATGATCTCGGAGCGTTCCACGGGGTCGGTCCTCGTTGCGTCGGTCGGGTTGCGTCAGGCTTCGTAGCGGCCCAGGATCAGCGTCGCATTGCCGCCGCCGAATCCGAAGCTGTTCTTCATGGCGACGCGCACGGGCTGTGGCAGCGCCTCGCGGCCGCACAGCCGCACGGCGCAGGCCGGGTCGGGCCGTTCCAGGTTGGGGTTGCCGTGCAGGCGGCCGTGCTCGAGCTGGCGGATGCAGGCGATCGTCTCGACCACACCGGCTGCGCCGAGCAGGTGGCCGAAGAACGGCTTGCACGAAGCGACCCACGGCATCGCCCCGGCACTGCCGAACACCGCCGCGATCGCCTCGGCCTCGGTCGCGTCGTTGGCCTTGGTGCCGGTGCCGTGCGCGTTGACGAAGTCGACTGCACCGGGCGGCAGGTCGGCCGACTGCAGCGCCTGCCGCATCGCCTTCGCCTGGCCTTCCTGGCTCGGGCGCGTGATGTGCGTGCCGTCCGACGATTCGCCGTAGCCGAGCACCTCGGCACGGATCCGGGCGCCGCGCGCCTTGGCGGCGTCGAGCGACTCGAGCAGCAGGGCGCCGGCCCCTTCGCCGAGCACGAAGCCGTCGCGGTCCACGTCGAACGGGCGGCTCGCGCGCGATGGCTCCGCGTTCTTCGACATCACGCCGAGGTTGTCCCAGCTCGAGTAGAGCGCGTCGGTGAACATCGACTCGCTGCCGCCGCACAGCACGCGGTCGGCGTAGCCGTGCAGCACCGAGCGGTAGCCGATGCCGATCGCCACCGTCGACGACGCGCACGACGAGACCACCACGTAGTTGCCGCCGCGCAGGCCGAACTGGATCGACACCATCGAGCTCACCGCGTTCGCCATGCAGCGCGGCACGGTGGTGGGGCGCAGCAGCTTGCCGCCCTTCTGCGCGTAGGCGTCCCACGACTCCTGCAGCGCGTGCGACGGGCCGTTGCCGGTGCCGAACACCACCGCGGTGGTCTCGGCGAGGCTGCCGGCCGCGGCCGGTGCTGCCGGTCCCGCTGGCAGCAGGCCGGCGGCCACCAGGGCCCCTGCGGCGACGACCAGCGCCATGTCGGTGGTGCGGTCGCCAGCGCGCAGCCCCAGCGTGGCGAGGGCGGTCGGCAACGCGTCCGGAGCGAGCTCGGCAGCGTTCTGCGACTTGAACTTCGCGGCGTCGAGGGCACGCAGCTTCGCGATGCCGCCGTCGCCGGCGAACAGCCGTTCGGCCATGCGGTCGTCGTCGCCGCCGAGCGCACTCAGCAGGCCGATGCCGGTCACCACCACGCGTCGTCGTTCGTTCATCTCAGCCTCGCATCCACAGGCCACCGTCCACGTGCACGACCTGGCCGGTCATGTACGCCGAGGCATCGCCGAGCAGGAAGGCCACCACGTGGGCGACCTCCTCGGGCTTGCCGAAGCGCTGCAACGGGATGCCGACCCCGGCCCGCATCTCCGCGCTGAGTGCTGCGGTCATGTCGGTCTCGATCATGCCCGGCGACACCGCGTTGACGCGAATGCCGAGGCGCGCCGCCTCGAGGGCCAGGCTGTAGGTCAGGCTGACCAGGCCGGCCTTGCTGGCGGCGTAGTCGGCACCCATCCAGCGGCCGGGGCCGTGCGCGGCCAGCGACGCGACGTTGACGATCGCTCCGCTCTTCTGTTGCCGCATCGTCGGGTAGGCGGCCTGGGTCGCCAGCAGGGCGGCTTCCAGGTTGATCGCGAACGTCTGCCGCCAGCGGGCCAGGTCGAGGCCGCGGAACGCGACCGCCTTGCCGCCGCCGGCGCAATTCACGAGGCCGTCGAGGCGGCCGGTCGCAGCGACGAAGCGTTGCACGGCGGTGGTCGCGGACGTCGGGTCGGCGAAGTCGGCGGCGATCGGCACGGCCGCTCGGCCGTGGGCCGCGGTGAGCCCGGCGCACACCGCGTCGACTCGGGCCTGGTCGCGGCCGTGCACCCCGACCCGGGCGCCGCGGACCGCCAGTTCGTGGGCGATCGAAAGCCCGATGCCACGCGTCGAACCGGTGACCAGGATCACGCGGTCGCGCAGCGACGTGGCAGTGGCTGGCTCCGCACGTTCCGGCTCGGGCATGGGCAGCGACGGTATGCCTTCCCGAGCCCATTGCAACGGCGCGCCCCCGCCTGGTGAAGGGTGCTGCGCCCCCGGCTAACGGCGGATGTCGTCGGAGCCACCCCAGGGCACAATCCCGCAGATGCGCGCCGAAGACCGCCTCGTACTCGCCGACCACGTGGTGCCGTTCCTGCGTGGCCTGACCTTGGTGATCGCGACGGGGTTCGCCTATGCGTGGATCCGCGTGCTCGGCGGGGAAGGCGGCGACTTCCTGGGACGCGCGCTCGTTGCGTCGCTCGGGCTGCTGATCCTGGTGGTGCTGGTCGGGTTCGGCATCGGCACCCGGACCACCGTGTTCGACCGCGCTGCCGGCACGGTGCGAACGTCGTTCCGGGTGCTCGGCCACGACCTGTTCGGTCGGGTCCATCCCCTGACCGACTTCGGGCGGATCCGCGCCTGCCACGTGCGGGCCCACCGCGAATGGTCGTTCCGCATCCACCTGGTCGGTCCGGGGCGCAGCCTGCGGATCCACCGGGCCGGGTTCGCCGGTCCGGCCCGAGCCGCCCTGACGCGCGTGGTGGACTGGCTCGGCTGGCCGGTCGACGACGAGGTCGGGCTGTTGGCTCCGTCTGCCAAGCCGGGGCCCATGGCCTGAGGGGCCGCGGCGTCTTGTTCCGGCATGGCTCGCTAACACCTCGTCCCTGGGCCGCGTCCGGGCCGGCATGGAACCACGCGTCGCAGTCCGGGCCGCCCTCGTCGTCCTCCTGGCGGGTGCCGCCCTCGTCACCGCTCCGTCGGCCCAGGAACCCGCCGAGCCACCGCCGGCGAACTACGTCGTGCACGAGTGGGGCACGTTCACCAGCATGGCGGGCACCGACGGGTTGGTGCTCGAAGGCCTGCACCACGAAGAGGAGCACCTGCCGAAGTTCGTGCACGACCTCGCGCGCATCGCCGCGTTCGCGCCGGCCGACGGCGAGAAGCTGCCGGCGAGCCGCGTGACGCAGAAGATGGAGACGCCGGTGATCTACTTCTACGCGGACGAACCGATGCAGGCGCACGTCCGGGTGTGGTTCCAGCACGGCGTGATGACGCAGTTCTATCCGCTGCCGCACACGGTCACGCCCGAGCTCCCGGTGCTGCAGAAGGCGCGCCTCGACGTCTCCGGCATCGACTTCTCGAGCCTCGTGTGGGACGTCGACGTGATCCCGCGCACGAGGCCGGCTCCGGCCGGCATTCCGGAGGTCGCAGCCGACGATCCGTGGCACTTCGCGCGGCAGACGCAGGCGAGCTACGTGCGCACGCGGATCGCCGCCGATTCGCCGGCGAAGCCGGAAGCCGAGCACTACCTGTTCTACCGCGGGCTCGGTCGATGGCAGCCGCAGGTGCGGGCCGAGACCGACGCCGCCGGCGTGACGCACTTCGCGAACCGCATGAAGCAGGCGATTCCGTTCGCACTGGCGCTCGAACTGACCGAGGCGGGCGGGCGGTTCGTGGTCGGTGCCCCGCTCGCACCCGGTGGCTCGGTCGCGCTGGCCCTCGCCGCGGCGCGCGTCGAACCGGATCGCGACGTCTTCGCGCGCACCGTCGGGGCCGTGGTGATGAAGGCACTGGTCGACCAGGGGCTCTACCTCGACGAAGCGCGCGCGATGGTGGCGACCTGGTCGCGCTCGTGGTTCCAGAAGGACGGCGCGCGGATCGTCTACCTGCTGCCGCGCGAGCAGGTCGACGCGGTGTTGTATCTCGGTCTCTCGCCGCGACCGAAGGAGCTGGTGCGGGTGCTGGTCGGGCGGCTCGAGTTCATCACGCCGGCGATGCAGCAGCGCGTCGAACAGGCCCTGCGCGATCGCCGTAGCGCCGACGCGGCGATCGCCGCGCGCGGGGCCACGGTGCTGGCGGGGCTCGAGCGCTTCCTCGAGCCGCACCTGCGCAACGTCGCGCGTTGCGGCAAGGACGAGGCGGCGCGCGAGGCCGCGGCGGCCATGCTCGCATCCCCGGGGAACTGACCGCTATCGTCGGCACGCGTGGTGACGCAGCAACCGCAGCCGACCTCGGTCGGCACCGAACGGCTCGTGCAGCGGGCGCAGGCCGGCGATCGCGCCGCCTGCGAGGCGCTGTACCGGGAGTTCGTGCGCACGGTGCACGGCATCGCACTGGCGATCGGTGGACGTGACGTGGCCGACGACGTGACCCAGGAGGTGTTCTTGCAGGCGTTCGCCAAGCTCGGGGAGCTGCGCGATCCGGCGGCGTTTCCCGGTTGGTTGTGCACGGCGACACGGCGTGCCTCGATCGATCGTCAGCGCGAGAAGGTGCGTCGGCCGGCCGCCGAGCTGCCCGAGCTCGCGGGCCGCGAACCGTCGCCGGCCGACAGCTACGCGACGAAGTCCGCCGCCGACCGGGCGCTCGCGTGCCTGCTGCGCCTGCCCGAGGCCTACCGCGAGACGCTGACCCTGCGCCTCGTCGAGGGGCTCAGCGGACCCGAGATCGCCGCCCGCACCGGCATGACGCACGGTTCGGTGCGCGTCAACCTGACGCGCGGCATGGCGCTGCTGCGCCCGTTGCTGACGGAGGCAGGACTGCCGTGAGCGAGCCCTTCGACTACCTGTTCGACAAGGAACGCCGAGCCCCAGGCTCGAAGGCCGATCGGGAGATCGAGGCCCTCGAGCGCCTGCTGGCACCGCTGGCCCACGACGGGCGTGGCTTGCCCCCGGACTTCCCGATCGCGGCCGCAGCGCGGCGCCCGCAGCGCTGGCTGTGGCGCCTGCTGCCGTTGGCGGCGGCGCTGCTGGCGCTGGTCGGTTGGCTGGCGACGCGAGGCGGCGACGTCCCCGGGAACTCGCCGCAGTTCGTGGACCTGCAGGCCGCCGACGCCGGGCGCACGATCGAGGCGCGCGACCGCCCGTGCACCGTGCGCGCCGAGGGCGTGCTGGTGGCCGAGCTGCAAGCCGGTGGCGAACTGCGGGTGCTCGCCTGCGACGAGTCCCAGGTGTCGCTGCAGCTGGTGCGCGGCGGCGTGCGGATCGACGTGCCGGCCCCGGCCACGAAGGGTGCGCCCGCCGTGCAGTTCGCCTGCGAGGGTGCAGGGCTCGAGCCGTTCGGCTTCGAGCCGTGCCTGCTGCGCCTCGAAGCCGAAGCTTCGCAGGCGGTGCTGCACGTCGAACGCGGCGTGGTCGCCGCCCGCTGCGCCGGCCGGCAGTTCGTGGTGCCGGCCGGCGCGTCGTGGACCGTGCGCGGTGGCCTGCCGGGCTGGCCCCTGTTCGACGACAGCAGCGAGGCCCTGCGCGAGGCCGTGGACATGGCCTTCGCGTTCGAAGCGAAGGCCGGTGCCGAGGTGCTCGGCAAGGCTGCCTACGGGATCGTCACGGTCGCGAAGTCGCCGCGCGACACGCTGGTGCTGTGGCACCTGCTGCAGCTCGACCCGGGCGCGATCGAAGCGGGCGTCGAGCGCCGCCTGCTCGAACTCGCCGGAACGCCGGGCAAGCAGCCCGCCAAGGCCTGGTCGCGCGACAAGTGGCTCGAGCACCTGCTCGCGGTCGCCTGGCGTTCGCCGAAGTGAGCGGTTGCGAGGGGCGTCGTCCGTAGCCCTGGTGCGCAGGAGCGGTGGCGCCGCGGCTTCGTCGACGGGCTGCAGATGCGTGGACGGCACGCCCGATGCGCGCGCCATGGCCCAGGTTGCGCATCGTTCGATCTCCTGGCTTGGCGTGTGCCTGCTCGCCGCCTGCCAGGTCTCCGAGTCCGGCTCTCCGGCTCCCTCCACGCCGGCGGCGCCGATGCCGGCGCCGATGGGCGAAACGTTGCCGGCACCGCTCGTCGTGCCGGTCGCACCGGACGACGAGGAGCCGCTCGAAGTGCTGCCGAGCGTCGCGGACCTCGCCGAGAGCCTCGAGCTCGAGACGACCCCGGAACGTGTGCAGCTCGGCCGCCAGCTGTTCCACGATCCGCGCCTGTCGAAGGACCTGACGGTGTCGTGTGCCTCGTGCCACGACCTGCGCTTCGCGGGCATCGACCGCACGCCGCGCGCGGTCGGCATCTACTGCCAGGTCGGCACCGTCAACACGCCGACCGTGTTCAACTCGGCGCTCGGCATCGCGCAGTTCTGGGACGGCCGGGCCAAGGACCTCGCCGAACAGGCGTCCGGCCCGCCCCAGGCGGCTGGCGAGATGGGCAGCAACTTCCCGGAGATCGTCGCGCGGCTGCGCGACGACGCCGCCGTCGTGCGCGCGTTCGCGCAGGCGTTCCCAGGCCAGGGCGAGGGGGCCGAGCTGGTCACCACCGAACGGGTGCTCGAAGCGATCGCGACGTTCGAGGCGACGCTGTTGACGCCGGGCTCGCGTTTCGATCGCTGGCTCGAAGGCGAGCAGGACGCCTTGACCGAGCAGGAACGGCGCGGCTACGCGCGGTTCAAGCAGGTCGGCTGCACGCAGTGCCACTACGGTGCCGCGGTCGGCGGCAAGACGTTCCAGAAGCTCGGCCAGAAGCGCGACTTCTTCGGCGCGCGGCAGCTGCAGCACTCCGACTTCGGCCGCTACAACGTCACCAAGGACGAGCGCGACCGCCACGCCTTCAAGGTGCCGTCGCTGCGCAACGTCGAGCTCACCGCGCCGTACTTCCACGACGGGTCGATCGCCACGCTCGAGGACGCGGTGCGTGCGATGGCGAACTACCAGCTCGGCGTCGAGCTCGCGCCGGCGGAGGTCTCCGACCTCGTCGCGTTCCTGCGCACGCTGACGGGCACCTACGAAGGGCGCCCGCTCGCCGGCCCGAACCGCTGAAGGACGGATCCCATGCACCTGCCTCTCGCCACCCTGGCCCTGCTGACCTCGACCTTGGTGCTCTGGCCCGATGCGCCACCGGCCACCGGCGGCGTCGAGGGCACGCTCGTCACCGACGTCAAGATCGCCACGAAGGGCGCCACCAGCCAGCGCGACGTGGTGCTGTGGCTGGAGCCGAAGCAGAAGCCGGAAACGCCGCCGAAGCCCGCCACGGCGACCGTGGTGCAGAAGAAGCTCGCCTTCGAGCCACACGTGCTGCCGGTGGTGCGCGGCAGCTCGGTCGAGTTCCAGAACGACGACCAGGTGCGCCACAACGTGTTCGTCGAGGCGCCGTGCTGCAAGCTCGACGCCGACACCGAGAAGGGCGAGAAACGCACGCACGTGTTCGGCGAGGCGGGGGAGTTCCCGATCGTCTGCCGCCTGCACCCGGAGATGACCATGCACGTGCTGGTGCTCGACACGCCGCACTTCGTGCGCGTCGAACTGCAGAAGGACAAGGAGGCGCCCGAGGGCAAGGCGCGCTTCGTCGCCACCTTCAAGCTCGAGAACGTGCCGCCCGGCACCTACACGCTGCGCACCTGGAACAAGCGGCTGAAGGCGCTGGAGCGCGAGGTCGTGGTCGCCGAAGGGGCACCGCAGAAGCTCGAACTGACCCTGGAGAAGTGATCGCGTGGTCTCGCTGCGTTGGAAACTGCTCGGGGCGTCGCTGGTCCAGGTGGCGCTGCTCGGCAGCGTCGGTTGGTTCGGCGACGAGCAGAGCCGGGCCGCGGCGGAACGTGCCGAGCGACAGCGGGTGCTGATCCAGCTGCGCGCCGAGGCGTTGCGCACGACCATCGAGGCCGAACGGCTGCGCCAGGGCGAACCCGTCGAGGCGCGGCTCGAAGCCCAGCGGCGTGCGGTCGAGCAGGGCGCCCCGGCCGGCACCGACGTGCGGGACCTGTTGGCCGCGGTCGCCGACGTGTTGCCGGGCCGCGAGGCCGAGCAGTCCGCCCGGCGGGCCGTCGACGACGCACTGGCGCCGCTGTTCGCACGCTTGTCGGCGCTCGAGCAGGCGGCCGACGACGACGCGGCCGAGTCGGTGGGCCTGGTGCAGCGCGCGGTGTCGCGGCAGCAGAACGCGTTCCTGCGGTTCTCGGCGACGGCCGGCACGCCCGACGGCGAGCAGGCGATGCTCGCGCTGGGACTCGCCGGCGACGAGGCCCAGGCGACGCTGCGCGCGTTGGCCGGGCAGGGCGGTGACGACGACGTCGAGGCGCTGACCGATGCAGAGGCGCGCACGGTGGCGACCGCGGCCTGTGAAGCCGCCGCGATCCTGCGCAAGCACGTCGACGACTACGCGAACGAACGCAGTCGGCAAGCGGAGGCGTACCGGCGATTCCACGCCGCGGCCGCGGGGGTGGAAGTCGCCCTCGCGCAGGCGCTCGACGCCGAGCAGGTCGCTGCGACTGCGTCGACGACGCTTGGCACGCAGCGACAGCGGGCGCTGCTGTCGGCCAGTGTCGTGCTGTCGGTGGCACTCGCCTTCTTGCTGCTGCGTCAGGTGGTGCGCCCGATCGCGCGCATGGCGCGGCTGCTGACCACGCTGGGCGCCGGCGAGTGCGACCTGCACAGCCGGCTCGAGATCGGCTCGCGCGACGAGGTCGGCGCGTTCGCCAGCGGCTTCAACACGTTCGTCGCCAAGATCCACGCGACGGTGCAGACGGTCGACACGGGCGTGGCGGCCCTGCACACCGCGGTACACGACCTCGAAGCGCGCATCGGCGAACTCGAGGTCGAGGCCGGCACGTCGCGGCAGCAGGCCGAGCGGCTCGGTGGCGCAGCCAGCGAGATCGTCACCGCGGTCGGTTGCGCAAGCGAAGCGACCGCGCGACTGCATTCGGCCGTCACCGCGGTCGGCAACGGCAGCGACACGGCGCACCGGCACGCGACCGACGCGGCCGGGGCCGCCGCCGAGGTCGACACCGTGGTGCGTGGGCTCGCCGATCGGGCGCGCGAGATCGACAAGGTCTCGACCGTGATCGCCGACCTGGCGCGGCAGACCAACCTGCTGGCGCTCAACGCTGCCGTCGAAGCGGCCCGCGCCGGCACGGCTGGAGCGGGCTTCGCGGTGGTCGCCGACGAGGTCCGCAACCTGGCGATGCGCACCGCCAGCGAAGCGGCCAGCATCGCCCGCACCGTGCACGAGGTGCAGTCGTCGGCCCAGAGGTCGACGACCGCGATGGGGCGCCTGCGCGAGCAGGTGATGCAGGTGCACGCCCTGCAGCAGGGCATCACCGGGCAGGTCGCGACGCAGCGCCGCGACGCTGCCGACGTCGGGCAGGCGGTGGCGCGCGCCGCCGGTTCGTCGACGACGATCCGGGACACGGCGCCCGAAGTGTTGGTCGGCACGGCTCGCACCCAGGAGCTCACCGTCGCCGCGGCGCGCCTGACCGGCGACGTGCGGGCGACCGCGGGGCGGCTCGGCGAGCTCGTGCGACAGTTCCGGCTCTGACCGGCAATTCGCGGCGAGAACCCTGCATTCGACCGGCATGGTGCTGCTGCCGAAGGATCCCGAAGCGATGACGAGGCTGCGGCGTCCGACGCCCGCCGAGCCCCTGCGCGTGCTGGTCAGTGGCTGCCTGATGGGCCAGCCTTGCGGCGTCGACGGCACCGACTACGGCATGGGGCAGGCTCTCGGGGCCCTGCGCACGCATCCGCTGCTGCGCTGGTTGCCGTTCTGTCCCGAACACCATGGGCTCGGCACGCCGCGCACGATGCCCGACCTGCACGGCGGCGACGGCCAGGCGCTGCTCGACGGCACGGCGCGTGTGCTGGACCAACACGGTCGCGACCTCACCTCGGGCATGCTGGCCGGGGCCCGCGCGATGCTCGCGTTCGCGCAGGAACAGCGCATCGAGCTCGCGGTGCTGACCGACATGAGTGCGGCCTGCGGGTCGCAGGTGGTCTCGCTCGGGTGTCGCTTCGACGAACCGCGGCGCTACCAGCGCGGCGTCGGCGTCGCCACCGCCCTGCTGCTGCGGCACGGCGTGCCGGTGGTGAGTCAGCGCGACCATCGCACGCTGCAGCGTCTGTGCGCCTGGCTCGAGCCCGGCTTCGTCGTCGACTCCAGTGCCCTGGACCACCACGAACGCGACTGGTACCGCGGCTACTTCGGCACCGACGCCTGACGGACCGGCGGGCGCGCGGCCCGCGTCGCCTGGCGATGCAGGAACCACGTCGCGAGCGGCAGCAGCAGCCCGGCGACCAGCAGCAGGATCCACGGCCGTTCCTGCACGTCCTCGCTCTGCGCCAGCAGACCGAGCAGGCCGACGACGAACACGACGACCGGCCCGAACCAGGTGAGGAACGCGGCGAGACCGCGCCCTGCGACCTCGGGCCCGTGCTGCAGCCGGTGGCTCGCGAACACCGCGACCATCGTGCTGACGGCGAACACGCCCGCGGCTCCGAGCAGGTAGGCCGGCAGTGCCGCCCGGTTGTTCAGGGTCCCGGAGGCCAGCAGGATGAACAGGCCCAGCACGAGGCAGCCGAACAGGGCGATGCCGCTGGCGAGCACGAGCAGGATCGTTCCCTGACGTCGCGTCAGCCAGCTGCCCCCTTCGTTCGCCACCGTGGTGGTGCCCTGGTCGAGCGCCTGCTCGAACTCGTCGACCTGCTGGAAGCGTCGTTCGGGATCTTGCGCCAGCGCGCGCCGCACCACCGAGTCGAGCTGCGGCGGCACGCCCTCGCGGTCCGACGGCGGCGCGAAGTCGCCGATCGGCAGCTTGCCGGTCAGCAGTTCGTAGAGCACGACGCCGAGCGAGAAGATGTCGGCGCGGTGGTCGACCTGGCCGCTGCGCCACTGCTCGGGGGCCATGTAGTGCGGCGTGCCGAGG
>JAEUHU010000455.1 GCA_016793305.1 Planctomycetota bacterium
CCACATGCCACTCGTGCGCGTGATCGCCGAGCGCCTGTTGCAGACCTTGCCGAAGTCGATCGAGCTGGACGACCTGACCTCCGCCGGCACCTTCGGCCTGATGGACGCGATCGACGGCTTCGACGTGTCGCGCGGCATCAAGTTCAAGACCTACTGCACGACGCGTATCCGCGGTTCGATCCTCGACGAGCTGCGCTCGCAGGATTGGGTGCCGCGCCTCGTGCGCCTCAAGGCGCACCGTCTCGAGCGCGCGCTGCGCCAGCTCGAGGGCCAACTCGGTCGCGACCCGAACAGCTATGAGCTCGCCGAGGCCATGAACATCAGCCTCGCCGAGCTGCAGGCCACCGAGGCCGAAGCCAACGCCAAGACCATCTTCTCGCTGTCGGACAAGTGGGACGACTCCGACGACGAGAAGGAGATGGAGAAGGTCGAGATCCTCGCCGACAAGAAGGGCCAGGATCCGGTCCAAACCATCCACCAGCGTGACATCCTCGAGTCGATCACGCGCAACCTCACCAAGAAGGAGCGCCTGATCATCATCATGTATTACTACGAGGGCCTGACGATGCGCGAGATCGGCGAGATCATGGAACTCACCGAGTCGCGCGTGTGCCAGATCCACAGCAACGTGATGGCACGTCTCAAGGCGCAACTCGAGCGCGTGCAGGGCGCGCCGGTGTGACCGGGGCTTCGGGGCCGCACGCACGGGGCTAGGTGGTTCCCTTCGGTGCGGCGACTTGGCCGTTGCCGGGCGGCGAGCCGATGACGGGGACGGAGAGAACGCCGCCCCAGATGCCCAACATCCTGCCGATCCTGCGCGTGGTGCGATCGATGCGGCCCTTGCCGGCCGTCGCCCAGCAGGTCCTGACGTTGGTGCAAGACCCGGACTACGCGATCGACGAGCTCGTCGACCTGGTCCGGACCGATCCGACGCTGGTCGCGCGCATCCTGCGGCTGTGCAACTCGGCGCGCTCCGGACTCGACCAGGAGATCTCCGCGATCGGCGACGCGGTCACCTACGTCGGCACCCGCAATCTCGTGCAGCTGACGCTGGTCAGCTGCTCGGCCAGCACGTTCGCCGCCACGGGCACCGGGCGCTACACCGACGCCGACGCCTTGTGGCGCCACTCGCTCGCCTGCGCACTCGCGTGCCAGGAACTGGCGCAGCAGACCGGGCTCGTGGCACCGGCCACCGCGTTCACGGCCGGCATCCTGCACGACGTCGGCCGAGTGGCGCTGAGCCAGCTGCCCGAGGCCTCCCTCGAGCCGCCCACCGAAGAGCTGCCGCACGAACGTGTCGAGCGCGCGGTGTTCGGCCAGGACCACGCCGCCGTCGCCGGGCTCGTCGGCGACACCTGGCAACTGCCCCGTGCCCTCGTCACGGCACTGCGCACCCACCACGATCCAGACGCGCTGCCCGGTGAGCCGCTGCCGGCACTGCTGCACGTGGCCGACCAGTTGGCCTTGCAGCAGGGCTTCGCGATGCCGTTCGGCCGCGCCACGGCATCGATCGCACCTGCCGCCCTCGCCCGGCTCGGGCTCTCGCCGACGAGCATCGAAGCGATCGCCGCCCGTGCCGCGGCCGAGATGGAACGCACCGCGGAACTGCTGAACCTCGGCGCCAGACCGTGCCGATAGACCACGAGCACCAGCAGTCACCACGACCAGGGAACCATGGCCAAGAACGTTCTGATCGTCGACGACTCCGCCACCATGCGGAAGATCATCATGCGCGGCATCCGTCAGGCAGGCATCGAGAACGCCGACTTCAAGGAAGCCGGCGACGGCGTCGAGGGCATGAAGGCCATCGAAGGCGGCAAGTTCGACCTGATCCTGTCGGACGTGAACATGCCGAACATGAACGGTCTCGACTTCGTGAAGGCCGTCTCGACGAAGCTCGGCACGCCGCCGCCCATCGTGATGATCACGACCGAGGGCAGCGAAGAGGTCGTGAAGGAAGCGATGAGCCGCGGCGCCAAGGGCTACCTGAAGAAGCCGTTCACGCCCGAGAAGATCCAGGAGATCATCGGTCCGTTCCTGAAGTGAGCGGCCGGGGACCACGAAGCCAGGGGGACACCGGAATGACGATCCAGACGCTGGAACCGCACCTGATCGACAGCCTGCGGCAGTCGGCACGCGAGATCCTCGAGACGATGGTGTTCCTCACGCCGACGGCGATCGACGCCGCCGTCGAAGAACACTCGACGTTCGCCGAACAGGTCATCGGGTTGCTCGGGTTCACCGGCACCCGATCGGGCACGTTCGTGGTCCGCACCGACGAGAACATGGCCAAGACCATCGCCGCCAAGATGCTGATGATGGAGCCGTCCGAACTCGGTTCCTTCCAGGAGGCGGCCGACGGCTTCGGCGAGCTGGTCAACATGCTGGCCGGCAACTTCAAGAACGCGTGGGTCGCCGCCGGCAACCAGATGGAGCTGTCGGTGCCCAACGTGATCCACAACGGGGAAGTCAGCCTGAAGTCCAACGCCGCCGGAGCGCTGCGCTCGCGGGTGCGGGTCGCCCTCGACTGCGGCCAGCTCGACATCGGCGTGCACTTCGAACCCCAGTACTGAGAGCCATCCCGGCCGCCCGGACCACCGAGAACACGTCGGTGGGTCGCACGAGCCATGACCGCCACCACCCTGAAACCTGGAACCGGAAAGGAGCTGCGGCGCCTGTTCGCGCTGCTGACGAGCTCCATCGGAGAGACCCTGGGGTCGCTGGTCGGCCGTGAGCTGACGGTGCGTCCCCAGGAGCCCGAGGTCCGCGAAGTGGACGTGTTCCTGAACAGCCTGCCGAAGGCCTCGGCGGTCGCCCGCGGCGCCATGGACAAGGGCTTCGCCGGCAAGACGCTGTTCGCGCTGATCGAGGTCTCCGACGCGATCCTGATGGCCGGCCTGCTGATGATGACTCCCGAGGACGTCGTCAACCAGCGGCGCAGCAAGGGCACGCTGGAGGGCGAGGACGCCGAGGCGTTCGGCGAACTCGGCAACGTGCTGTTCTCCGGCTTCGGCAACGTGCTGCGCGAGCAGGTCGGCAACATCGACATCCGCTACCAGGACCACGGCACCGTGAAGCCGGGCGTGGACAAGGACGGCCTGCTCGGCACCGAGAAGGTGCTGGTCGTGCCGTTCAAGCTGAAGGTCGGCGACTCGGCCGAGTCGATCGGTTCGCTGGTCGTCGACGTCGCGACCGCGGAGGCCTGGAACAAGGGCCCGCTCGAGTTCGGGGACGCGGCGCCAGCCGCCGGTCCCGCACCGGCCGCGGCACCCGCGACCGGCAGCGTCACCCGCGGGGAGGACGACGGCCTCGAGAGCATTCCGGCGGCACCGATCCGCGGCACGCTGGCGGCGTTCCTGCTGCATCCCGACGTGTTCCGCATGCTGCGGCGCAGCTGCCGTCGCGTCGGTCTCGAGCTACGCCGGCACGGCCGCGGCGAGATTCCGAATCCTGCTGCGCACAAGAACGAGATCGTGCTGCTCGACGTGCCGCCCGGTGAGGACCGGCGCTTCGACTGGTGCCGGCGCATCAAGGAGATCTCGGACTCGACCAAGGTCGTGCTGCTGATCCTGCATCCGTCGCGCCAGCGCGTGACG
>JAEUHU010000484.1 GCA_016793305.1 Planctomycetota bacterium
GGCTACGGGCCGAAGATGGTGGCGGCGATCGACGAGGCCCTGCGGCTCGACGCGGCGCACGATGGCGGCGCCCCGCTGCGCCTGCAAGGGCGCTTCCGCGGCCAGGCGCCGTGGCCCTACGGCGACGTGCCGAAGGCGAAGGAGTCGCTGCAGAAGGCCTGCGAGCTCGCCTCGCTGCCGGTCAACCACCTGTTCCTCGGCGACGTGCTGCACAAGGCCGGCGAGGGCGAGGCCGCGCGGGCCGCCTGGGTTCGGGCGGTCGATGCGCCGGCCGACGAGTCGACGCGCTGGTCGGCGGAGCTGCTGCGCGAGCTGGCCCGCGCGCGCCTCGCGGCGCGTCCCTGAAGCCTGGTCGGACCAGGGGCTTCGTCCTGGAAGAGCGCTGCGCCATGTCGCCCGGCTCCTGCCGGCATGCGCCAGCTGCCGATGCTCTTGCCCATGCCGGGGGATGTGCAGGGCGGGCTGAGGTCGGCGGTGGTCGCCACGTGGTGCCGCGTCCGTATCGCGGCCGCGGGGTCCTTCTGTGCTGCGGCGGTCGTCGCCTGTGTGTGGCTGCTGGTCTGCCACAGCGCGGACGTCGACCACTGCGGCTTCGCAGGTCTGCTGGTCGCAGTCGGCTTCGCACTGGGCGCCTTCGCCGGGCAGGTCGTTGCGGTCCAGCTCGCTTCTCCGATCGGGCACGGCGGCGCGGCGTGGTCCCGCCAGCAGGGTGCTGCCGCGGAAGTGGTGGTGTTGCTGGCGACCATGGCGTTCGTGCCGCTCGCCGGTCTCGCGGTCGTGCAGATCGTGGCGGTGCTGCTCGGCACGAGTTGGGTGCAGCCGTTCACCTTGTGGGAGTGCTGTTCGGCGCACCGGGACGCGCGCCAGCTCTCGGTAGCCGTGCTGTGGACCTGGTTGCTGACGCCTTGCACGTATGCCGTGGCTGCGGGACTGGCGGGGCGTCGGTTCCGGCGCTGGGTCGCGCTCGCCGTAGTGCTCGCTGCGGTGCCGTTCGCGTCGTCTGCGTCGTGGGATGGGGTCGTCGAGCCGTTGCTGGCCGATTGGCGGGTACCGGGTTGGCTGTTCGCCGTGCCGGCGATCGGCCTGCTCGGCGGGGTCGTCACCCGCCTGCTGCGGCGGGGTGCCTGCTCCGCCGGCTGACGCGACTCCCGTCGCTCGTGTGTGCGGGGGTCGGCGCTTCGTTCACCGTTCCCGGTTCAGCCGGCGCCGACCTGCAGTCGCAGCTCGAGCGTGTGGCGAGCACCCGGTGCCAGCGTCAGGGCCTCGCTCTTCACGTTCGCGGTCTCGATGCAGCAGAACTTCGTCCAGTCGTCGGCGGCCATCTGTGACAGCTTCGCGGTCTTCGCAGGCCATGGATTCCAGACGATCGCCGAACGCGCGTTCGTGCTGGCGAGCACCACCTTGCGAGCCAGCGCGGGTGCGCGCAGTTCGAGGCGATCGGGCGTGCCGTGGAACACGCGATCGGTCTCGGCGCGGAAGCGCAGCGGAGCCTTGGCGTCCCAGCCGGTCTCCGGCGCCGTCGCGGTCTCGGTGCAGCGCACGCCCTGCAGGCCGTGCACGGTCGCCGTGTGCACGTCACCGACCGCGAAGTAGGTGTGCAGAGCCTCTTCGCAGGAGAACGGCGCAGCACCGCGGTTCTCGATCTCGAGGGCGAGGCGCAGGCCAGAACGCACGTCGACCGTGCACCGCAGGCCGAACGCGTGCGGCCACAGGGCGCGGGTGCTCGCGTCGTCCTGCGTCGCCAGCACGACCATGGGGCCTGGGCCGGTCGAGGCGATCTGCCAGTCGAGCGTGCGCGCGAAGCCGTGGGCCGGCAGCTTCTTGTCGGTCGGATGGTCGCCGAACCACGGGAACACCAGCGGCACACCGCCGCGCACCGGTTTGCCGCGCGCGTATTCGGGCTTGCTCGCGGTCCACAGCACGTCCTGGCCGGCTTGATGCCACGACAGCACCTGGGCTCCGCACAGGCTGACGAGCACACGGCCTCCCGGGCCGTCGAGTTGCAGGGCCGCACGGCCACCGGGGTCCTTGGTCTTGGTGATGCCGACCGGGAAGTTCTCGCTCATCGCCGTATTGGAGCGCAGCGGCGCGTTGCTTTCCGCTGTCGCGTCGGCTACGAGCCGTCCTGTTCCCCGCGGGGAAGTCCGGTGCGAAGCCGGCGCTGTCCCGCAGCTGTGACCGAGGACGAACGCGAACGACACCACTGGCCCGGTCCGACGACCGCGCTGGGAAGGGTTCGCCAGTAGGACGATCCGGGAGCCAGAACATCCGCGTGGAACCGGCGCCGAGAGGGCGCCGCGCAACCGTCCCTCGTCTGCGGCGCGAACGACGCCGCCGAGTCATGAACCCGTTCCGTCCTGCGATCCGTTCGCACGGTGCGCCGCGTGCGCGCCTCGTGGCGGCAGTCCTCCCCGGACTGCTCGCCGTCTCCGTCCCCGTCGTGCTGCCGCGTTCGCTCGCGGCGCAGAGTCCGTTCGCATCGCTGGTCGTGTCCAGCAACACGAACGGCAACGCCGGTGGGGGCATCTTCGACCCGACCCAAGCACTCGGGGCCCCGCTCGGCGCGACGCACGTGCACTCGCTCGGCATCGGCGGGGCGCTGACTCTCGAGTTCACGCCGCCGATCGTCGATCGGCCCGGCGCCGACCTGATGGTCGCCGAGAACCCGTTCCGGCTCGCGGGCAACGAGACCAACACGTTCGCGGAGGTCGCGTTCGTCGAGGTGTCGAGCAACGGCGTCGACTTCGTGCGCTTCCCGGCGCGCTACTTCGGCGCGCCGTCGTCGCCGGGTGCCTTCGGCACCATGCCGGTCGGCGCCTACGCCAACCTGGCCGGGCAGACGCCGATGCTGGCGACGTCGCCCGGGGCCGATCCGCTCGACCTCGTCGAGGCCGGTGGCGACGCGTTCGATCTCGGCGATCTGCTCGGCGAGTCGCTCGTCGTGGCTGGTCTCGTCGACCTGCAGGCCGTTCGCTACGTGCGGTTGGTCGACGTGCCGAGCGGCGCCGTGTCGGACAGCGTCGGCGCGACGATCTTCGACGCCGGCAGCGGCAGCGCCGACATCGACGCGGTGACCGCGGTGCACCAGCAAGGCCCGATCGTCGGCAGCCCGCCGAACGTCGCCATGACGATCCTGACCGACGGTACGATCGGGCTCCGTATCGAAGATCCGGACGGTGCGTCCGACCTCGACCCGTCGAGCCTGCGCGTGGCCGTGTTCGGCCTGCCGTTGGCCGATCCGCTCGACTTCCTGACCGGTGCCTTCTTGGTCGTCGGCATCGACGCCAACGGCTACACGCTGGTGCAGCCGTTCCCGATCCCGGACACGCAGCTGTTCACGTTCACCGTGTCGGTGAAGGACCTGGCCGGCAACCGCAGCGGTCAGTCGCGCACGCGGCCGCTGCCCTGAGTGCCGTCCTGGGCCGACGGCGCGCCGGGAATCGCTCCCGCACAACGGGCGCACAGGCACGCGCGGTCCCGCGCCGCCGCCGGCACGCGCGCCAGCGCTCCGGCGGGAATCGTCACCCGGAAGCACCAGCAGTCGGTGCAGCGCTCGCGGCCCGCGGCGACCGCGGCGCAGCCGTTCTGGTCGCCGCAGACGGGACAGCGGCTCGGGTCGTGGGTGGCCATCGTGGCAGCATCGGCGAACGGCTCGCCGCGCGAAAGCCGCGGCGCGGCCGACTCAGCCCTTCATCTGCTTCAGCTTCGCGATCGCGCCGAGCACGTTCTTGCCACCGCTCGAACGGCTGCCCGTCTGGTAGCCGCCGGCTTCGCCGGCTGGCTTCTCTGCGGCGGGAGCCGCCGCCGGACCTGCGGCCGGCTTCTCGGCGCTCGACGCCGTCGAGGCCGGGCTCGCCGCGGGTGCCGTCGGAGCCGGTGCGGTCGCCGGTGCGGCCACCGGCGTGCGCGCCCCGTTCTTCACCGCCGCGTTGATCTGCGCCACCGTCGTGGCCACGCCGGCCACTTCGCGTTGGATGTCGCGCACCGCGTTCTCGAGGCCGCCGAGGTTGCCCTCGCGCAGCTGCGAGATGCCGTCGGTCAGGCCGCGCGTCGCGCGCTCGAGCTTCTCCTGCAACTCGGCGCCGACCTTCTGCACCCGCTCACCGCGCAGCAGCTCCTGCAGGGTCTCGCGGTCCTTCTGGGCCTTCTCCTCGAGTCGCAGCAGGCTCTTCCTGACCTCGCTGTCCTCGAGCCGCTGCGCGATCGCGGCGACGGCGACCTCGAGGCGACCGACCTGCTGCTGCAACGGGGCCACGGCCACAGACGGCGCGTTGGCCGCCAGCGCGTCGACCTTCTTCACCATCTGCAGCATGTTGTTCTGCAGGTCGGCGAGCTCCTGCTTGCCGGCCGGGCTCTTCAGCTGCGCCTCCATGCGCAGCAGCGCCTGGCGACTGCTCTCGCCGTTCGCCTCGACCAGGTTCTTCACGGTGCTCACCACACCGGCGAGGTCGGTCCCCTGGTTGGCGATCTCCATCAGGGGCTTGCCGTACATCTTGAACGCCTTGGTCAGGTTGTTGAGCTTCTCGTCCTGACGCTGCAGGGCGAGCAGGATGTACTGCAGGTCCTGACCGGCGTTCGCGGCGGGCTCGTCGCCGGACGTGCGGGCCGACAACAGGCCGTGCAGGTTCTGGTTCAAGGTCTCCGCTTCGGCGCGGCGGCGTTCCTCGGCGGCGTCGAGGTTCTGCTGCAGGCGCGCCGTGCGGCGCAGGCTCGCACCCGCACCGGCGAGCACCATGCCGCAGACGAACAGGCCCTGCGGGCCGAAGCCGAGGTTGGTCAAGGCGCCGACCGCGTCGGTCGGCAGCCACGGCATCGCGAACGCGAACGCCGCCATCACGACGCCGGCGCCGAGGAACAGCCCACCGCCCTGACCGGAGGATGCCTTGCGCTGGTGCTTCTGGACGAAGGCCGAAGCCCGCGTCGGCGGCAGCGCTGCGGCCGCTGGCACCGCGCCAAGCTCGTCGCTCGGCTGGGTGTCCTCGGTCGGCAGGCCGTCCGCAGGAGGAGGAGGAGCCTCGTCGGGCGAGGCCGTCGCCAGGCTGGCGGCGTCGGTCTCGGTCGACGAGTCGGTGAGGTCGGACGTCGGCGTTTCGACCTCGGCCGCCGTGGCGGTCTCGGCGGCGTCGAGGAATGCAGGCAGTTCCGCCCGCGAGGTCTCCGGCGTTCTCTTCATGGTCGTGGCGTTGGCCCCCGCGGCAAGATCGGCAGTCGAGCCCCAGGGGATGAAGCCGGCGTGTTGCAAAGTGCGGCACCGTCCCCGAAAACCTCGTGCCAAGGATGGCTCGCAAACTCAAAGGCATCGCCGCCGCGCGTGGGATCGCGATCGCTCCGATCGTGCATTTCCACACGACGCTGGACCACATCCCGACCTGGAAGGTCGGTCCGGACGGGGTCTCTGCCGAGACCGGCCGCCTCGCGGGAGCCATCGCCACCGTCGCGCGCAACCTGGTGCAGCTGCAGCAGGAGCTGGCCGGTTCGCTCGGCAAGCAGGACGTGCGCATCTACGACGCGCAGCTGGCGATCCTGCACGACCAGACGTTCCAGCAGGACGTGCGCAACGAGGTCGAGCAGCAGCGCGTCAACCTCGAGGTCGCCCTGCAGCGGGTCATCGCCCGCTACGAGGGCGTGTTCGCGGCCATGGAGAACCCCTCGATGCGCGAGCGGGCCGCCGACCTGCGCGACATCGGGCGGCAGCTGGTCGGGGCCCTGGTCGCCACCGAACGGCAGAAGTTCACCGCCGGCGGCAGCGACTACCTGTTCGCCGCCGACGAGTTCCTGCCGAGCGACGCCGGGCTGCTCGATCGCGCCCACATCCGTGGCATCGTCACGGCGCACGGCGGCAAGTACTCGCACGGCGCGATCCTGGCCCGTTCGCTCGGCATCCCCGCGGTGGTCGGCGTCGACCAGATCATGCTCGAGTCGAGCAACGGGGCCCTGGCGATCGTCGACGGCGACGCCGGCACGGTGCTGCTCGACCCGTCGGCCGACGAACTCGCCGACTACGAACGACGCCTCGTCGAGCAGCGCGCGGTCGATCGCCGGATCGCCGAGGTGCGGTTCCAGCCGTCGGTGACCCCGGACGGGACCCACGTGGCGCTGTTCGCCAACGCCGAAGGCGTGCGGGACCTCGACAGCCTCGAGGTCGAGGCGATCGCCGGGATCGGCCTGTTCCGCACCGAGTTCGCGTTCATGGAGCGGCGGCAGTTCCCGAGCGAGAACGAGCAGGTGGCGATGTATCGCCGCGCCATGGAGGGGGCGAAGGGCAGGCCGGTGACGTTCCGCACCCTGGACGTCGGGGGCGACAAGCCGCTCGGCTACTTCCGCATGCCCGAGGAACGCAACCCGGTGCTCGGGTGGCGCGGGCTGCGGCTCTGCCTCGACTGGCCCGACATCCTCTACACGCAGATGCGCGCGATCCTGCGCGCCAGTGCCCTCGGCCATGCCAGGATCCTGCTGCCGATGGTCACCACCCGCAGCGAAGTGCTGCGCTGCCGCGAGGTGCTCGACCAGCTGAAGGCGGACCTGGGCAAGACCGGCGTGCCGTTCGATCCGGAGATCGAGCTCGGCGTGATGGTCGAGGTGCCCGTGCTGGTGCCGGTGCTGCCCGACCTGCTGCCGCTGGTCGACTTCGTGTCGGTCGGCACCAACGACCTCGTCCAGTACCTGTTGGCGATCGACCGGGACAATCCGCGGGTCGCCAAGATGTACGACCCGTTCCACCCCGGTGTGCTGCGGGTGCTGCAGCAGATCGCCGATGCGGCGATCGCTGCCGGCAAGAGCGTGTCGATCTGCGGCGAGATCGCCGGCGACCACTGGTTCACCCCGATCCTGGTCGGGCTCGGTTACCGCGAGCTGTCGATGGCGCCGGTGTTCCTGCCGCGCGTCAAGCTGATGCTGCGCAGCTTCTCACGGGAGGAGTGCGAGGACCTGGCGAAGCGCGCGGTCGCCCAGCCGTCGACCGGTGGGGTGCGCAAGCTGGTGCAGGACGAGATCCAGGCGCGCTGGGCGAGCCAGCTGGCGACGGGGGTCGAGGGGGCTCGGTGAAGTCGGCCCCGGGTCTGCGCCGCGGCAACTGGTCGGTCGCCGAGCTCGAGCGCCTGCGTCAACTGCTGCCTCGGCGGGGCGTCGAGGCGATGGCGGCGTTGCTGCGACGGTCGCCGGCGAGCGTGCAGCGCAAGGCCGCCGAACTGCTGCGCGTGCCCACGCGCCGCGGCGACTGGACGGCGAGCGACGAGCAGCTGCTGCGGGAGGCCTGGGGAGCCCTCGACCTGCGCTTGTTGGCGATCGCGCTCGGCCGGCAGGTGGCCGACGTGCGTCGCCGCGCCGAAGCGCTGCGTCGCGCCTTGCGCGACGGCCCCTGGTCCCGCGACGAAGAAGCGCTGCTGAAGGCGCTCTACGGTACGCGCATCGACCAGGACCTCGAGGTCAGCCTGTCGCGTCCGGCGGCGGCGATCGCCGCGAAGGCGACGCAGCTGTGCCTCGCCAAGGACAAGCGGTTCCGTGCGTCTCCAAGGCCGTCGGTGGTCGAGCGCAGCGAGCCCGGACGCAGGGGCCGGATGCCGCGCTGGACTTCGGCGGAGGTGGAACGTCTGCGTGCGCTCTACCCCGAACACGGCAACCTCGACGTGGCACGGGAACTGGGCCGCACGGTCACCAGCGTCGCCAACAAGGCGCACCAGCTGGGTCTGCACAAGGATGCCGATCTGCTGACGCGCATCGGCCGCGCCAACGTGGGCTGGCGCTACGGGCAGATCGGCGGGGACGGACCGAAGTCGGCTCCGACCGAGACCGCTTGAGCGCGTAGGGCCGCTGGCATCGGCTGGGCTCCGGTCGTGCGACCCGCTGGACTGCGCCCAGGCACGACCGGCTCGTGGGCTTTCTGCCGCAGTGGCTCAACTTCCCCGGTCGGTGCGGCCGATGCAGGGCTGCGCGGGTCCGACGGACCGGACCTCGCTCACGAGGTACGTCATGGAAATCGTTGGAAAGAAGAGCCAGGGCCTGTCGGTCACGACGCTCAAGGACGACAAGACGGTCATCATCTCGTTCAACGATCGGAGCCTGAACTTCTACGTCACCGACTCCCTGAAGGAGTCGTTGAAGGAGACGATCAACGGCAAGATCGAGGACGGCTATCAGCATTTCGTGCTGAACCTCGACAACGTCAAGATCATCGACTCCTGCGGAGTCGGCCTGATC
>JAEUHU010000500.1 GCA_016793305.1 Planctomycetota bacterium
CTTTGCCGACGATGCGCGGCGCGTCGCTCATGCGCGCATGCAAGCGAACGGGGCGGGCGCGCGCCAGGGCGCGGCCGGCGCATCGAGCGACGTCACCAGGTCTCGTCGAGCAACACGTCGGCGAGCGTGCGGCCGCGGATCCGCAGGCCTAACGTTCACGACGTTAGGGAATCGAACGTTCTCGACGTTAGCCATGAGGAGGTCACGCCCTAGGGGTGCCCTGACCGCTCTCGAGCGCCCGCCGCAGCCGTTCCGCCACGACATCGAACGGGGCCGGATCCGCAGCGACGGCCCGCGCAGCGAGGCACAAGGCGAGAGGCGTGCGGCCCAGGTGGTCGGCACGGGCCGGATCGGCACCGTGCGCCAGCAGCGCTTCGACGCTCTGCACGCGGCCGTTCGCAGCGGCGAGGCGCAGCGGCTGGCGGTGGAAGCGCGCGTCCTCGGCATCGACCGGCACACCGTGCGCGAGCAGCCGATCGATCGCGGCCAGGCGCTGGTGGTCACTGGCCATCACCAGCGCACGCACCAGCGTCTGCGGGTCGAGGTCGGCTCGCAGCCATTCGCCGAGTTCGCCGGCTGCCGCCGCTTCTTCGAGGGAACGCGCCTTCGCTCCGGCCGCGACCAGCACGTCGAGCACGTCGGTCATGCCGAACACGGCTGCGTGCAGCAGCGCCGTGCCGCCGGGCACGCCGCCAGCGTCCTCGGCGGCCTTGGCCTCGACGTTCGCCCCGGCGGCGATCAGCACCGCGGCCAGCGCCGCGTCGCCGTAGCTCGCGGCGGTGATCAACGGCGTCTCCTTGGCACCCGGCGGGCCGTCGACCGGAGCCCCCGCCGCGAGCAGCACGTGGGCGGCAGCGGCGGTGCCGTCGACGTCGCGCCAGCGCTTCGTGGTCGTGTCGTAGCGCGCCATCGCCAGGTAGCCGAGCGGCGACGCACCCTGCGGATGGTCGCGCCACGGCTGCAACTCGGCGGTCGCGCATTCCGGGTGCTCGCGCACGAACGCGGCGAGGGCTTTGGGATCACGCAGGTCGAGCACGCGGCGATGGGCGATCGCGAGCAGCAGTGCTGGCCAACTGGGCAGGCCGTGTTCGCGCGCCAGCAGCAGCTGGGCGCTGGCGAGGGTCTCTGGCAAGCCGGCGGCGGTGAACGCCGCGCGTGCGGCGGGATCCCCGGTGCGGGCTGCGGCGAGCCGTTCCTTGGCACGGCGGCGCAGCTGGTCGACGTCGGTGCGGGGCGGAAGTGTGGGCATGACGGTTCCTTTGGGCCGGCGGTCGGCGAGCCGGCGGATGGAGCGTCATGGGGATCGAAGGACGTTCGATGTCGAGGTGGACTCGGTCCTGCCCGCCAACCCGGGTGCGCCCTCGCGCGCGGGCGGGACGGTAGCTGCGCGAGATATCCGGGACAAGCGAACGGCGCAGCGCCGACGCGGCCCTGGACGACCGTTCTCCCTCACGCCACCATGGCGCGCCGAACCTGGAGGAGTCATGGCGCGTCTCGTGCTCGCGGTCGGAATCGTCGTTCTGCTGGCCTTGGCTGGCTGGCTCGCGTTCGCCGCGAACCCCATCGCCGCGTTGCCGCCCGAGCCGCCGCCCACGGCCACCGAAGCCAGCGCCGCCAGTCCCGTGGAGGCGACCGCCAGCGCCCCCGAGGCGACGGCCGAACGGGAGGTCGAACGCGCCAGCGCCCCAGCACTCGAGGGGAGCGATCTGTTGCCGATCCCCGCCGACGCGAAGTGGGTCGACGTGCTCGTGCTCGACAAGCAGACGAAGCAACCCGTCGAAGGCGCCGACGCGATCTGGTGGGACGGGACCGTCTACGACGCGATCCAGAAACTGCCCGAGGCCGAGCGCACGCCGTTCTACCGCGACCAGGACCAGATCGCGCAGCGCTGGGGTCGGCGCGGCCGCAGCGACCGGGACGGCAAGCTGCGCGTGCACTTCGGCAAGACGGGGACGAACGTGCAGGTCTGGCACGAGGGCCGCTACGGAACCACGACGTTGCAGCCGCAAGGCGAGCCACCGAAGGACGGCCACCGCGTGCTGCTCGAGCTGGACTGCACCGTGCGCGTGCACGTCGTCGACAGCGAGGGCAAGCCGGCGGCTGGAGTCGCCGTGTCGCTGGACAACCACGATCCCGAGCTCACGCGGCCGAGCTACGTCGGTGGCGAGCTGCAGACCGACGACGACGGCATGGCGACGTTCGCGCACGTGCAGCACCGGCGCACGGTGCGCTGGGGAGCGAAGGAAGGCCAGCCGGTCTTGCAGTGGCGCCTGTTCGTCGGAATGCCGAGCTTCGACATGCCGCCGGTCCTGGTCGACGCGGTGCAGGTGCCGAGCGAACCGGTCGAGGTGCAGTTGCCACCGACCGGGCGGTTGCGCGCGAAGGTGACGATGGGTGCCCTGCAGTTGCCCGGTCTCCAGGTTGGGTACCACGTCGGGCCGAAGGGCGACCCGATGGCCCGGATGACCTCGGCCAAGGCCAAAGTCGACCAGGACGGCTGGGCGCGGTTCCGCCACGTACCGCTCGGCAAGACCCTGTTCGTGAGGGCGGAGCAGAGCAGTGGCACGTCTGAACGCGAACTGCCCGGTCCGACGCTGCCTGGGCAGGAGGTCGAGGTCGTGTTCGATCTCGCCGCCGAGAGCATCGTGGTCACGGGGCGCCTGCTGCGCGACGACGGCCAGCCGCTCGCCGACCAGGTCGTGGGCGGTTCGTTCCGATCGACGCACGGCAGTGGCGGCATCCACATGACGACCGATGCCACGGGCCGCCTCGTCTGGTGGATCGCCAGCCGTCGGGAGGGCGACGCCACACCCGTTCGGCTGGAGCAACTGGCGTTCGAATGGCGCCCGGCAGAAGGCGCGGCCCTGCGTGTCGAGGTGCCACCGCGGGACCTGGTCGTCGGCACCAACGACCTCGGCGACCTTCGCTTCGGGGTCGCCGAACTGATCGTCGCCGGTCGCTTCGTGTTCGACGCGCCGGGGAATGCCCGCACCTGGTTCGTGGTGTCGAGGCTGTCCGAGTCGCAGAACTCGAGCGGCAAGGAGAGCTGGGAACGCGTCGGCAACCTGCTGACCGACACCAAGGAGGACGGTCGCTTCGAAGTGCGCGGCGACCTGCAGCCTGGTCGCCACCGCCTCGAAGTGCCAGCCATGGATCATCTGCCGGTGACTCCGGTCGAATTCGCGCCCGGCACCACCGACCTCGAGATCCGCGTCCAACGCGGTTGCAAGTTGCAGGCGAGCTGCCTGCTGCCGGACGGCGTGGCGTCGAACACGATCCAGCTGCGGCTGCAACCGCACGAGCCCCGGATCGAGGAGGCTCCGAACGACCCTTGGATGCGATTCAACGACCCGCTGCAGGCGCGCCCGCTGGCGAAGGTCGACGGGACGACACCGTATGCCTGGATGGCCTTGCCGGCCGGAACGTACGACCTGCGCATCGAAGCCGCCGGGTCGGCCGAGCCGTTCTTGCAGATCCCCGACGTGGTCATGCCTTCCCCCGAGGGTGGTGACCCACGACTGCTCGCGATCGACCTGCGCGAACTCGTGGCCACACTGCGAGTGCGCGTCGATCGGCCGGGCCAGGACCAGAGAGGTCGCGAGACTCCGCTGGTGTTCTTGCTGCCGCAGGCGGACGAACGGGAATGGCGAGGCGAGCTGGCGATCGGCGAACTCGTGCTGCCGGTGCCGAAGCGCCCGTTGGACCTGCTGGTCGCCTGCGAGGGCTGCCAGCCGGTGACGCTGCGCGGCGTGGTCGACCACGCGACGGTGACGCTCCAGCCGTGGCCGACCGTGCCGGTGACCTTCCAGGGCCTCGAGGCGCTGCCGCCAGGGGCGCGATTGCAGGCCGCTGCCCACGCCGTGAACCCTGGCAAGCGCGACGAACGGCGCTACCGCACCAGCGGGCGGGGTGGAATGCTCGAGCACCTGCTGGCACCGTCGTCCTACCTCGGGGAGGTGCAGGACGGAGCCGTCTCCCTCCCGGTCGGCGACGGCGTCTACAGCCTGTCGGTCTACCTGAGGCTCGGGTCGGACCAGCGCCCCAAGGGGCTGAAGCAGCTGACACCGAACCAGCTCGTCGCCGGCGCGCCGGTGACCGTGCAGCTGTCGGCCGACGAGATCCGCGCCGTGGTGGCCGAACTGCAGAAGCAGGCAGCGAAGGCGAAGGAAG
>JAEUHU010000013.1 GCA_016793305.1 Planctomycetota bacterium
CAGGTCTCGCAGACCACCCAGACGTCGGCGAGGAAGTGCATCTCGACCTGCAGCTGGCCCTTGCCCTCGCACGCACCGCAGCGGCCCTCGGCGACGTGGAACGAGAAGCGGCCGGGCGTGAAGCCCTTCTGCTTGGCCAGCGGCGTCGCGGCGAACAGCTCGCGGATCGGCGTGAACGCGCCGGTGTAGGTCGCCGGGTTGCTCGACGGCGAGCTGCCGATCGGCCCCTGGTCGACGACCACCAGCGCGTGGTCGCGCACCGCGCCGTCCACGAACGAGAGCTTCGCGCGGCCATCGCGCAGGGCAGGCACGAGCGCGTCCATCACCAGCGACGACTTGCCGGAGCCCGACACGCCGGTCACCGCGACGAGGCAACCGAGCGGCACGTCGACGTCGACGCCCTGCAGGTTGTGCACCGCGACGTCGCGCAGCGCCACGTGGCCCTTCGGCGCGCGCCGCGTCGCCGGCCGCGCTCGCTGCAGTTCGCCGCGCAGCCAGCGGCCGGTGAGGCAGTCGCTGGCCGCGATCGCCGCCGGCGGGCCGCTGGCGACAATGCGTCCGCCGCGCCGGCCGGCCCCCGGGCCGATGTCGAGCACGAAGTCGGCGGCGCGCACCATCACCTCGTCGTGCTCGACCGCCAGCACGGTGTTGCCGAGGTCGCGCAGCTCGAGCAGCGTGCGCAACAGCCGTTCGGTGTCGCGCGGATGCAGGCCGACGGTCGGCTCGTCGAGCACGTAGAGCACGCCGACCAGCTTGTTGCCGAGCTGCGTGGCGAGGCGGATGCGCTGCGCCTCGCCACCGGACAGCGTCGCCGCCGAACGATCGAGCGTCAGGTAGCCGAGGCCGGTCTCGCGCAGGAACGAAAGGCGGTTGCCGAGTTCCTTCCGCACGTCGGCGGCGATGCGCTGCTCGTTCGCGTCGAGCTTCAGGCTGCCGAGTGCGGCGAACGCGTCGTCGACGGTGCAGGCGAGCAGCTCCGGCAGGCGCACGCCGCCGACGCGCACCGCGCGCGGGCCCGGCTGCAGCCGTTCGCCGTGGCAGTCGGGGCAGGCCTGCGACCGCATCACCGCGGCGATCCGTTCGTCGGCCTCGTTCTCGCCGTCCTTGCCGCGGAACCACTCCTCGACCTGGCGCGCGAGCCCCTTCCAGGTCACCTGCATGCGCCATTCGCGGCGCTTGCCGTGTTCCTGCTTCTTGAACACCACTTCGAAGCGCTCGTCGCCGGCCCCGCGCAGCAGCAGCTCGCGTGCGCGGGCGGGCAGCTTGCGCCACGGCTTGTCGAGGTCGAAGCCGTGCCGCTCGGCCAGCGCGCGCGCGATCTCGGCGTAGTAGCCCTGCGGGTTGGTCAGGAAGGTGAACCCGGCCCCGGCGTGCTGGATCGCCCCACCGAAGGTCGGCAGCTCCGGGTGGTTCACCAGCAGTTCTTCGGCGCAGACGACGACGTCGCCGATGCCGAGGCAGCTGGCACACGCGCCGCTGTGGTGGTTGAACGAGAACCAGCGCGGGTGCACTTCGCTCGGCGCCTTGTAGTCGCACAGGTGGCAGCCGGCGTCGGCGCGGAACCAGTGCCGCGCGCCGGCCGCAGCACCCCCACTCGCCTCGGCGAGCTGCACGATCGCCGCCGGCGGCCCGCCGTGCGCCTGCGCCGCCGCCTGCGCCTGCTCGATCGCGTCGGCGATGCGCGTGCGATCGGCGAGCGTGGTGCGGTCGACCACCAGCAGCAGTTCCTTCGGCACGCTGTTCGGCCACGCCGCGTCGAGCCGCAGCTCCTGGCCGTCGAGCAGCGCCCGCGCGTAGCCGGCCTGCTGCCACTCCTGCTTGCACGCCGCGAGCCAGCTGGCCGCCGCGTCCTGCGGAACCACGATCGGCGCCAGCACGAACGCGCGCGCCTTCGGCCAGTCGGCGAGGCAGCGCGCAGCGGCCTTGCTCGGCGACCACGCGACCAGTTCCTGGCCGTGCGTCGGGCAGTGGGCCCGGCCGACCCGCGCGAACAGCAGGCGCAGGTAGTCGTGGATCTCCGTCGTCGTCGCCACCGTCGACCGCGGGCTGCGCGAGGTGCGCTTTTGGTCGATCGCGATCGCCGGGCCGAGGCCCTCGAGCTTGTCGACCGGCGCCTGGTCCATGCGGCCGAGGAAGCGCCGCGCGTAGGTCGACATGCTCTCGAGGAAGCGGCGCTGGCCTTCCTGGAAGATCGTGTCGAACGCGAGGCTCGACTTGCCCGAGCCCGAGGGCCCGGTGACCACCGAGAAGCGCCCGAGCGGCAGGTCGCAGTCGACGGCCTGCAGGTTGTGCGTGCGGGCGCCGCGCACGGTGATCGTCGTCGGCCGCGGCGCCTGCACCGGCTTCTTCGCTCGCACCACCTTGGCCACGGCACTGCCCTTGCCGCCGATGCCGATGGCGCGCAGCGCCGCCCCGGTGTGCGCCGTCGGATGCGCGGCGACCTGTTCGGGGGTGCCGGTGCAGACGATGCGCCCGCCGCCGCTGCCGCCTTCGGGGCCGAGTTCGACCAGCCAGTCGGCGGCGCGCACCACGTCGAGGTTGTGTTCGATCACCAGCACGGTGTTGCCGGCGTCCACCAACCGCTGCAGCGACGCGAGCAGCCGCGCCACGTCGTGGAAGTGCAGGCCCGTGGTCGGCTCGTCGAGCACGTAGAACGTCTTGCCGGTCGCCGGCCGCTGCAGTTCGGTCGCCAGCTTGACGCGCTGCGCTTCACCGCCCGACAGCGTGGTCGACGGCTGGCCGAGCTTCAGGTAGCCGAGCCCCACGTCCTGCAGCGCGACCAGCCCGCGCGCCAGCTTCGGCAGGTCGGCGAAGAACGCCGCCGCCTCGTCGACGGTCATCTCGAGCACGTCGTGCACGTTCTTGCCGTTCCAGCGGATCGCCAGCGTCTCGGCGTGGAAGCGCGCCCCGCCGCACTCGTCGCAGACCACTTCGACCGGCGCCAGGAAGTTCATCTCCAGCGTCGTCACGCCGGCCCCTTCGCACGCTTCGCAGCGGCCGCCCGGCACGTTGAACGAGAAGCGTCCCTTCTCGTACTGGCGCAGCTTGCTCTCCGGCAGCATCGCGAACAGGTCGCGCACGTGCGTCCAGAGATCCGTGTAGGTCGCCGGGTTGCTGCGCGGCGTGCGGCCGATCGGCGCCTGGTCGATCTCGACGATCTTGTCGAGCTGGTCGATGCCGTCGATGCGCTCGCAGAACGACGGCCCGGCGTCGGCGCCCATCAGCTCGCGCTGCAACGCCGGCACCAGCACGTGGTGCACCAACGTCGACTTGCCCGACCCGGACACACCGGTGACCGCGACGAAGCGGCCGAGCGGCAGATCGACGTCGACGCCCTGCAGGTTGTGATGGCGCGCGCCTTGGATGCGCAGCCGGCCGCGGTCCTCGCTGCGGCGCGTCTTCGGCATCGGCACGACCAGTTCGCCGCGCAGGTAGCGCCCGGTCAGCGACGCGGGGTTCGCCAGCACTTCCTCGGGCGTGCCCGCCGCGGTGATCTCGCCGCCGTGCGCACCGGCGAACGGGCCGACGTCGACCAGGAAGTCGCTGCGTCGCATCGTCTCTTCGTCGTGCTCGACGACGAGCACGGTGTTGCCGCGGTCGCGCAGCGCCTCCAGCGTGCGCAGCAGCCGTTCCTGGTCCCTCGCGTGCAGGCCGATGCTCGGCTCGTCGAGCACGTAGAGGATGCCGCGCAGGCCAGCCCCGACCTGCGCCGCGAGGCGAATGCGCTGCGACTCGCCACCCGACAGCGTCGACGCGCGCCGGCTCAGCGTCAGGTAGCCGAGGCCGACGTCGGCCAGGAACAACAGCCGCCGCTCGATCTCGCGCAGGATGTCGCGGCCGATGCGTTCGGCGTTGCCGGTGAGCTTCACCGAGCGCACCCACGCGAGCGCCTGCTCGACCGGCAGGTCCATCACCTCGGGCAGCGACTTGCCGTCGAAGGCGACCGCGCGCGCCGCGGGGCCGAGCCGCGCCCCGTGGCAGGCGCTGCACGGCACCGCGGCGCGGAAGCGATCGAGGTGCCGCGCGCGCGACGGCCGGTAGACGGTCTCGAGATGGCCGAGCAACCCCGGGAAGGCGATGCGATCGCTGCCGGTGGTCGTGAACATCGCACTCTGGCGCTTCCACCGGAACTCGAACGTCTGCTTGCCCGAGCCCTGCAGCACGATCTTCTTCGCCTTCGCCGGCAGCTTGTGCCACGGCGTGTCGACGTCGAAGCCGAAGGCGCGCCCGACCTCGGCCAGGTGCTCGATGGTGAGCCGCCCGTAGACGAGGCGGCCTTCGTCGGTGAACACGTGCAGCGCACCCTCGCGCAGCGACTTGCTCGCGTCCTTGACCAGCAGTTCCGGTGCGAAGCCGAACGTCTCGCCCAAACCGTCGCAGGTCGGGCACGCACCGATCGGGCTGTTGAACGAGAACAGCCGCGGCTCCATCTCCGGCAACGAGCCGTGGCCGTTCGGGCAACTGCGCAGCGTCGAGAACAACCGGTACTGGTCGTCGCCGTACAGCAGCGCACACGAGCCGCCCCCGAGCTGCACCGCCTGCTCGACCGCTTCACTGAGGCGGCTCTTGCCTGCCGCGTCGATCGTCAGGCGATCGACCACCAGTTCGATGGTGTGGTACGCGTAGCGCTGCAGCTGGATGTCCTCGTCGAGCCGGCGCACCACGCCGTCGATGCGCGCACGCACGAAGCCCTTCTGCGCCCACTCGGCGAGTTCCTTCCGGTACTCGCCCTTGCGCTCGCGCACCACCGGCGCCAGCAGCATCGCGGCGACCCCTTGGTGGTCGGCCACGATCGCGTCGACCACCTGTTCGGGCGACCACGCTTCGATCGCGGCCCCGCACTCGGGGCAGCTCGGGCTGCCCAGGCGCGACCACAGCAAACGCAGGAAGTCGGCAACCTCGGTCAGGGTGCCGACCGTCGAGCGGGCG
>JAEUHU010000028.1 GCA_016793305.1 Planctomycetota bacterium
CGGCGAACGCACGTTCGCGGACTTCCTGACCTGGCAGACCCTGCTGCTCGGCAACGAGCGGCTGCTGGCGCGCGCGGTCGAGGACCCGCCGTTCCTGCTGCGCCAAGACCAGCAGGACGTGACCGTGCAGCGCGGCGACGAGCAGCACCAGCGCGCCACGCGGAGCCTCGCCGAGCTGCGCGCGCGCCTGCAGGATCCTGCGCTGCGCGCCCAGCTCGCCAGTGCGACCGGCCAGGCGATGCGCACCGCGAGCGTGCTGCTGACCTCGTCGCGCAACCCGTGAGGCCCACGCCATGCCCAACCACCAGGACGAGTCGACGTTCGTCAGCGACCAGGTCTCACTGAACCAGCCGTACGCGAAGAACCGCGAAGAACGGCGCCGCGCGCTCGAGTTCTGCCTCACCTACTGGGGCAAGGCCGACATCGGCCGGCTCGAACGCATCGACACCGACGAGCTGAGCGGCTGGCGCATGTGGCGCTACAAGAGCGACCCGGCCTGAGGAGAGGGCCGGGCGATGGGCGGTGCGTGGCGTCGGCGCTAGGCAATCCGCCAGGGCGGGATCGTCGTTCCTTTCGCGGTGCGTTCTCGAGCTGCGTAGCTCGTGGCTTCGCCCCTGCAGACGACCCGACCCTGGTGACTCGATGACGCAATCCAAGAAGCTCCTCGCCTTCCTGCTCCTGCCGCTCGCTCTTGCGCCAAGACTCCTGTCCCAACAGGCGAACCCCGCCGACCCGAAGGTGCTTCGCCGCGAAGCCGATGCGGCGGTTCAGTCCGGTGACTTCGCCACGGCCGCGGCGCGGTTCCGCAAGTTGACCGAGAGCGTGCCGCAAGACGGAGCTGCCTGGCACATGCTCGGCTACTGCCTGCATGCTTCCGGCAAGCTCGACGAAGCGCTGCCGATCCACGTCAAGGCAGCGGGATTCCCGGCGGTGGCCCCGACGGCGAGCTACAACGTCGCGTGCGTGCACGCGCGGCGGGGCCGGGTCGACGAGGCCTTCCAATGGCTCGACAAGGCGGTCGGTCTGGGGTTCGGCGACACCGATCTGCTCGCCAAGGACTCGGACCTCGCCTCGCTCCGCGGAGACGCGCGATTCGCGGCCCTGGAGAAGGCCGTGGCCAACAACGCCGCCGTGACCCTCCAGGTGTTCGCACAGACCACGGAACGCAGGAGTTCGCGCGTCGTGTGGTTCGGCAACGGTGGCTCGCCGGGGCAGGTCGCGATCGACTACTGCCCTGTGGCGTGGCAGGAGGGCATCACGGCGCTGGTCACCGATGGCTCCCTGCGCGGCAGGAAATGGCGGCTCGGCGGCGACTTCTGGACCACCCTCGACACGTCGATCGAGTTGCAGTTCGGGGCGGTCCACGTGCCAGCCGGCCACTACTACCTGACCCTCGAGCAGCGCGCGGCGACCTCCTACGTGCTCGCCCTGCACGACGCCGCAGCAGTGAAGAAGCTGCGACTGGACCCGGTGTACGCGGACCGGCTCGTCGGCGGCCTGGAGGTCCCGCTGACGCACAAGGCGAAGCCGGAGAAGGCGCAGCAGCTGGAGCTCGAGCTGACGCTTCGACCCGGCACGAAGTCGGATGGTGCGTTGGCCATCCGCTATGGCGACCACGAGCTGGCAACGCCGGTGACGATGAAGGTCGATTGAGGAACGTCGGCCGCCGCGGACGCCCGATCGCGGGGTGGACTGCCGCGATCGGAACCGCCGGAGGTCGTTCGCCGACCGCCACCGCCCTCAGCGTCGACCTGCTCGGGATGCCGTCATGACGATGGCGATCGCGCGGCGATCGCTGCTGGGCCGCCGCCAGGAGCGCGCGCGGCCTTGCGCCGCCGCCAGCACAGTGCCGCGATCCCGGAGGCGACCAGCAGCCACGTCGACGGTTCGGGAACGGGCAGGCTGCCGACCGGCCCGGCCGGCTCGCGGCCGATCAGGGCCCCGGGGTCGAGCCCGGCGGCCTGGTACTGGCTCGCGGTCTCCAGCACGACGGCCCCGACGCCGGCCGTGACGACGCGGTAGCGCGCCGCCAGCTTCGCCGCCGCGTCCGGCGTCGTCTTGCTCAGCTCCCGCGCCGTGCGCGACGCCCACAGCCGCGCCAACTGGTCGCCGACCGTGGCCACCTCCGGCAGCGCGTTCGCCCGGCGTTCGAAGACCCTGGCGTGGTCGCCGAAGTCGGTCGCTCCATCGGTGTAGCGCAGCGCTTCCTGCAGCGACGCCCGCCACTGGTCGGCCGCACCGAAGCGCGGCAACTCGACCACGGCGCCGTCGCCGCGCATGCCTTCGCGCACGACGTTCCGGCCGCGATGCAACGGCAGGGCGGCGATCTGCACGCCCGCCTGGACCTCCGGCCACACGCGCTGCTGCATCTCGGCCGCCGCTCCGTGCAGCCAGTGCACGCGCTTCGCACCACGCTGCACCGCTTCGTCGCAGGCGGCCTGCAGGGCCGCGCGTGCATCGACGCCGCCCGCGAACGACTGGTCGCCGACGAAGCGCGCGAGGTCCGGGCTTCCGGCGAGCCCACGCGCCTTCTGCCAGCTCGCCCCGTGGGCGACGAACAGCGTCACCTCGGCCTCCGGCGGGAACACCGCGAGCACGTCCGCAGGACGCGCGAGCACTTCGCCGACGGTGGTCGACGCCTCGAGCACGACGACGAACGTTCCGCTCGACGGCGCCGCGGCCCGCGGCACGAGCCGCTGCACCACGACCCCGTCGGCATCCTGCGTCTGCGCCGCCAGCGCCCCGCGCGCGAACAGCAGCGGCCGGCCGAGCTCCTCGTCGTCGACCTGGCGTCGCGCGACGTTCGCTCCGTCGTGCACCACGAGCTCGTGGCTCGCGACGCGCGCATGCAGGCAGGTGTGCGCGACGAGCTGCGGCAGCCACAGCTCCGCCCGCTCCGCCTGCCAGCGCAGCGGCACGGTGAAGCCGAGCCGCACGCGCATCGGCGGCAGGTTGCGCGCCAGCGGGAACAGCAGCAATCGGAGCGATCCGGGCGCCTGTTCCTGCAGCAGGGCCGGATCCCGCTGCCTCGCCACCACGGCGTCGTAGGCGCGCTGCACGGCGGCGCTGCCGGCGAAGGCCGCCGGCCGTTCCTGGCCGTCGATCCACGACGACAACGAGCTCGCGACCGCGAGCGGCGGCAGGCGCAGGTCGAAGCGCGCCTCGGCCATCGGCAGGCCGCGCGACGTGACCTCGAGGTGCCAGTCGACCTGCGCGAGCGCGGCATCGGGCTCGGGGCGCACCTCGATGCGGCTCGACAGCCACTCGTTGTCGCGCCCACCTCGCCAGCCGAACTGGGCGATCTCCTCGTCGCCGTCGTTCCAGCCGACGCCGTGCGCGCGATGGAACGCGAGGCGAGCGTCCTGCGCATCGAGCGCCTCGGGCACGAACAGCGCGGTGAACCAGAACGGCCGGCTGTTCGCGAGGTGCGGGAAGGCGCTCCGTCGTCGCTCCACGCGCGCGAAGACCATCTCGTCGTCGAAGTCGAGAGCGAACGCCCCGCGGCGCCGACCGGAGATGCCGAACGCGCACGCGGCGCGGTGCAGGCCGACCTCGCCATCGCGCAAGCTGGCGGCCAGCCGTTCCGCCTCGTCCTCTCGCCTTGGATCGCGCATCGCGTCGGCGAGCTGGGCCAGTTCGTGCCGCTCGAGGCTCTGCGACCAGACATGGCCCACCGTCCACGCGGTCGGAGCGATCGACAGCACGAACAGCAGGGCGGCCAACCGCCACATCGGCCGGCCCTCGGCGCGCCAGCAACGCTCGAGATCCGGCACGAGCCGGAACATGCCGAGGCACACGAAGAACGGTGCCGCGGCGAGCAGCCCGAGCCCGACGACGCTCAGCACCGCGATCACCAGGGCGGCCGGAGCTTCGATCACGGCGTAGAGCACGCCCATGCCGAGCGCGAACCCGGTCACCGCGGCGCGAAGCACCAGCTGCCGCGGACTGCGAAACGCACCGAGGTGCAGCGCACAGTTGCCCAGCACCGCAGCGAGCACGAGCCCGACGTGCCACCAGGTCGGGAACATCGACAACGCCTGCGACAAGCAGCCGGTCAGCAGCTCCGCGAACAGGCCGACGACCGGCAGGAAGCCGCAGGCGAACCCCGACAACCGGTTGATCGTCCACGGGGTCCAGGCGGCGGGCAGCGGCGAGGCAGCCGGGTGGTCGCTTTCGCTTTGCATAGCAAAGCCATCGGACCACAGTTGCGCTGGCGACGCAACCCGGGCCCCGCAGCGTCACTTCGCCGGCAACGCCGCCGACTTGTCGCGGTAGCGGTCCGCCTCGGCCGCGTCGCCGAGCTCGCGCAGGCCGTGCTCGAGGTTGTGCAGCAGGACACGGTGCGACGACGAGCCGGGCCGCAGGCGCGCTTCGACCGCTTCGGCGCGCATCCAGTAGGCGAC
>JAEUHU010000050.1 GCA_016793305.1 Planctomycetota bacterium
TGTCGATCGACGGCGTCAACACGTCGCCCGTCGCCCTCTGGAACGGCACCAGCTGGTCCGCGCTCGGCACCGGCATCGCCACGCTCTACGGCGCCGCGGTCGACGGCATGGTCGTGCACCCGGACGGCTCGCTCTACATCAGCGGCGCCTTCGTCATGGTTGGTGGCATCCAGGCGATCGGCATCGCGCGCTGGAACGGCGTCAGCTGGTCGTCGCTCGGCACCGGCATCGACCAGCGCGGGCTCGCGTTGACGCTGGCGCCGGACGGGAACGGCCTGGTGCTGGGCGGCAACTTCCTGCAGGCCGGTGGCCAGCGCGTCGAGCGGGTCGCTGCGTGGAACGGCACGAGTTGGTCGCGACTCGGCGCCGAGGTGCACGATCGGGTGGTCGACTTCACCCGCACCGCGAGCGGTGACCTGATCGCGTTCGGCTCGTTCGTGGAGCCGGGCAAGCCCACGTTCGCGGCGATCGCGCGATGGGACGGGTCGTCATGGTCGTTCGCCGGCGGCGGCTGCAACGGCCGCATCGAGAGCGGCGTGCGCATGCCGAACGGGGACTACGTGGTGAGCGGCCACTTCACGACGGCCGGCGGCGTGCCCGCGAGCCGCATCGCGCGCTGGAACGGCAGCTCGTGGGCGCCGCTCGGCTCCGGCCTGAACGGCCCGGCCCGGGACCTGCTGGTGCTGGCCAACGGCGACCTGCTCGTCGGCGGCGCCTTCTCGACCGCCGGCGGCGTGCCCGCGAGCTGCCTCGCGCGTTGGGACGGCTCGTCGTGGTCGAGCCTCGGCAACGGCACGTGGAGCCAGGTCGAAGCACTCGCGGAGCTGCCGAACGGCCACCTCGTCGCCGGCGGCTACCTGCCGCAGAACGTGCAGATCTGGAACGGGACCAGCTGGGCGCCGCTCGGGGGTGCCGGCGTCGGCGATACCGTGACCGACATGGTGCTGCTGCCCAACGGCGATCTCGTGGTCGTCGGCTTCTTCTTCTGGGCCAACGGCCCTGCGAGTCGTGTCGCACGCTGGAACGGCAGCGCGTGGTCGCCGCTCGGCAGCGGGCTCGGCCCCGATGCCCCGGTGTCGCTGAGCATGGCCCCGAACGGCGACCTGCTGGCGGGCTGCGCCGGCTCGCCGAGCAGTCGCGTCGCCCGCTGGAACGGAGTGGCGTGGTCCAGCCTGGCGATCGGCATGGACGGCCCCGCGCGCGCGTTCGGCCAGTTCGCCGACGGCAGCGTCGCCATCGGTGGAGACTTCCGCTACGTCGGCAGCCTGGTGTCGCCCTACGTCGCACGGCTCGCGACGACCTGTCCCGCGACCGCCGGTGACGCCGGCCAAGGCTGCCCGAGCAGCGGCGGCGCCAACCTGCTGGCAGCGGCGACGCTGCCCTGGCTCGGCAGCACGTTCCGGGCGGTGGGCACGGGCCTGCCCGCGTCGGCACACGTCTACGTCGTGATCGGGCTGACGCCGCCGGCCGGGGGCCTCGACCTGAGCAACGTCTTCCTCGCGGCCCCCGTCGGCTGCGTGCTGCACGCGAACCCCGACGTGATCCTCGGTCTCGGTGCGGTGGCGGGCACGGCCGAGTTCGGCTTGCCCCTGCCGAACACGGCATCGCTCGCCGGGGTCACGTTCCAGGAGCAGTTCGTGGTCGCCGAGACGGGGTTCGGTGGCTACGTGACCGAGATCACCGTGACCAACGCACTCGATCTCGTGGCTGGGTTCTTCTGACCGGCACTGCGGTCCATGGGCATCCTCGTCTTCGGACTGCTCGTGGTCACCACGGCCCTGTGGTGGATGCTGTTCGACCTCTGGCCGCAGCTGCCGGCGAACCTCTCGCTCTGGCCGTTCGAAGGCGATCCGGCCCGCTGCATGGTCGCGCGCTCGGTGGCCTGGTGGTTCGGTCCGCCGGCCGCCGTCACGGCGCTCGCGCTGTCGTTGGGCCTGCTCGCGCCACGTCGCCTCGCGGCGCGAGCCGCCCGCGGTGACTGGCTGCCGGTGCCGCGCGCGAACGCCGTGGGGCGATTGCCGTCGGACTCGCAGGCGCGCATCGTCAAGCCGATCCGCCTCGGCCTTGCGTTCGCGGCGTTCTGCCTGCTGACGATGGTCGGCCACTGGTGGAACACGATCGCCGAGGCCGCCATGGACAGCGCGCCGACCCGACGAGGCGAACGCTTCGCCTGGCCCTTGGTCGGAGCGCTGGCCAGCGCTGTCGGTGCGAGCTGGACGATCGCCAGGGTGCGCGCCGACAAGGAACTGACGGCGTTCGTCCAGGCCGGCGGAACGCTGCCCGGCGAGCCCGACAGGGCCTGACTTCCCGGCTCGCGCGCCGACTGGCGCGATCTCAGCCGCCCGCCGACTTCAGTTCGGCGAACACGTTGGTCGTCTCGAGCGGCAGCCGGAGCGCGTCGGCGACGCTGGTCATGTAGTTGCCCCACGCGATCAACCAGATCCAGTCGATCGCGCGCACCGGCCCGAACGCGTCAACGAGCGCCGTTCGCTCGGCCGCGGCCAGCGCCCACGGCTCGCGCGTCAGCCGGCAGGCGACCGTGAACAGCGTGCGCTGCTCGGGCGGAAAGCTCTGCCAGTCGCCAGCGCAGAGCCGCTGCACGAGTTCGTCGATCTCCGGTTCTTCCATCCCCGCGACCGCGAGGAGCATCTCGGCGTGACCCATTCAATAGAAGCAGTCGTTGCTGCGGGTCACGACCCAGAACACCGAGTTCTCCTGGATCGGGTCGACCTTCGCCTCGCGATAGAACGTGTGCAACGCGGTGATCCAGCCGCGCGTCAGCTCGGGCTGATAGGCATAGCCGAACCTGCTCCAGACGATGCGGCCCGCCTGGCGGCGCTCCCGTTCGCTCGCACGCACCAGCTGCTCGTCGGCGGGCAGCGGCAGGCGCGGCGTCGCGCGCTGCTGGCGCTCCATGCGGCTGCGCATGTCGACGGCGGCGCCGGCGGTCCAGTGCGCGGGTGCCAGCGAAGTCGTCGTCGGGTTCGCGGCGGCCGGACGCTCGGGTGCGGGGACGTCGGGCGGCGCGGCGTCGGCGGCCAGCGGCAGCCGCGGCGAGGCCGCGCCGTCGCCGAGACCCAGACCGAGCAGCAGTCGCGACTGGAAGTTCGCGTAGGCGACGGTGTGTACGAGGGCCACGACGCCTGCGGCGCCGAATCGCTGCTCGGCGCGCGCGTGGACGTCGTCCGGGATCGCCTGCGGTGCTGCCGCCATCGCCGCAGCGAACGCCCCGGCGATCGCTTCGGCCTCGGGCGCACGTTCGCTCGCCGGCACCGCCGCGAGGTCGCGCTCGGCGGTGCGCACCAGCGAGGCGCAGCCGAGGTGCCGCGCCACGCGTTCGCGCACCACCGCCGACACCGCGGCCCCGAGCGGATGCGCGGCGCGATGGAGGTAGTCGAGGGCCAGCAGTCGGACCGTCGTCGCCGGCAGCGGGCCGCTCAGGGACTCGGCCCAGCCCGGGAGAACGACCCCGGCCGGCAACCCGAGCCGCGCCGCCGGGGTCTGGGGCTCGCCGCCCGAAACCGCACAGCCGGCCAGCAGCGGCAGCGCACACACCAGCCCTCGGACGGCCACGAGCATCGTGGGCACGCTAGTCGCGCCTCCGCCGAACGTCACCTGGAGATCCGCGCGGTGCTGCGGTGCAATGTTCCCGATGCGACTCTCCTCGCCTTCGCTGTCCTTGCTCCTCGCCATCGGTGGCCTCGCCGCCTGCGCCGGCACCGGCCGAAGCCCCGCCGAGCGCGCGCCCGAGTACGCTCGCACCGGCCAGGAACTGCTGCCCTACGCCGAGCAGAACTTCGCCTACCGCTGGCTCGACGTGATGCAGGAAGCCGCGGCGCGCGACGTCGACACGTTCGGGGCCAGGCCGACCGTGCTGTCGCGGCAGATGATGCTGTGGGCCGTGGCGATGTTCGACGCGTGGGCCTGCTACGACGAGAAGGCGGTCGGCACGCGGCTCGGTGGCTCACTGCGGCGGCCGGCGAACGAGCGCACGCTGGCGAACAAGAACACCGCGATCAGCCACGCGAGCTACCGCGCGCTGTGCGGCGCGTTCCCGGCGCAACGCGAGTTCGTGCGCGGCGAGATGCAGCGGCTCGGCTTCGATCCGGACGATGCGTCGACCGACCCGACCACGCCGGTCGGCATCGGCAACCTCACCGCCGCGGCGGTGCTCGCCTACCGGGACCAGGACGGCAGCAACCACGACGGCAAGGAGCCGGGCGGCGACGGCACGCCCTACGGCGACTACACCGGCTACCAGCCGGTCAACAGCAAGGACGAGATCCGCGACCCCGACCGCTGGCAGCCGATCGAATTCACGCGCCCCGACGGCAGCAAGTTCACGCCAGGCTTCCTGACGCCACACTGGTTCAAGATGAAGCCGTTCGCGCTCGAGTCGGCCGCCCAGTTCCGCGCCGAGCCGCCTCCGACCACGACGAGCAACGACGCGCTGCTGCGCGAGCAGACCGACATCGTGCTGCGCATGAACCGCACGCTGACCCCGGAGGAGAAGGCGGTCGTCGAGTTCATGCGCGACGGCCCGCGCTCGACCGGCCAGAGCGGCCACTGGCTGCGCTTCGCGCAGGACGTGTCGCGCCGCGACTGGAACGACCTCGACACCGACGTGAAGCTCTACTTCGCGGTCGCGGTCGCGGCGTTCGACGCGTTCCTGTCGTGCTGGGAGACGAAGCGCTTCTACGACACCTCGCGGCCGTGGACGCTGGTGCGGCACTACCACAAGGGCAAGACGGTGCAGGGCTGGGCCGGCCCGAAGGGCGGCGTCGTCGACCTGCCGGCCGAGCAGTGGCACCCGTACTCGCCGTACGTGTTCATCACGCCGCCGTTCCCGGGCTACACCAGCGGCCACGCGACGGTCAGCGGCGCCTGCGCGAAGGTGCTCGAGCTGTTCACCGGCAGCGACGTCTACGGCGCGAAGGAGGTGCGGCGCTGCTGCATCCTGACCGAGGAAGTGCCCGGCGACACCGCGACGCTCGACCTGCCGACGTTCTCGGCGACGGCGGAGATGGCCGCGCGTTCGCGCGCGATGGGCGGCTACCACATCCCGATCGACAACGACGTCGGGCTGCGCATCGGTCGCGAGCTCGCGGTGTGGAGCTGGCCGAAGTACCAGCAGTACTTCGACGGCACCGCGACCGTGCGGCCGTGAATCCGCAGGCGCGTCTCCATCGGGCCGAACAGGAGCCGGCGCTTGCGGCATGATGGGCGCATGGACCCGCAAGGCAAGGAGCCGGCGAACCTCGTGGAGAGGAACGCCGACGGCTCGTTCACCAAGGAGACCCTGACGCGCGCGATGAAGGCGCTGAAGAAGCGCATGAAGCTGACGCGGCTCGACGACGAGTCGCGGCTCGGCCACGACGCGATGACGCGCGGCGGCCACTCGGGCATCGTGGCCGTGCGGCCGCCAGCCCAGTACCCGCCCGAGGTCTGGCAGGCCCTCGAACAGAAGGGCCGGGTGCGGATCGACCGCCACGGCCTGGTCGAGACGATCGAGCAACCCTGCAATCCGCGCGACTGACGCTCACCCGCCGCGGCGGCGCACGACCCCCAGCGCCTTCAGTCGCGACGCCAGCGTCGTCGGCTTCATGCCGAGCAGCTTCGCGGCACCTTCCGGCCCGAACACCTTGCCGCCGCACGCGGCCAGGGCGTTCTCGAGGTTGGCGCGCTCCTCGTCGCGCAGCCGCTCGCGCGTCTTGACCGACCCCGGCGTGGCGGCCGCGGTCTCGGCGCGATGACTGCGTTTCTCGGCCGTCGACGAAGGCGCGCCACCGAGCCCGTCGAAGCGCAGGCTCCCGCCGGCGGCGACGATCCGCGCGCGCTCCAGCGCGTTCTGCAGCTCGCGCACGTTCCCGGGCCAGGAGTAGGCCTCGAGCTGCCGCAGCGCCTGGCGATCCAACCGCAGCTTCCGGTCGGAGCCGTGCGACGAGGCTCGCAGGAAGTGCTCCGCCAGCGGCGCGATGTCGGCGATCCGCTCGCGCAGCGGCGGCACCTCGATCGGGAACACGCCGAGCCGGTAGTAGAGGTCCTGCCGGAACCGTCCGGCGTCGACCTCCTGCTGCAGGTCGCGGTTGGTGGCGGCGACGATGCGCACGTCGACGCGCCGCGTCCGGGCGTCGCCGACGCGTTCGAACTCGCGCTCCTGGAGCACGCGCAGCAGCTTCGCCTGCATCGCCATCGGGATCTCGCCGACCTCGTCGAGGAACAGCGTGCCGCCGTCGGCGAGCTCGAAACGGCCGATCCGGTCCTTCTGCGCGCCGGTGAACGCGCCGCGGACGTGGCCGAAGAACTCGCTCTCGAACAGCGCCTCCGGCACGGCGCCACAGTTGACGCGGATCATCGGCCCGGTGCTTCGCGCGCTCTGCTCGTGGATCGCCCGCGCGACCACTTCCTTCCCGGTGCCGCTCTCGCCGGCGATCAACACCGTCGCATCGGTGGGTGCCACGATGCGCACCTGCTGGGCGACGCGGCGCATCGCCTCGCTCTCCGCGACCATCGCCGGCGCACCCTGGCGCCGCTCCACCTCCTCGTGCAGGTAGTCGTTCTCCGCCGCGAGCCGCGCACGCAGGCGGTCGATCTCCTCGAAGGCGCGCGCGTTGGCGATGCTCACCGCAGCGTGGTCCGCGACGACGCGCAGCCAGGTCAGCTGCTCCTCGCCGAGTTCCTGCCGGTCGAACACGGCGAGCACGCCGAGCACCTCACCGCGGAACACCAGCGGCTGCGCCGCGAACGAGCGCACGCCTTCGGCCCGGAACCACTGCGGGTCGACGATCCACGGCTCGTCGCCGTTCAGGGTGCGCAACAACAGCGGCTCGCCCGACGCAGCGACCCGGCCGATCTTGCGGTGGCCGTTCGGGAAGCGGCGGAAGCCACCGTGCAGGTTGTCGGAATCGACCCCCGGCGTGGTGACGTTGCCCGCACTGGCCTCGAGATGCAGGCATCGGGAGCGGTCGGTGCAGTCGTTGGCGAAGCGACAGCTGGCGCACAGGTCGCCCGGCCCGAACAACCAGAGACGGACCAGCACCACGTGGCGGCACTCGGCGATCCCGGTGACGAGGGTCCGCAGCACCTGGGACAGCGACAGGTTCTGCGCGACGGCCACCATCACGCGCGGCAGGGCGGGGATGTTCACCCGCTCAGGCTACGAATCTTCGTGGCAGCACACTCCGAAACTTCGTAGATCACGAGAGTTCGTAGCCAACTTCCGGCGCGTCGATCACCCTGAACTTACTGCTATTCCAGATCTTGCGACACTCTTCGAGGCACAGGGACGGACTGGCACGCAGGTTGGATTCCCGAGGGCACCGCGCCATCGCGGAAACCAACCAACCAACAGGACTGACCATGACCCGCCTCCCCGCCCTCGATCCCGCAGCCGCCACCGGCAAGGCCAAGAACCTGCTCGACGCCGTCCAGAAGAAGCTCGGCCGCACGCCGAACCTGATGCGCACCCTGGCCAACGCCCCCGCGGCGCTCGAGGCCTACCTGAACTTCGGCGGCGCGCTCGCCACCGGCACCCTCGACGCGAAGGTGCGCGAGCAGATCGCCCTGACCGTCGCCGAAGCGAACCTGTGCGACTACTGCCTCGCGGCGCACACCGCGATCGGCGGCATGGTCGGGCTCTCGGCCGACGCCATCACCAAGGCTCGCGCCGCGAACGCCGACCAGCCGAAGGCCACGGCGCTGCTGAAGCTCGCTCGCAGCATCGTCGTCAACCGCGGCAACCTCACGGACCAGGAGCTCACGACGGCGCGGGCGCAGGGCGTCAGCGACGGCGAGGTGATCGAGGTGATCGCGAACGTCGCGCTGAACATCCTGACGAACTACGTCAACCACGCGGCCCAGACCGTCGTGGACTTCCCCGCCGTCGCCCCGGCGACCACGTCGAGCTGCTCGACCGGCCAGTGCCACACGGGCTGAACCCCGGCCCGACACGCCCTACCCCGAGCACAACCATGAAGATCGCCATCGCCATCACTTCCGACCCGCAGGCCGGCGACGACGCGCTGGGCCGCGCCTTCCAAGGCCTGGCCCTCGCGGCCGAAGCACGACAACACGGCGACCAGGTCGAGGTCGTCTTCCTCGGCGCCGGCACGCGCTGGCCAGCGGCGGCCAGCAAGCTCGGCCACCCGCTGCACGGCCTGTTCGATTCCGTGCGCCCGAACGTGAAGGGTGCCTCGTGCGGGTGCGCCGACGTGTTCGGCGCGGCCTCCGGCGTCGAAGCCTGCGGCGTGCCGAAGCTGAAGGACTTCGCCCTCGCGGGCACGTCCGGACTCGCCAGCATGCGGACCTATCTGGCCGAAGGCTGGCACACGCTGGTGTTCTGAAGAAGGCGCGCGCCGCGGCCCTCGCCGCGGTGCGCGCTACCCAACCCGAAACCCGCCCACCGAGCCCGTCCCATGGCCCGCGAGTTCCTGCGCACCCTGCTGACCAAGCACGTTCGAGACGCCCAGAAGCACTACTACGGCCGCGGCTACCCCGAGCTGGGCGAGACGAGCGAGCCCGAGCCGCTGACCGAGGACGAAGTGCAGTTCGCCGCAGCCCGCGACTCGTTCTATCTGGCGACGATCGGCGAGTCGGGCTGGCCCTACGTGCAGCATCGCGGTGGACCACGCGGCTTCCTGCGCGCCACCTCGGACCGGCACCTGGTGTTCGCCGACTACGGCGGCAACCGGCAGCTGATCTCGGTCGGCAGCCTCTCGCACGATCCGCGCGTGTGCCTGTTCCTGATGGACTACGCGCAGCGCGCGCGCCTGAAGATCCTCGGCAAGGCAGAGGTGCTCGACGCCAGGACTCACCCCGACCTGGTCGCGGCGAGTGCGCCGCCGGCTGGTCATGCAGCCGCACCGGAACGAGTGATCCGCATCGAAGTGCACTCGTACGACTGGAACTGCCCGAAGTTCATCACGCCCCGCTTCACCGCCGAGGAGTTCGAAGCAGCGGTGGCCCCGCTGCGCGCGCGGATCGCGGAGCTGGAAGCCAGGGAGCGGCAACGCGCGAACTGACGAGATCGGTGGCCCCTGCAGCCACCTGGTCAGCGAGGCGCAGCGGCCGAGCATTTCGCGCCGAGCTGGTCGAGGTAGGCGATCAGCTCACGCGTGCGGTCGTCCCAGGTCGCCTGCCCCAGCAGACCACTGCGATCGCCCGGCGCCTTCTTGCCGCGCACGACGTCGTCGATGCGGGCCAGGAACTCGTCACCGGTCTTCGCCACGTGCACGAAGTCGCGGTAGTGCTCGACCTCGGGGAACCAGGTCGTCACGACCTCCTGGCCGAGCGACAGGTATTCCTTCAGCTTGATCGGGTTGCAGCAGCGGATCCAGTCGTTGTCGAGCCACGGCATGATCGACACGTCGAAGTCGGCGCCGAGGGTCGGGATCTCGGCGTAGGGCCGGAAGCCCAGGTGGCGCACGTTCGGGTGCCGCGTCAGCCGGTCCATCGGCAGCGTCGCGTCGCCGATCAGCACCAGCGTGTAGTCGGGCCGCTCGACGGCGAGACGTTCGAGCAGGTCGAAGTCGATCACGTAGTCGTCGAGCCCGCCGAAGAAGCCGACGATCGGGCGCTTGCCGCCCTGCTTCACCAGCACCTCGGTGCGCGGCCGCGGTGCGAAGTGCTTGCCGTCGACGCCGTGGTCGAGGAAGAACGCGCGGTCGCCGGTCAGTGCGCGCTCGCTCTCGAGGAACGCGCGGCTGCTGTAGAGCACGCCGTCGGCCTTGGTCAGCAGTTCCCGTTCGAGCCCGGCGATCAGGCCCTGGTCGGCCTCGCCGAACGCGCTGTGCTTGTCGCTGCGGTTGTAGACCAGCGTGGTGCGCTTCATGTCCTTCGCGACGTCCCACGCGGTCGGCACGGTGACGATGATGTGCGGATCGACCATGCCCATCTTGCGGGCGACCCGTTCGACCTGGGCCCGGATGCTGCGCGCGTTCCAGTCGCGCGCCTTCTTGCTGCCGTAGAAGGGGAACAGCACCGGCGTCATCACCGTGTAGTCCGGCGTGTCGGCGAGCGGCCGCCGCGTGTGCCGCAGCATGCTCTTCAGCTTGCGCCAGATCCGCCGGAACGGCAGCGGCGAGCGGCCGGGCATCGGCATGCGCATGCCGATCGAGTTCACGAGCAGCACCTTGCGGTGCTTGGCGGCGCGCGTCATCAGCTGGAAGTCGCTGTGCGCGCGGTTGTGGTACCACCAGTCCTGACCACAGAAGCAGAGGATGTCGCGTTCCGGCACGGCGGAGTTGTATCGGCTGGCCGGCAGGGCGCGATGGACTTCACCTGGCCTGTGGCGGCGTCTCGTCGATCCAGCGGCGGACCGTGCGGTCGAGGAAGAACGGCACGATCGGCACCAACGAGGCCAGGAGCACGAGCCGGATCTGCGCCCCGGTCCAGCCACGCTGCACGTTCGCCTGCACCGCGAGCATGCCGAGCAGCAGGAACAGGATTCCGTGCACCATCCCGGAGATGCGCACCGCCAGCGGCTCGCCGTAGCCGTACTTCAGCACCATCGCGCCGGCGAGGATCAGGTAGGAGACGGCTTCGGCCAGGGCGACCCAGCGCAGCGCACGAACGGGATCCATGCGCGCATCGTGCGGCAGCGCGAGGCGCCCGGCAACCACGCGGCGGCGGCGATCAGGGCCGTTCGCGCAGCCGGTGCACGCGCACGCCGGCGGTCTCGCCGACCACTTCACCGTTCTGCTCGAGCCACTGCTGCACCTCGGGGGGGTTCTTGCCCGGCGCCATGTCGCACAACACCCGCGCCCCGAGTCCGTACAGCTCGACGAGCTTCGCGAGGTCGAACTGGTCGCGCGACAGCGCCCAGCCGCGCAGTCGGGATTGGTAGAAGAAGCGCGGGTCCTCGTAGTTGCTGCGCCGCTTCCAGCTGGCGTCGACCGCGTCCTTGTCGCCGCGCACGATCAGCCGCGGCGGCTCGGTGGTCGTCGTCGGCCGGACCGACTGGGCCAGCCCGACCCACGGCGTGTTCAGGGTGTCGGTGCGGAAGCGTCGTTCGGCGCCGAGCCGCCAGCCGGTGATGCCGACCAGCAGCAGGCCTGCCGCCAGCAGCAGCGCCTTGGACACCGGCGGGCTCGGCCAGGCGCGCGCCACGCACCAGGCTCCGGCGACCGCCGCGAACACGTGGTACTGTGGCCCCATCGACTGGTGGAAGCTGTAGCGCAGCGACGCGATCAGCCCGAACGCCACGGTGCCGAGCAGCACGAGGTCCTGGCGATCGAGCCGGCGACGCAGCAGCAGCCAACCGAACGCGAGCACCGCCGGCACACCGACGCCGTACTGCAGCGTCGTCCAGGCGAGCTGCCCGTAGACCTTCGGCTGCAGCAGCTGGTCGAGCCCGGGGAACTTGGTGTCGCCGACCGTGACGCCGAACGACAGCCCGGTCGCCTCGTAGAGGCCCTTGCCGTGCACGAGCCACGCCGCCACGGTGCCGACGATCGCCGCGAACGCGAGCCACAAGCGGCCCTCGCGCAGCCGAGGACGCGCCAGCAGCAGGGTCCAGCCGAACATCACCACGCCGAGCTGCAGCGCCGGCGGCTTCTGCAGCCCTGCCAGCGCCAGCGACGAGGCCGACAGCAGCAACGACACGCCGCTGCCGGTCGCCAGGTAGCGCACGAACGGCGGCAACGACGCCATCGCCAGACCGAAGCTCAGCGCGTCGGGCATCACCCGGGTCGCCATCAGCGCCGCACCGCCGGTGGCGAGCAGCGTGCAGGTTCCGGCCAGCGCCCCACCCGGCCCCGTGCGCCACTCCAGCAGGCGGTGCACCGCGATCGCGCCGGCCAGCACGGCCAGCAGCGCCAACAGTCGCCCCGGCCACTCGGCATCGAGATCGCCGATCCCGGCGAGCGACGTCGCGATCATCAGCTGGTAGAGCGGGAACTCGCACTCGACGTAGCCCGCGGTCGTGCCACGCCAGTCGACGCGCGGGTGCAGCGGGTCGAAGCCGTCGACCAGGAAGTTGCGGGCGATCGATTGCGTGTCGCACTCGCGCCACGAGTAGCCGATGCCGTGCGGCACGACGAACCACGTGGCGAGCGCCCAGACCAGCAGTACGGCGACGAGCCAGCGGCGGCCGTTCCGGACCCGGACCGCATCGGCGGGCGCGGGCGAAGCTGCGGCGAGTACAGGGGACGGGGCTTCTGCGGACACGGCGACTCCGGGGCGGACCGGCAACGAGCGAGGAGTGCGGAGCCTAGCAGAACCCCGCCGCACGTCATTCCCCGGTTCGCACCAACCGCCGCGCCGGGCGCTGCCCGAGCGGCCGTACGCCGCTCAGGGATTGGCCGGCGTGTGCGCTTCCGCCGATGCCACCGCGTTCCGGTCGACGCGGAACGTCTCGACCATGCGCAGCAGCTGCGCCATCCGGTCGGAGCTCTGGATCGCCGACACCGACAGTTCCTCGGCGCTGGCGGCGTTGTCCTGGGTGGTCTGGCTCAGGGCCGTGACACCGTGCGTGACCTGGTCGACGCCCTGCCGCTGGCTCGTGGTCGCCTCCACCACGCCGGCCAGCGACGTCGACACCTGGGCCGTCTGCACGTCGATGTCGCCGAGCGCTCGCGTCACCTCGGCGGTGATGCGGGCGCCGTTCTCGGCGCGGCGGCACGCCTCCTCGATCAGCTGCTTCGTCTCCGTCGCGGCCGTGGCACTGCGCTGCGCCAGGTTGCGGACCTCTTCGGCGACGACCGCGAAACCCTTGCCCGCCTCACCGGCGCGCGCCGCTTCGACTGCGGCATTCAGCGCCAGCAGGTTGGTCTGGAACGACACGTCCTGGATCACGCCGACGATGCGCGTGACGGTGGCGCTCGACTCCTGGATCGCGGCCATCGCCTGGTCGAGCCGGCGCACCTCTTCGTTGCCGCGAGTGGCCGACTCGCGCGCCCGCACGGCTCCGGTGGCCGCTTCGCCGCAGGCGGTGGCGGTCTTCTCGGCCTGCTGCACGATCTCCTCGAGCGAGGCGTTGATCTCCTGGATCGTCGCCGCGTTCTGCGAGGCGCCGTGCGCGAGCCGCTGGGACTCCTTCGAGATCATGCGCGCGGCCCCGTCGACGTCGCTGGTCAGGTTGACGACGCTCACGATCGTGTCGTGGATGCGCGAGACGAAGCGGTCGAACCAGCCGCCCGCCTCGCCGATCTCGTCGGCCCGGTTCATCGCCAGACGCTTGGTCAGGTCGCCCTTGCCCTCGGCGACGTCCTGCAGCTGGGCGGTGAAGCGCTGCAGCGGCCGCCGCAGCGCCCTCTGCAACATGAACCAGAAGGCGCCGAGCGCCACCACCATCACCGGCAGCGCGAACAGCAGGCCCTGGCCGAGGAACGAGGCGATCTGCGCATCGCACGGGGCGAGCGGCAGCACCAGCTCGTAGGCGCCGTGCGTGTCGCCGGCCTTCCAGTTCTCCATCCGGAACCCGGCGATGTCCTTGCCGTCGCCGGTCTTGCTGGTCGCCGGGTCGCCGTGGCAACCCATGCAGGTCTCGTCGAGCCGGATCGCGCGCAGGTAGTGCAGGTTGTTGTTCGCTTCGTCGATCCGCGACAACGAGTCGTTGCCGCCGGCCTTCACCTGCGTCTCCAGGTCGGTCAGCAACCGGGTGCGGAACGGCCCATTCTCGCGATCCGAGTTCGGGTCGTTGTCCGGGTTGCGGGCCTGGAACGCCGTGATACGGAAGTCGATGCCCTCGCGCTTGGCCGCGGCCTTGGCCGAAGCCCAGCCGGCGACCACCGGGATCGCGTCGTAGAGCCGCGCGGCCTCGTAGCCCTCCCCGCTGGCGACCTTCTCGCGCAACTCGGCGACCAGCGGTTCGACCTGGAACAGGCCGCCCGCGTGCAGCTTCGCGACATGGTCCTTCGCAGCGTCGGCGACCGCGGTGAACGCGGCGGCCTTCTCGACCATCAGGCCTTCTGCGCCTCGGCGATAGCTGCGGGCACTGTTCCACAGCAGCACCCCACCGACGCAGACGAGCACGACGATGGCGCCGAACAGGACTCGAGTGGACAGGCTACGAGCGACCTTCATGCTGCCTTGGTTCGGAAGGTCTGTGGCCGCGACTCGATGGCGGTCCCCCCTAACGGTATCCACCTACGAATTGGCTCCGATCCATGGATGGCATGGCGGGTTCGGGAGCCCGGGCCGAGCTGCGGGGGACCCCGGATTTCCGCAGGGACATTGCATCCAAGGACAGGTGCCGAGGAACTGAACTCTCCGGATGACGCCCCACGCGACACCACCGCCCATGCGAACGCAGTCACCCGAACCTGCCACCGGGGTGGAGGAGTTGGTCCAGCGGCACCTGCGGGACGTCTGGCGCTACCTGCGAACCCTCGGTGCGAGGCCCGAACACGCCGACGATCTGGCGCAGGAAGCGTTCCTGGTCGCGCTCCGGCGCGGCGCTGCGGAGCTGGCCCCGGCCGCCACGGCGACGTTCCTGCGGCGCACGGCGCGCTTCCTGTTCTTGCACCACCTGCGCGATCGGCACCGCGATGTTGCATTCCTCGACGCGGTCGACGAGCTGTTCGCCCGCGAAGAGGCGAACGGGGGTGGTGACCCGCACCTGGACCGCCTGCGCCAGTGCCTCGCGGCCCTGCCGCCGCGTTCCCGAGAGGCAGTGCAGCTCTGGTACGGGATCGACCCCGCCGACGAAGCACGCCGGGAGCACGTCGCGGCCCGCCTCGGCCTGCGTCCGCACGGCCTGAAGAGCCTCTTGCAGCGGGTCCGCCGCCTGCTGCGCGATTGCCTGGAGAACGAACCCCGATGAACCCCAGCGAACCCGAAGATTCGTCCCCGTCGTCGCGCGCTGCGATGGCCCGCCTCGACGTCGCCCTGCACGAACTCGCGGGCATCGGCCCGGCGCCAGCACTCGAGGCCAGGGTGCTCGCCGCCTTCGCCGCTGCGCCGATCCGGTCGCGCGCGCTGCTGCCGCCCCAGTGGTTGCTGACGGCCTCGGTGCTGCTCGGCCTTCTGGTCGTCGGCACCGTCGCATGGCTGCAGCGCCACTCTGCATCGCAGCAGGCGACCGCGCCGATGCCCCAGGATCCGCCCCCGGCCCCAGCACCGCCTCCCACGCCGGCCCCGACGCCCCCGAACCCGCAGCCGGCCCTGCCCACCGAGCGTGGCACGACCTGGATCGCCAGCTACTCGGAGAACCTCGTGGTCGCGTTCGACGCCGCCGGCAAGGAGATCGCGCGCCTCGAGGACATGTTCGGCGTGTGGGACGTCGAACCCATCGCGGGTGGCCGAGTGCTCGTCACCGAGTTCGCCCTGAGCCAGGTCCGGGAAATCGACTTGGCGACCAAGCAGACGGTCTGGAAGTTCAAGCAACTGCGCAACCCGTACGACGCCGACCGCCTGCCGAACGGCAACACGCTGATCGCCGACACGTTCGCCGACCGCGTGATCGAAGTCGATGCGAAGGGCACCATCGTGTGGTCGTTCGACAAGGAGATCCGACCGTTCGACTGCGATCGTCTCGACAACGGCAACACGCTGATCGCCGACGTGCGGAAGGACCGCATCCTCGAGGTCGACCCGAAGGGCGAGGTGGTCTGGCAGCTGCGTGGCATGCCGTCCCCCCACGACGCCGACCGGCTGCCGAACGGCAACACCCTGGTGACGTTGCGCAACAAGAACTCCGTCGTCGAAGTCGACCGCGACGGCAAGGTGGTCTCGGAGCTCACCGGGCTGCTGGGTCCGAGCGACGCCGATCGCCTGCCGAACGGCAACACGCTGGTGGCCGAGAGCCATCAGGTCCGTGAGTTCGACCCGCGCGGCGTGGAGGTCTGGAAGAAGGAGATGACCTGGGCGGTCGAGGTTTGCCGGCAGGCACGCTAGGCGCTCCGCGTCCCGAAGCCGACCGGCGCGGCTCACTTCGCCGTGAGTCGCTGCAGCGCTGCTTTCGCCGCAGTCGCCGGATCGCCGTAGGGCTCCACCTCAAGCACGCGCTCGTAGCAGACCCTGGCACGCTCGACCTCGGGCGGCGAGGTCCGTTCGCACGACCTCGCGAGCAGCCACCACAACCGCGCTTCGCGGCCGTGCACACCGAGCGCCGCCAGCAGGTCCTTCTCGAACTCGGGATCCGCGCTGCCAGCCGTGCGCAACCGGTCGCGCGCCTGCAGCCAGGCGACGTGATGCACGGCCTCGGGCCACTTCGCAGCCACGGCTTCCAGGGCCAGCTCGGCAAGTTCCTGCCAGGCCTTCGCCCGGTCGAGCCGCGCGTAGACCAGGCTGCGCAGGAACCGGTTCTCCGGATGGGTGCGCGCCATCGCCATCAGTTCCCCAGGCCGCTGGGCTGCATGGAACTCGGCGGGAACGATCGCTTCGCTCGCAGCTGCCAGCGCCTGTCCGTCGACCCCACACAAGTACCGGCGCCCGGCGCGGCGCTCGCCCAGCCAAACCGCTTGTGCGAAGTCCCCTTCCGAGTCGTCGAGGGCCGTGACGATGGCCGAAGGCAGGTGCCGTGCGATGGCGAACGGATGGTCGGCCACCGTGTCGGCGGCAACCACCCAGTCGAGCCACGACGAGTTCCGGCTCGCCACCCATTCGGCTCCGTTGGCCATGGCACTGCCGGCCAGCAACAGGACGTAGACGATGCGGCCGTTCGCCGTCGTCGGCTGCACACTCGCCAAGAGCACGTCGAGTTCGGTGGCGGCGATCGGCAAGGCGTGGCCGAGTTCGCGCTGCGCCAACTGCTGCAGACGTGAGAGCGCCGCTTCGACCTCCGCCTGCGTGCGCGGCGCCACGCCGAGCTCGCGCACGAACGCCTCGCCGACCGCTTCCAACTGGCGCACGTCCGGAACCGGAAAGCGCGCCCGCACACGGTCGACGAGCTCGAGTGGCGCGAACACCAGGCCACTGCCGGTCGCTTCGTAGGTGCTGATCCAGAGCCCATCCGCAGCCAGATGGACGCCCCGGACGTACGGGCCTGGGACCAACAGGCGCAACGCGCCACCGGGTTGCAGGTGCCATAGGCCGGCAGCACGTCCCCACGGCGCCCCGTTCACGAGCCAACCGACGGTCGCCGTGCCGATCCACGGAGGGCTCGACCACCGGGTCGTCGCGACTCGCTCGCCGGACGTGAGGTCGAACTCGGCGACCTCGAAACCCGACTGCTCACCGGTGACTGCCACCGCGAAGCGGTCGGTCCCACTCGCCACCGGAGCCTGACCCCACAGACCTCGGACGGAGGCGAACCGTCGCTCGCTGCCGTCCGAACGCCGCACCCAGAGATCGCTCTCGGAATCACCCGGTGCCGACAGGACCGAAGGCTCGCCATGGCGCACACACAGCAGGGCATCCCCCAACGCGGCCACGCCGAGGGCGGAGAAGGGCAGCGCGACCGTGGTGCCGTCGGCTGCGACCGACTGCACGGTCCCGTCCAGGCCATGAGGCACGATCAACCGGTCGTTCCAGATGGCCACCGAGCCCGTCCCGTTGCGCGACGTCATCAGCCGCTTCGCTGGCTTTCCTTCCACACAGCGATCGATCCCGTCATAGCCGACGCGAAACCAGGCACCGTCCTGGTCGGGCAGCCATGCCTGCGCATGCCCGGCACCGACGAGACGCCGCACGGCACCCGCGACGAGCTCCTGCGTCGCATCGCTGCTCGGGAACGGCATCGGCGCGGCCGGGGGCAGCGGCGGCAGGTTCGGCACCGGTCGCGGCCGCAGCTGGATCGACGCGAAGATCGCGTCGCGATCGGGCCGAGCGTCCGTCGGGCCGCCCCTCGCCCAGTGCCGCAACAACAGCCAGCGCCCATCCCCGGCCGGCACGACGAGCCCGCGGTAGCAGAACTCGTCGGAGACACCAACGCACTCGATGCACTCGAAACCGTCGATCTGCCTGGGGGTGCGATGTACCTCCCGATAGCTCGTCGCGTGGCCCCGCTGGGTCTCCGTTTCGTTGTCCACTGCCTCTTCCAGCGAGGTCGGCCCTGCCAGCTCCATGACCATGAGCCCTTGCCCCTCGTCGGCCGTGCGCCAGGACCGAAGGCTGCCTTCGAGGGAGTATGGCCGCATCACGAATGGTCGCAGGCGCAGCGCCAACTCGACGTCGCCGCATTCGATCCGCTGTGGCTCCAACCGGAGACCCTGACGCTTGGCGCTCTCGTCTGCCGGAAGCTCGATGCCCTCGACGAGCTCGTCCACGGCCTTGGCGAGGCCGCCGCGTTCCGAGCGCGCACACCAGCACATCACGTGCATGGCGTAGCCGTCCACCACCAGCAGCTCGCTGCGGAACGTGGCGCGAAAGGTGTCGAAGTCCTTGTCCACCTGCTTGCTGACACGGCGCCGTGTGCCCTCGTCGACGATCGTCAAATCCGGGGCGCGCGGCAGGTCCTCGAGCTCCTCGAAGAGACGCCAGTAGTCGCGCTCGTTCTCGAGCAGGCCGAGGTGCTCGCGAACCAACACGAAGACCTGGATCGTGCCGAAGAACCCACGCGCACGCGTGCCCACCAACTGCTCGCAGAGAAGGTCCTCGTCGAACCGCGTGCGCTTCCAGCCCTTGGCGAGCTCGACGAGGGCCCCGTGCTCGCCGATCGCCTCCGGCTGCTGGGCGTTCGCCGATGCGGCCCCGACGACCAGCGCCACCAGCGCGGCAGAAAGTGAGAATCGACGCTCCATGACCGGAGGATGCCGCGCGCTCGAGAGCGAAACCACCGCGGCATCCGGTCGGGCGCGGGCTTCGTGCAAGCCTGCCCGAGGCCAGGCTGGTCGCGGCAAACCTGGGACGACCTTGCTCCGACTGCGGCAGCGCCCCGCGCTATCCTCGCGCGCCATTCCCCCGAGGTGATGCCATGATCCGATCCGCCCGTTCGTTCGCGTGGAGCGCGCTGTTCGCTCCGGCCCTGCTCGCGCAGGATCCCGCCCCCGCCACGCCGCCGGCCCCGACCGCGCCGGCCACCAAGGTCGCGGCCAAGAAGCAGGAGACGCCGGTCTACGACGAGAAGGCCGACGCCCGCCAGCAGGTCGCAGCAGCGCTCGCCAAGGCCAAGAAGGAGAACCAGCGCGTGCTGATCCAGTGGGGCGCCAACTGGTGCGGCTGGTGCAAGTGGCTCGCGGCGACCATGAAGTCCGACCGCGACGTCAGCCACGAACTGCTCTACGAGTACCAGGTCGTGCACGTCGACGTCGGCCGGTTCGACAAGCACATGGACCTGGCGAAGGAGCTCGGCGCCGAGTTCAAGGCGATCCCGTTCCTGACGCTGCTCGACGCCGACGGCAAGCCGCTCGTGCAGCAGAACACCGAACCGTTCGAGACCAAGGTCGACGGCAAGGACGGACACGACCCGAAGAAGCTGGTCGCGTTCCTGAAGGAACACGCCGCGAAGCCGCTGGTGGCCGCCGACGTGCTCGCGGCCGGGATCGCGCAGGCGAAGCAGTCGGGCAAGCGCGTGTTCCTGCACTTCGGCGCGCCGTGGTGCGGCTGGTGCCACCGCCTCGAAGACTGGATGGCGCGTCCCGAGGTCGCGGCCCTGCTCGCCAAGGACTTCGTCGACGTGAAGATCGACAACGACCGCATGACCGGCGGCGAAGACGTCTACAAGGCGCAGCTGCAGGCGGCCGGCCAGAAGGCGAGCGGCATCCCGTGGTTCGTGTTCCTCGACGGCGAGGGCAAGCTGCTGGCGCACGCGACCGGCCCGAAGGGCAACGTCGGGTTCCCCTACCAGCCCGAAGAAGTCGAGCACTTCGGCACGATGCTGAAGGCGGCCAAGCAGAACCTGAGCGACGCCGAGGTTGCCTCGCTGGTGCAGATGCTGCACAAGAACCGGGAAGCCGACGAAGCGAAGAAGAAGGGCTCGGCCGCGGGCGCGCCCGCCGTGCCGGCGACGCCGCTGGTGCCGACGGGCCCGCAGTGAACGGGAGCTGACACCATCGCGAGCGTGGGACTGATCGCTCGCGTGCGCTACGAGGACTGCGCCCCTCCTGCAGTCAGGTTGCGGCGCCGCCGTTCGAAGCGTCGATGGGCGGCTCGGCCCACGCCCGTCGAAGCAGCATCACCAGCCCGCTGAGCAACCCTGCCGACAGCAAGGCGATGCCGACCGGGAACATGCCGCGCTGGTCGCTCGAACCGCCGACCAGGATCGCGACTGTCGGGTCGCTCGGGTCGTAGCGCACGACACAGCGATCCGACACGATCTGGTCGTCCTTCGTCACGCTCTGGGCGTACTCCTTGGTCACGACGAAGGTCTTCCGGATCGCCGTGCCGCCAGCCGGCGTGTAGTCCACCTCGAATCGGTAGGTCTTGCTGCCGCGGCGACCACGCGACACTTCCCCGGACTCGAGGATTCCCTCGGTCGTCTGGCCGGCGGCGTCGAGGCGTTCCCACAGGGCCTTCGCGTTCCAGCCTTGCACGGTGAGGAACGCGCCCCCGATCACGGCGCCGACGGCAAGCCATTTCAAGCCCTTCAACATTGGCGACAGCCTACCTGGGTGGGTCGCTTGCACAACCCGGTCGACGGCCTACAGACGGCCCCGCATGAGCTTGCTGGGTTCGTTCTCCGACGAGATCGCCGCCATCGTCGCGCGCGTCCGCCCCGCGGTGCTGCACCTGCGCACGCACGGGCGCGGCCGCAGCGGCACCGGTTCGGGCTTCGTGGTGTCGGACGACGGCCTCGCCCTCACCAACCACCACGTCGTGCAGGGTGCCGCGAACGTCGAGGCGATGCTGCACGACGGACGCACCTTGCCGGCCGAACTGCTCGGCAGCGACCCGGCGACCGACCTGGCGCTGCTGCGCGTGCCGGGCACGGCCACCGCACCCCTCGTGCTCGGCGATTCGAACGCGCTGCGCGTCGGCGACTTCGCGCTCGCGATCGGCTGCCCACACGGCCTGTCGCACACGGTGACGGCCGGCATCCTGAGCGGGCTCGGTCGTGCGCTGCCGGGGCCCGGGGGCCAGTCGATCGAGGACGTGATCCAGACCGACGCGCCGCTGAACCCGGGCAACTCCGGTGGACCGCTGCTCGACGGCAACGGGACCGTGGTCGGCATCGCGACCGCGATCCTGCCGATGGCGCAGGGGCTGTGCTTCGCAGTGCCGTCGGCGACCGCCCAGGTCGTGCTCGAGGAGCTGCGCGAGTTCGGCAAGGTCGTGCGCGGCTGGCTCGGCATCGCCGTGCAGGGCGTCGAACTGGCGCCGACCATCGCGCACCGCCTCGGCCTGCCGTCGCCGCGCGCGCTGGCGGTGGCCGCGGTGACGCCTGGTTCGCCGGCGGCGAGTGGTGGTGTGCTCCCGGGCGACCTGCTGGTGTCGATCGAGCAGCGGCCGATCCGCGGCGTCGGCGACCTGTTCGCCGGGCTGCCGCGGCGCACGATCGGCGCCCCGCAGCAACTTCGCCTGCTGCGGCACAACGAGATCCTGCGGACGGTTGTGACGCCGGCCTCGGCACCCGGGCGAGCCGCCTGAGCCGTCGCGACGGCCTGCTGCGTATGTGCCAAGGGCGTCACGCCGAGTCCGGCCATTTGCCGCGCCGCACGCCCTGGCGCAGCATCCCCACCCCGATCCGGAGCACCATCATGAACGCACTCTCTACCCTGTTCTTGTCGTCCTGCCTGTGCCTGCCGCTGTTCGCGCAGGAGCCGGCGAAGGAACCGCCGAAGCCCGCCACCGAGCAGAAGCAGCAGGAGCCGAAGACCGAGGCGCCGAAGACGCTGCAGCTCGGCACGCGTGTCGACGGCAAGACGACGCTGACCGACATCGACGGCAAGGCCGTCATGGCCCACGAGTTCATGGGCAAGGTCACGGTCGTCAACTTCTATTCGATCCAGTGCCCGATCCAGCGTGCGTGGGACAGCCGCCTCGCCGAGATCCAGAAGGAGTTCGAGGCGCAGGGCGTGGTGTTCCTGCACATCGACAGCAACGTCACCGAGATCGGCGAGGAAGCGCCGAAGCAGGACGGCGAGCAGAAGCCCTACGCGAAGATCCGCGAGCACCTGAAGGCCGAGGGCCTGCCGTTCCGCGTGCTCGCCGACCACGGCAACAAGATCGCCGACTTCTTCGAGGCGAAGACCACGCCGCACGTCTACGTGTTCGGCCAGGACGGCAAGCTGATCTACAAGGGCCTGGTCGACGACGACCAGAAGAACCGCAACGCCGAGAAGCGGAACAACTACCTGCGTGACGTGCTCGGCAAGCTGCTGAAGAACGAGAAGGTCGAGCCGTTCGCGACCAAGGAAGAGGGCTGCTCGATCAAGCGCGTCGGTGCAGCTGGCGGTCGCGGTGGTCGCGGTCGCGGCGACGGCGGTGGCCGCGGCGAGAAGCCGAAGGCGAACGGTGGCAGCTGAGCGGCTGCTGCCGGGTCTGCTGCTGCTGGCCGCCTGCTCGGGCGAGCCGGCAGCGCCTGCACCCGAGGCCACTCCGGCGGTGGTGACGTCGCCGAAGACCCCGCCGGCCCCGGCGACGAACACCTTCCCCGTCGAAGCCCGCGACACCGCCGGCGTGATGCAGTGGCTCGCGGCGCAGCGCGGCAAGCCGGTGCTGGTCAACTTCTGGGCGACCTGGTGCGCACCGTGCGTCGCCGAACTGCCCGACCTGCTGGCCGGCACGCGCACGTTCCGCGACGGCGGTGGCGTGGTTCTCACCGTCGCGATGGAGCAGCTCGGCCTCGACCTGACGGTCGAGCAAGCGGTCGCCAAGGCCACCGCGAAGGCCAAGGAGCTCGGCTTCGACGTGCCGCTGCTGGTCTGCACCGACGACGAGATGACCAAGATCCGCCAGGTGCTCGGCGTCGAGATCGGCGGCCTGCCGCAGACGCTGACCTACGACCGGGCCGGCAAGCTGGTGCACCAGCACGAAGGGCCGGCGGACGCCGAGGAGTTCGCGGCGCTGGCGAAGGACGCGGCGGCGCGCTGACGCGGCGGCCGCGCGTCGCTCACTTCGCGACCGGCGGCAGCGGCCGCCCAGTCTTCTGCAGCGAGCTCTCGAGGAACTTGCGGTAGCCGGGCAGCCAGTCGCCGCTCAGCACATACTCGACGATCGTCGTGCCGACGTTCGGGTCGACGCTGACGTAGGTCGGCGTGGTGATCCGGCCGCCGACCAGGTCCTTGCGCAGCTGCAGGTGCCGCGCCCACTTCTCCGGCGCGATCACGTCCGGGTTGTCCATGTGCAGACGCGCTTCGACGAACTGCGCCTCGAGCAGCGGGGCGATCTGGTCGTCCGGCATGATGCCGCGCTCGACCATGCGGCAGTTGGCGCACGTGAAGCCGGTGAAGTTCACCAGCACCAGCTTGCCCTCGGCCTTGGCCCGGGCGGCGGCCGCCTCGTAGTCGTCGACGACGATCGGGTGGCGGGCGATCTCCTTCATGCCATAGGCCGGCGCCAACGCGTTCATCACGAAGTCGAGCTTGTAGCCGAGCGCGCC
>JAEUHU010000002.1 GCA_016793305.1 Planctomycetota bacterium
CGCGTGCAGGCGGCCACCGAAGCCCGGTTCGAGGTCGACGACCTCGAGCCGCAGCAGCGACGTGCCACGCGCCTGCAGCTCGGCGTCGCTGCGCTGGTGCAGCAGACGCTCGGCCTCGGCGATCTCGGCGTCGCGCTCGAGGCGCAAGAGGCGCAGGTGTTCGTGGGCGAACGAGCGGCGGTCCATTGGCGGAGCAGCGTGCCGTCAGCGGTTCGGGATCACCAGTTCGATCGGCTCGGAGCCGTCGGCGGCGAAGCTCGGGCTGCTGGCCCAGACGACCCGGAAGCGGAGCCAGGGGACGCAGCCGGGCAGGTTCGCCATCCGCAGCTGGAAGGTGCCGTCGGCTCTGGTGGTCACCGGTTCGTGCTGCAGGATTCGGGTGATCAAGGCCTGCAGCGTCGGGTCGGCTGCGAACTGGCCGTCGAAGCGGAACTCGATGGGCGAGGACACGGCATTGCCGACGCCGTTGCCGCGTGCATCGACGACCCTGCCTTCGACGATCCGCAGCGGGAGGAGCTGCATGACCTGTGGCGTCGGACCGCCGACGGCGAGCGTCGTGAACGTGCAGCCGTCGCCGTCCATCGCGAGCGCACACCACGGACCGGTTGGCACCACGGCGGTCCACTGTCCGTTCTGGTCCACGGGGAACTCGACCGGGGACGTCGTCGCGGTCTGGTCGGATTGCGCGAGGACGACGCGCGCGGTCTGGGCCGGGGCGTGATGCGGGTCGAGCACCCGGACGTGCAGCCGGCGGAACGTCTTGAGGTCGACGTCGAGGATGGCGCGGTCTCGCGTCTCCAAGGTTGGCAACAGCACGCGAGGTGCCGGCAGCTGGGCCGGGAAGAGGCCGTCGAGCACGCCTGGCAGATCCGCCAGCGCAAGCCGCGCGTTCGCGACGTCGTCGGGCAGGCTCGCGAAGGTGGCGAGGCCGTGTTCGTCGGTCGTGGCCGAGTCGATCCAGGGCAGCGTGTGGCTGGAGGCGCCCGACCGGATCGTCACCGTTCCGGTCGCCAGGAGCCGGAGCCCGGACTGCGGGCGTCCACCCCAGTGCAGGCGGACCTGGCGCGGAGTGGCCCGGGGCATCACGAGGCGAAGGCCGCGCGACGTGTCTCCGGCCGGGCGGACCGCGGTGCCCTCGAAGAGGTGACCGCAAGCGCCGGCCGCCGTGGCCCGGCGTTCCACGGCTGTCGCACCCAGCAGCAAGCCGTCGCCCGGGTGGTCGCCGAACGGATCGTCGGCGCGCGGGACGCGCGCGACCAGCCGGCCACTCGCGTCGCTCGTGCCGAGGCTCCGGTGCGTCTGCCGCATCGACTGCTGCTGGAGCCGCCCAGGGGCCGTCCACCCCCAGGACGCCAAGCGTTGTTGCACCACGGCACCGACCACGGGTTGCCCCGCCTCGTCGACCAGTTCGATCGGCACGTCCCACACCGGCGTCGTGGGCATCACCACGTCGCCGTCCGATCGGAGGGTCATGGTCGCGAGCACGCCGGTGCCGGTCAGCACCTCGAACGTCGAGTAGCCGCTCGGCAGCGGTGGCAGCACCACGCGGCCGTCGTCGCCGAGCGCCTGCTCGAAGCCTGCCAGCTCCGCACCCGCGGGCAGCACGCGCAGACGCAGAGGCGCGAACTCGCGCCAGCGTTCGGCGTGCTCGAGCCGGAACGTGCGCACCGGCATGCGCTCGGTCGCGGACAGCGTCAGCAGCGTGTTGCCGGTCGTCTCGCGCACCTCGCTGACGAAGCACGTCCCGCGCTCGTCGGGTGGCCCGATCGCGAACACGCGGTGGTCGACGCCGGCCAGCACCTCGACGCGGAAGCGACCGCGGGAATCGGTGGTGGCCGTGGCGTGGTGGCGAGCCGGCAGCGAGGCCTCGCCATCCGACACGTGCACCACCGTCACCAACGCGCCAGGGAGCGTGCGGCCTTCGCCGTCGACCACGGTGCCGACCAGCTGGCGCCGGACACGGTGCGCCTGCGGCTCCTGCTGCGCGGCCACCGACGGCGCGGCAGCGGCGACTGCGAGGACCCACGCCAATGCTCGCCTTGTGCGCATCGACCGTTCTCCCGACGGCAACGAACCGGAGCGGTGTCGAGCACCGCACGACCGTACCGGCCGCTGCTCGCGCCGCGGCCGCCGTCGATCAGCCGAGCTTCTCGCTGATCGTCTTCGCCTGCAGGAACTGCAGCAGGTAGTCCGGGCCGCCGGCCTTGCTGTCGGTGCCCGACATGTTGAAGCCGCCGAACGGGTGCGCGCCGACCAGCGCCCCGGTGCACTTGCGGTTGATGTAGAAGTTGCCGACGTGGAAGTCGCGGCGGCAGCGCTGCTTCTTCGCCTCGTCGTGG
>JAEUHU010000068.1 GCA_016793305.1 Planctomycetota bacterium
CCCGGAGAACGGGAAGCGCACCTGGTCGTGCCGGCCGTTGCCCGCCGCCTGGCCACCGCCCGCTTGCCCACCTCCCGGCTGGCCACCACCTGGGCCGGCCCCGGAGCCGGTGCTCGGCCCGGTGTTCTGCATCGCGTAGCCATTCGCCTTGCTCAGGTCGAAGCCGCGCAGGTTCGGCGCGGTGTCGAAGTCCTGGCTGGTGCGGATCACCGGCCCGGCCGGACCTTGCGGCCATGCGGTCGACGGCGTCGACGCGTTCGCCGGCTGTGCGCCGGCATCGGTGCGGTCGGTCGCGGCGAAGCGGGCCGCGCCGAGGCCGAGCTGCGGGTAGGCGATCGGCACGAGGTGCGGCACGACGCGCGGAGCGGGTTCGCCGTCCTCGCGCGGGTGGCCGAGGTTGACCGGCGTCGTGACCCAGAACGGCGAGCGCCGGTCGAGCACGAACGACTCCTCGAACTGCTCCTGCGTCGCCCACTCCTGGCGCATCGACGCACTCGGCAACGCCGCGGCGATGCCGGAACGTTCGTGGCGCGCCGCGACCTCACCGGCGACGACGCTGCGCGAACGGCTCGCCGCCGCGCGGTAGGCCACCCACGGGCCCGACTGGAAGCACAGCGGGGCCGTGCCCATCTCGAGCTGGCTGTCGCGGCCGGTGCGCAGGTTGCGATACACCGACAGCCACAGGAAGCGTTCCTGGTCGCTGCCGGCGGCCGCGAGCGCTGGCTCGATGCCACGCTGGACGAGGTCTTGCCAGCTGCGGAACGGGCCGCCGAGCCCGCTGTCACCGCCGTCGCCTTCGCCCGCCGTGCGCAGCGCGAGCCAGCGCTCGGCGAGTTCGCGGGCCTGGCTGCGTGAGAACGGCCGGGTCTTGCGTTGGTTGCCCTGCGGATCGACGACCCGCACCTGCTCGCCCTGGCGCACCTCGGCGAGCAGCGCCACCAGCACCTCGAGCGACGCGGTGTTGACGTTGACGGGGGCCGGGATCAGCGGCTCGACCAGCGTGTCGTCGGCCGCGAACGACTGCTTGACCGGCTGCAGCAGGTCGAGCTCGAACACCGCCGGCAGCAGCAACTGCGGGTTGCCGCGCTGCGTGCGCGACGCCATCACCAGCGAGTACTCGGTGGCGCCGCTGCGGGTGTCGTGCAGCCGCACGGTGCTGCCCGGCCCGAGGTGCAGCGCCGAGCGCACCTGCAGGGTCTGCGAGCGCCCGGCCTCGAGCTGGTTGAACACGCGCTCCGGACGGCCCCAGGTCGCCGCCGCGATCGCCCGCGTCTCCGCGGCGAACACACGCGCGAGCCGTTCGAGTTCGGCCGCCGTGAACGAGCCTTGCCCCGCGGCCCCGATCGACGTCAGGTCGCCGACCGACCGCCACGGCTTGCGCAGCGTGCACGCTTCGCCCTGGCCGAGGAACGGCCAGGCGGCGGCGAGCACGCAGCGGTGGTCGAGCACCAGGGCCCCCGCGAGCACCGTGTCGGACGGCTTCTCCTGGCCGCGCTCGCGCACGGTCAGGCGCTCGAGGCCGGTAAGTTCGTTGCCGCGGCGCTCGGCGTAGCGGATCCGTTCGCCGGCGATCCAGACCTGGCCGGCCTCCGGCAGGCCGGTGCCGTCCTCGACCAGCAGCGTCGACGCCTCGGGCTCGAAGTCGGTGGTCGTGCGCGTGGTCGAGCCGAGCACGTTGGCGAACACCAGCGGCGACGCGCCGTCGAGCCCGAAGTAGCGCTGCAGGTCGATCACCTCGCCACCGAGCCGCACGCGCCCGTCTTCGAGCAGCGCTGCCAAGCCCTCGGGCAGCTGCACGCCGCCCGGGAACTCGTCGAGCCCGTCGTGGGTCGGCGTCAGGTCGAGCGACGGATGCGACAGCGCCGCGTCGGCGAGCAGCAGGTCGCGCACGCTGGCCGAACCCTGATGCACTGCGGCGACCTCGACGTCGTGCTGCGCCGACGTGGCGCCGGCCCCCATCGACACCGCGAACGGCAGCGCCAGCAGCATCAGCAACGTCAACGCCAGCAGCACCGCCAGCAGGGCGACGCCGCGCTCGGTGCGCGACCGACGGGTGGGACGCAAGGCTCTAGCGATGCGAGTCATCGTTGACCTCGTCGACGTAGCGGACCACCGGCTCGGCGGTCGCATCGCCGTGCAGGTCGTAGGTGAAACGGAAGGTCTCCGCCGGCTGCAGTTCGCTCGGCAGCAGCTGGACCGGGGCGCGTTCGTAGACGAACCAGCGCACCTCGTCGACGACGCCCGGGAACGGCGCGTCGGCAGGCGACACCTCGAACACGCCATCCCCTTCCTGCTGCGGCGTGCCGACCGCACTGGCGGTCGCCAGTTCGCGGCCGTCGAGCTGCAGCCACACCGTGCTGCCGTTGCAGCACACGTCGAGCGTGCACCAGCGATGCAGCGGCAACGCGGTCGGCGAGGCCACCTGGGCCAGCGCCGTGCCGCCGTCGCCGAGCAGCCGGAAGCGCGCGGTCGGCCGGCCCTCTTCGTCGAGCAGCAGGTCGACGGCCGGCGGCAACCGCAGCACCGACGCGCGGGACGCGGTCTCGAGCCGGAGGTCGATCCGGCAGACGAACCCGTCGCGCAGATCGAGCACGTGCGGCGGTGCCGGCCAACGCAGCAGCGCGTTGCGGTCGCCTTCCGCCGCCCTGCGACCATGGCCGAAGCGCCCGGACGGCACGTCCTCGCCGCTGATCGACGCGACCAGGTCCTCGTCGAACTGCCGCTGGCCCGGCTCGAAGCCGAACACGACGATCGGCCGCAGCAGCAGCGACTGCACGGTGGCCGGCATCCCG
>JAEUHU010000100.1 GCA_016793305.1 Planctomycetota bacterium
GCCGCACCTCGCTGTTCCGGGACCGTCGACAGGCACACCGTCGGACCACGCAGGCCGTGGCGCAGCGCCAGTTCGCCGAGCCCGGTGCTCGGCAGCGTGTAGGCGAACACCGGCCCGTCGCACATGCCGGCGGCCATGCTGCGCGCGAACCGCAGGTCGGCGTCGAGGCAGCCCAGCGACGTCTCGACGACGATCCCGGTCGCGGCGGCGGCCCCGCTCGGCAGCATGTCCGGCAGGCCGGCGGCGGCCCCGGCCAGCACCAGCATGCGTGACGCAACGTCGAGCCGGCGGAACGTCTCGTCGCTGCGGCCGAACACGGCGCGGAACGTGCGCCCGTCGCCGGGCGGCGCCACCCCGAGGCGCGTCCACGGCATGTTCACGCCGGCCGAGCCGGCGATGCGCTGTGCGTCGACGACGCCGATGGCGAGCACGCGCGGAGTCGACGGCGCGTTCATGCGCGCACCACCGTGGCCGCCTGCACGCCACCGAAGCCGCTCGCGACCTTCAGTGCGTTCTGCGCGCGCGCGAGGCGGCGCGGCGTGCGCACGAGGTCGAGCGCCGGATCGACGTCGGGACGGTCGAGGCCGACGTTCGCGGGCACCAGGCCCCGCTGCAGCACCGCGTGCGTGACGATCGTCTCGAGCACGCCCGACGCGCCGAGCGTGTGGCCGGTCTGCGCCTTCGTGCCGAACGCCGGGGGCGTGCGGCCGGCGAACAGCACGCCGAGCCCGATCGCCTCGGTGCTGTCGTTCGCCGCGGTCGCGGTGCCGTGCAGGTGCACGACGTCGATCGCAGGAGGCTCGAGGCCGGCAGCGGCGATCGCGCGTTCTGCCGCGAGACGCAGCCCGGCCCCCTGGCGATCGGGACCGGTGACGTGGCACGCGTCGTTGGCGCCGCCGTGGCCGACCAGCGTGCCGCCGAGCGCGCCGGGCCCGCGGCCGAGCACGAGCGCTGCGGCACTCTCGCCCAGCGACACCCCGCGGCGCGCTGCGTCGAACGGCCGGCAACGCTGCGGATCAAGCGCGTGCAGGCTGCCGAAGCCCGCCATCACGAACGGGTGCAGCACGTCGACGCCGAGCACCAGCACGTGCTCGCAGGTGCCGACGTGCAGGTGCCGCGCCGCGGTCGCGAGCGCCACGAGGCCGGACGCGCAGGCACACGAGATCGCGCCGAGCAGCGGGCCACCGCCGAGGGCTGCGACGAGGCGCTGCGCCAGCCGTGCCGGCATGCCGAGTCCAGAGCCCGGATCGCCGGCGACGACACCACGCAGGTCGCCCTTCGTCGACGCGAGCACGAAGCCGAGCCGCCGATCGGCGCGCACGTTCGCCTCGGCGAGCGCTTCGTGGGCGGCGGCGAGTGCCGCGCGGAACGGGAGGTCTCCGTCGCCGCCGAGCGCCTGCAGCACTTCGGGCAGGAACTCACCGGCCACCGCAGTCGGTGTGTCCCAGGTCTTCGTGCGCGTCCGTTCGACGAGCCCGCCGCGCCCCGCGAACACGCCCTCGAGCAGGGCCGGCACGCCGAGGCCGAGCGCACACACGGCGCCGCGGCCGAGCACGTGGGCTGGTCGCAGCAGTACCGACGGCTCGTTCACGAACCCTCGGGCGGCAGCACCGCCTCGCTGTGCGTGTCGACGGTCATCCGGTAGCCGAACCAGCCGTTGTCGAGCACGGCGCGGCGCGGCGCGATGCGGCCCGCGGCCTCGTCGCCCCATTCGTAGCGGATCACGATGCTGCCGGCCGGCTGGCCGGAGAGCCGCGTGAAGCGCCGTTCGACGAGCCGGCCCTTCGCGTGGATCTCGACCACCTGTTCGCCGGCGACGATGCCGGAGCGCTCGCCGTCGGCGGGTGCCTCCATGGCCGGCAACCACGGGAAGAACGTGCGCTGCACGTCGAGCAGCACGAAGCGCGCCGGGAACGGCAGGTGCATGTCGGTGTGGTTCTGGGACGTGACCCCACTCGGGTCCTGGACCAGCACGAAGCCGGCCTGGCCGAGCGGCGACAGGCCGATCACGGTCAGCTTCGAGCCCTGCTTCTGCACCGCGGCGTCGAAGCCGCGTTCTTCGCTCTCGCCCCAGGTCGCGGTGACGCGCTGTTGCCAGAGCAGGTCCTTGCCGAGGGCTTCGGGCGGACGCAGCTCGCCCGGATAGTCGGCGTCGGTCAGCACCCGCCGCGGCGTGGTGTGGCACGCGGCCGCGGCGACGGCGCAGAGGGCCAGCAGGCAGCGAACGAACGGACGATGCGACACGTTCACGAACGGGCCTCCGCGGTGGCGACCAGGGAACCGAAGCACAAGGCGAGCAGCAGGCACAGGGTCACGCCGATGCCGGCGGTGACGCCGATGCCGAACAGGGCCGGATGCGACGAGATCGCCAGCAGCCCGAACCCCAGGATCGTCGTGATCCCGTCGACGACGACGCCGAGCTGCGTGGCGCCACGTGCGCCCGGGTGCTGTTCGTCCTCGGCGAGGAAGATGCCGTAGTCGACCCCCATGCTGACCACCATCAGCAGTGCTACCAGCGACAGCATGGTCAGGTCGATGCCGCACAGGCCTAGGATCGCGATCGTGCCGAACGCACCGAGCAGGGCCGGCACGACCGCCAGCGCGATCAGGCGCAGGCGGCGATAGCGCAGCACCACCAGCAGCACGACCAGCAGCACGCCGACGCCGAGCAGCGTGGCCATGCGTTCGCGGTAGGCACCGAACGCAGAGGTCAGCGCTCCTTCGACGTCGAGCAGCCGCGCGCCGGGCACCGCGGCGAGGCGGGCCGCCAGGGCGTCGGCGGCGGCGATGCCGTGCAGGTAGGAGACCGCGGCGACCCGACCGTCCTCGAGGTGCAGCAGGAACGGCCGCACGAGGCTCGCCAGCGGGCTCGCCAGCAGGTCGGCGGCCACGAGCGGGGCCGCCAGTGGTGCCTGCAGCGCGTCGCGGAACGGCGTGAACGACGCGGCGACGAAGCCCTGCGCCTCGAGCTGCCGTTCGAGGCGCGGCCACAGGGTCGCATCGCTCCGCAGCGCTCGGTCGACAGCGCGCTGGCTCGTCGCACTCGGCAGCAGCGCCGCTGCACTGCGATAGCCGGCGAGTTCGCCGGCCGCGACCGCCTCGGCCAGGGCCGCGGCGATGCGTTCGTTGGCGACCAGCGCCTGCTCTTCGTCGGCCCCCACGCCGACCGCGAGCCGCCGTTGTTCGAACTTCGCGACCCGCTGCATCACGTGTGCGTCCTCGGTGGTCAGCTCGGGCTCGGTGCGGTTCAGGTTGGCGATGCGATCGTTCCAGCGCGCCGCCGGCAGGCCGAACGCGATCACCACCGCGGTGGCCAGCAGCGGCAGGCGGTACCACCAGCGCTGCCGGCCGCGCAGGCTGGTCCACGTCGCGAGGTGCCGCACCACCCACGCCGAGCTGCGGGTGCCGCGGATCGGACCGACCAATCCAGGCAGGAACGCCCAGGACGCCGCCAACGACGCGAGCAGGCCGACCGCCGAGAACAGCGCCATCTCGCGCAACCCCGGGAACGTCGCCACCAGCAGCACCACGAAGCCGACCACGGTGGTGGCACAGCCGAGCACGAGCCCTGGCCAGAGGCGACGCAGCGTGGCGCGCGGACCAGCTGTCTCCGGCGCGAGCGACTGGTGGCAGTAGAAGTGCACCGCGTAGTCGATGCTGACGCCGATCAGCGACGCCCCGAACGCCAGCGTCATGCCGTGGATCTCGCCGAACGCGAGCAGGCAGGCTGCGGCCCCGAACAGGAATCCGGCACTGAGCACCGGCAACCACGACAGCGGCAGGCGCAGCGACGCGAACAGGGCGACGAACACCAACAGCAGCCCGACCGTGGAACCGATCGAGACTCGTTCGACGTCGAGGATCACCGACTGCTCGGCGGCGACCGCGTGCCGGTTGGCGCCGGTCGTGCGCAGCACCAGTTGCCCACCGTGCTGGACGGAGACCGCGGCGAACACGCGCCGCAGCGCCTCGAGGAACGGCCGCTGCGCCGTCACGTCCGACGAGCTCTTCGTGGTGCCGAGGAACAGCACCGCCGAGTGGCCGTCGGCCGTCACGTAGCGACCGTCGACGAGCGCGATGCCCTCGCCGCGACCCGCGATGCGTTCGAACAGGTCGGGCACGACCAACAGCGGATCCTCGGGCGCCACCCGGCTCAGCATGCTGGCCATCGGCGTGCTCAGGCGCCGCTTCAGCGCCTGCACCGCGGCGGCGAGTGCCGCGTCGGTGAGGCGGCCCGGCACGGCCGCCGGCGAAGCCGCCACGAAGCCGAAGCGGCGCGGCTGGTAGAGCCGGTACATCGCCTCGTCGAAGCCTTCCGCCGGCCCTCCCTCGAGCGTCGCGAGCATCGGCGCCACCTCGGGATCGCCGCGCAGGGCCAGTTCGAACGCCCGGCTCACGGTGGCCGAACGCGCGCCGTCGCCGGTGTCGACCAGCAGCACCATGGTGCGGCTCAGCTCGCCGACCGCGATCTGCCGGGCCAGCAACACGTCGCCGTCGCGTTCGCCGCCCGGCAGGAAGTGCGTGATGTCGGCCCGCACGCGCCACGCCGACAGCACGTAGAGGCCACAGCAGAGCAGCGCCAACGCCCCGAGCCAGAGTCGCGGCCACTCGCGGTGGCTCATCGGGGCTCGATCCCGAACCAGCGCTTCTTCTCGTCGGCGTCGAAGCGACGGGCGACCTCGGCGGTGACGATGCGCGTCGTGGTGCGATCCCCGTTCGGGTCGACGACCTCGATGACGGTCACGGCCTCGCCTTCGCCGCGCAGCGTCAGGCTGCGCATCATGCGCTGCAGCTGCTCGCCCTTCGGCAGCAGCTCGAGTGTCCATGGCCGTTCGGCCTTCGGGTCGGGGGTGTAGGTGACGGTGAACGCCTTCTGCAGCGCGGCCTCGTCCCCGGCGAACACCTGCACCAACGAGGTCACGAACACGCGCAACGTGTCGCTGCGCCGCAGGTCGATCGCCTCCTTGCGGTCGCGGTCCTCGACCACCAGTTCGTCCGGCGTGATGCGCAGCGTCGCCGGCTCCGGGGCCTCGACCTGGCGGAACAGGTGGCCCGGCGGCAGGAACAGGATGCGGCCCCGGCTCTGCAGTGGCAGTGCCAGCAGCGCGAGACGCTTCTCCTCGGTGTAGGTCGCTTCGAGCCCGGGCATGCGCGCGAACGCCGCCAGCAAGGCCTTCGCGTCCGCCGGGCGCGGGCGCTGCTGCGGCGGCACCGGTTGCTGGGCCTTGCCGTCGGCCGGTGGTGCCGCGCCCTTCTCCTTGGCCGGCTCTTGCTGCTGCGGCGGCGGCACCGGGGACGGAGTCCCGCCGCTGCGCTGGGGATCCTGCACCCACGCCGTGGCGGTGAGCAGGCTAACGAGCAGGCAGGCGAGCGAGCAGGGCATCGGGCGTCGTCGGGAGCAGGGTTCCGTCGAGCGCCGTCGTCGCGAGCACGGTCAGGGCACGCGCGCTCCAGCGATCGGTGGCGGGATTGTAGATGTCGTAGGCGACGCGGATCAACGGCGCCACCTGCGTGAACCACGCGGTGATGCGGGCCGTCTCGCCGTACGAAAGCGGCGCCATGTAGCGGCAGTTCGTCTCGACGACGTACATCCGGTGCCCGAGGGCCCGGATCTGCGGCACGTCGAGGTCGCGACTCTGGAACAGCGCCGTGCGCGCCAGCTCGAGCCACTCGAAGTAGCGGCCGTGCCAGGCGACCCCGAGCAGGTCGCAGTGGTGCAGGCCGATCGGGTGGTCGGTGGTGACGGCGTGCTCGGGGCGCTTCGGGCGGCTCATGGGGTGGGGGTGGGCTCGGACGGCTTGCCGGGTGTCGCAGCAGCGGGCGACGGTGCCCAGAAGTCGTAGAAGTTGAACCAGTTCTCGGGCGCCTGCCGGGCGTGGTGCTCGACCCGTTCGGCGTAGCGGCGCACCCAGCTGCGCAGCGCTTCGTCGCGGTTCTTGCGCGGCAGCTCGATCCGCTCGGCGAACCGTTCGCAGTGCAGGTCGTACCGGTTCGGCGCCTGGTAGAGGCCGAACACCAGGTAGACCGGACAGCGCAGCACCGCCGCCATCAGGAACGGTCCGGCCGGGAAGGCCGCTTCGTCGCCGAAGAACGGCGCGCGCACGATGCGATCGTTGAGCCCGGTGCGGTCGCCCATCGTGGCGATGAACTTGCCGGACGCGAGCCCGTCGGCGACGCGCGCCATCACGCCGACCGGATCCTCGCCGAGGTGGATCACGCGCGCCGCCGCACCGGGACTCAGTTCGGCGAGCAGCTGGTTGATCATCCGCGCGTTGGCGAAGTAGCCGAGGATCTCGATGTCGATCCGGTCGTCGTCGCCGCCGGCCCGCATCGCCTCGTAGCTGCCGAGGTGCGCGCCGAGCAGGATGGCGCCCTTGCCGCTCGCGTGCTGGGCAGCCAGCAGATCGTTGCCGGTGCGCGTGAAGCGCAGCGCCTTCGTGTGGTCGGTCAGCAGGAACACCTTGTCGAGCGTCACCTGCGCGAAGGTGCGCACGTGCCGGTAGACGTCGCGGAAGCGGGCCGGCCGGCCGTTCACGCGCAGCAACCAGGCGCGCGAAGCCCGCGCGACCTTGCGATCGAACAGCGCGTACCAGAGCGCGATCGTCGCCACCAGCGGCTTCACGGCCGTGCGCCCGCACAGAGTGGCGAGGCGGAACGCGGCGCGGATGCCGAGCACGGTGCCGCGCTCGCCCATCGACAACCACGCGGCATCGCGGCCCGGTCGACGCGAACCGTTCGCTGCGGCAGGGGCGCTGCCGGATGGCTTCGTCGGGTCGTTCACGAGCGCCTCGGCAACAGCCAGCCGAACACCGCCCGCATCGACATCGCCGTGCAGATGCGGCAGTGCATCCACGACAGCCGCAGGTTGTCGCGCAGCGGCCGGAAGTGCGACACGCCGCCTTCGGCCTTGGCGAGATAGCGCACCCCGACCGGCAGGTTGACGATCGGCACCCCAGCACGCGCCATGCGCACCGCGATCTCGACCTCGTACTCCATGCGGTCGCCGCGCGCGCCGATGCGGATCGTGCTGGCGAGGGGGTAGACCCGGAAGCCGATCAGCGCGTCGAGGATCAGGCCCTTCTTGCCGGTCTCGACGTCGACCCAGAACTGCGACAGCTTGCGCAGCTTCAAGCGCACCAGCGGCACCGTGTCGTCGTAGACCGGATGGCCGAGCACCAGCGCTTCCGGCGAAGCGGCCGCCGCCCGCAGGAACTCCGGGACCGCCGCGAGGTCGTGCTGGCCGTCGGCGTCGACCTGCATCGCGTGCGTGAAGCCACGCTGCTGCAGCAGCGCGAACCCGACCTTCATCGCGGCCCCCTTGCCGCGGTTGTGCGGCATGTGGTGCACGGTGGCGAGCCCGTCCCGCTGCAGCGCTGCACACGCCTCCCGACCGGCCGCCCCGCTGCCGTCGTCGACGACCAGGATGTCGGGAAGGTGTTCGCGCAGCCGTTCCACGACGCCGCGCACCGTCGCCGGGTTGTCGAAGGTCGGCACCAGCGCGCAGGGCCGGAACGCGCTCACGCACGCCTCCACGCGGCCTTGCCGGTGGTGCAGCGCACGTCCCCGCGCTGCAACGCGAACGACGCCGCAGCACGATCGGCGGCGAGCTGCACGTGCACGTCGAGCGTCTCGCCGGGTTGGATCCTGGCGAGGAACTTCAGCTCGCCGAACTCGGTGACCTGTACCTCGGCGCCCACCGCCGCGCACAGGGCCGGCAGCACGACGTCGTGCAACTGCACGGCGCCACTGAGCACCGGGTGGCCGAAGAAGTGCCCTTCGAAGCCGGCGAAGTCGCCCGGCAGGCTCGCCGTGGCGCGCCAGCTGTCGCCGACGACCACGGGCTCGCTCCAGGCGATGGCGCGATTCGGCACGCGACCGTCCGCGGTGCGACCAGAGGCATGCAGCACCGCATTCGCCGGCAGCTCTCCGTTGACGTCGCGCGGCAGGCGTTCGACGGTCGTCAGCACCGGCGCCGCTTCGCCGGGACACGCGGCAGCAGCGAGTGCTGCGAGCTCGGCCCGCGGCAACGACCGGCCGGCGACCACGACGAACCAGCGTGGAGATGGTTCCGCCGGTGGCACCACCTGCACGAACGCCACGTCGTCGACGTCGGGGCGGGCGAACAGCGCCGCCGCGAACGGCGGCTCGGTGGCGTTCCCGGCACCGAGCTCCACCACCTCGAGGCCGTGCCGCGCGCGCAGTTGCGCCGCGGTCATCGCATCGACCTGGCCGAGCGTGAACACACGCCGCAGCGAGGCCAACGCTCCGCCCGGCTGTTGCGCGAGGTCGCGCAGGCGGTCCGGCGAGGTGAGCAGATGGGTCGCCCGGTGGGCCCCGAGTCGTTCGAGCAGCTGCGGCATGCCGAGGGCCACCGCCGACACGATCGACGCCCCGCTCTGCAGCGGCCCGAGCAGGCCGGGCACGAGGGCCGGCAGATGGCCCGGCGCGTACGTCGTCAGCAGCCGATCGCCGGCTGCGACGAAGCCACGCGAACGGAACATCGAGAGCTGGAACTGCAGCTCGGCCCGTGCAAGCGGCGTGCGCTGCAGCCGACCGCTCTGGTCCGGCGCGCACGCGACGAGGCTGCCGACCGGTGCCGAGGAACCGAAGCACTCGGCCTCGGGCCACGGCCGGTGCGGCACGCAGAGACCGGTCCCGGCCCCGGTGTCGTGCACGAACGCCACCACTTCGGGCAACAGCAGCGTCGGACCGACCGCGTGGCGCCGCGCATCGTGCGGCAGCGCCACGTCGTGGCCACGTTGCCAGACCGCCCAGAGGGCGACCAGGAAGTCGGCGTGGTCGTGTTCGAACGCGAACGCCACCAGCGAGCCCGGTCGCGCCGGCGGCAGCTCGCCGGCCAGTGCGGCGGCCTTCGCTTCGACCGACGACAGCGTGTGCTGCCACCCGGCGCGATCGCCGACCGAAGGCAGCTCAGCCATGCGCGAAGCGCCGCCTGCGCAGCAGCCACTCGCCGCCGAACAACAGCCCCATCAGCCCGTACGAGAGCGTCGTCGTGTAGAAGACCCACCAGGCCATCGGGGCCACGGCCGCCAGCACCCCCGCCACCGCCGCGTTGACGACGAAGAAGCTGCACCAGATCCAGGTCCACAGCCGGCACCAGCGCTGCTTGTCGATCGACAGGTCGGGTTCCTGGAGCCGCGCGAAGCGCTCGATCATCGGCACCGCCCCGCGGCGCAGCGTGACCCCGAACACCAGCAGCATCACCAGGCTGATGACGACCGGCTCGGCGAACAGCCACGCCGCTTCGTCGAACAGGGCCGAGCCGGCGATCGCGGCGACGGTCAGCAGCGGCGCCAGCACGAGCACGAGGGCCGCCTTGCCGCCGCCGGCGCTGCGCAGCAGCCACAGCGACACCGGCACCAGCAGGCACAGCAGCACGAGTGCCACCTGGCGTGGGCTGCCCGCGGTGAGGCCGAGCCACACGAAGGCCGGGTAGGCAGCGAAGCTCAGCCCAGCCACCACCGGCAGCAGGCGAGCACGGGAGCGACCGGCGACGCTGGCGTCGGCCGGCATCGTTCAGGCCTGTGCTGGCGCCTGGGAGCCGGCGGCGGCCGCGCGACCGTTGCGCACGAACTCGGCCAGCGACTTGATCGAGTGGTAGTTCTGGCGGTTGTTCGGGTCGTTCGCCTCGGTCTTGACGCCGAACTTCGCGTGGATGGCGAGCGCGATCTCAAGCGCGTCGATCGAGTCGAGGCCGAGCCCCTCCCCGAACAGCGGCGCATCGGTCTCGATGCTCTCAGGGGCGACGTCCTCGAGGGCGAGCGTGTCGACGATCAGCTTCTTGAGCTGGTCTTCCAGAGTGGCTTCTGGCTGGCTCATGGGGCGAAGCACAATAGCGCCGTGCCCGCTGCGGGGAAGCCCGTAGCCGCGTCGCTCGGGCCCGGGGGCGGCACAAGGCATCACCATGGAGCTTGACCGGCTCGGGCCGGCCCTCGATGAATGCTCGGGTGTCCGCCCGCCTCAAGGTCGCCTGCACCGTCTCGGCCGCGGCGCTCGCGGCCTTCTGGCTGCTGCCGGTCGGGTCCGCCGTATGGGCGACCGCCGCGGTCGCCTTCGCCGGTGCGGTGTGGCTCGGCGTGCAGATCGTGTCGCCGCGCAGCCAGCAGATCGTGCCGACGGTGTTCCGGCTGCCGGAGGGTGCTGCGCACGTGGCCCTGACCTTCGACGACGGTCCGGATCCGGAGGTCACGCCGCAGGTGCTGGACCTGCTGGCCGAGCACGGCATGCAGGCGACGTTCTTCGTGGTCGGCTGCCGCGCCGACGCCCATCCCGAGCTCGTGCGGCGGATCCAGCAGGGCGGCCATCAGCTCGGCTCGCACTCGCACGGCCACGGCCACGGCTTCCACTTCCTGCCGGCGCAGGCGATGGCGGCCGAGATCGAACGCGGCATCGCCAGCATCGCGGCGATCACGGGCGAACGGCCGCGCGCGTTCCGGCCACCGGTCGGCCTGCGCGTGCCGACGCTCGCGCGCGCCCTGGCGTTGCTGCCCGAACGACCGACCTGCTACACGTGGACCGAACGGGGACTCGACACACTCGGTCGCCCGGCCCACACGATCGTCGAGCGCTTGCGCCCCCACCTCGTTCCCGGCGCGATCCTGACTCTGCACGACGGGGCCGGCTTCGGCGGCTCGCGCGACCGCAGCGCCACGCTGGCGGCACTGCGCGAACTGCTCGCTCTGCTGCGCGAACGTGGGCTCTGCAGCCGCCGACTCGACGCGCCGATCGCGGCCCGCTGACGTCAGGCGAGTGCGATCGCGCGCCAGCTCGCGACCGCGGCCCAGGCCAGGGCCGCGGCGATCGCCGGCCGGCGCCCCACGGTGTGCGGTGCGCAGGCGGCGACGAACACCCCGACCCCGAGCACACCGACGGCGTCCGCGACGCCCGGGAACGGCCAGGCCACCACGGCGGCCACCAGGACGGCGGGGAGCAGCAGCGGGAGGAAGCGCCGACGGAACGGCCCCACGCCGAGCAAGGGCGCGGCACACAGCACCAGCGGCAACGGCACCAGCCCGAACGCCACGACGACCGCGTGCAGCAGCGCCAACCGCCAGGGACGTTCGCGCAGGGCCGCCACGGCCGGAGTCGCCCGCCGACGCCACAGCACGACGGCGACGATCGGCCCGGCCAGCGCAGTCCAGACGAGGCCGGGCAGGTCGATGCGGAACCACACCAGCACCGGCCCGGCGAGCTCGGCACGGCACTGCCACAGGCCGAGGAAGCACAGGTCGAGCCACCACGCCGGCAGCAGGAACGGCCACAGCACGCTGCGGCGCGGCCACAGCAACGCGGCGACCGCCGCCAGCAGGCACAGCAGCGTCGGCGTCGCCACGACCAGGGGCAGGTGCAGTTCCATGGCGATCAGCGGCCCGGATCGGTCAGTGCCTGCAACCGCGCTTCGAGTTCGCGCCGTTCGGCGGCATAGGCGGGCCGTCGCTCGAGCGCCTGGCGGACCAGTTCGGCAGCCGCCGCGCGATCGGCGGTGACGACGGCGAGCAGCGCATAGGGTTCGTAGTGGCGCGGATTGTCCTCGACCAGCGCGCGACACAGCCGTGCCGCATCCGGCGCGCGCGCAGCGACGGCGCGCCGCGCCGCCGACAGCCGCGTGGACCAGGTGACGCCGACCGCGTCGTACAGCGCGCGATCCGTGGACGGCGCGATCTCGCCGAGGTCGGGGCGCGGGCCGTGCACGTCGAACGCACGCATCGCCCCGAGGCCGTGCCGCGGCTCGGCGACCCACAGGACGCCCGCGGTCAGGTCGGCTACCACCAGGTGCGCAGCGATCCAGGCGTTGACGGTGGCGCGGTTGCCGAAGCCGAGGTCGCCGCCGCCGACGTCGCGGCGATCGCGCAGCAGCTCCGCGATCGTGGTCGGCGTGTGCTGAGGCACCGCGTCGAGCAGTTCGTGCAGGCGACGGTTGCGCGCCGTCGTGGTGCCCTCGCGGCGGCGGTTCGTGTTGGCCACGTCGTCGTTCCAGCCCGGATGCTCGAAGTGGTTGGTGACGACGAGGCGGTCGCCGTCGAGCCCGCGCACGCGGTGGTGGCCCGGAGCGAGTTCGAGGCACACGGCGGCAGGCGTCCCAGCGGCCGGGTTGCCGCTGGCGAGCAGCACGGACTCGCTGACGAACACCGGCTGCGCCGCGAGCTGCGCCACGGCTTCGTCGATCGACGCGCAGGTCTCGAGCGCCCGCAGCACCGCCACCACCAGCGGCCGGCCGCCGGTCGCGTAGTGGTCGCTGACGCCGGCGTTGACGCTGATCCAGAGCCCCGCCTCGTTGGCGCCGGTGACGGCACCGTGCATGCCGCCCCACGCGACGTGCACGTGGCGAAACCGCCGTTCCGGGCCTTCGGCAGCGGGCGCCACGGTGTAGACGACCTTGTCGAAGTCGAAGCTGCGGCCGCCTTCGAAGTCGAACAGCCGACCGACCAGCACGTGGCCGTCGGCGCTGTGCGAGGGCCCGACGACCACCGCCGAGCAGCCGACCATCGGGGCCGTGATCAGCGGGTTGTCGATCAGGTACTGGCTCACGTCGTGCAGGGCGTGGTAGCCGAGGATGCGGCCGTAGGCCGGCGCCACGTTCGCGTTCGGGTCGCCGGCGTCCTGGTAGCCGCGCGCGATGCCGGCGACCGCGTCGAGCTCGTCCGGCAGGAAATGGGCGTCGAGGTTGCGGTTGTTGAGGTTGACGAGGCCGAGGATCGCATGGCGCACCGGGAACCACGGCACCAGCTCGCGCAGCGTCGCGAACAGTTCCCCTTCGTGTGCGGCCATCATCGGCGCGGTGAGCCGGCCGCAGGCGTAGCCGCGGTCGCGCGCGCTGCCGACGAGATGGCAGTGCCAGATGGCGCCGACCTGCTCGATGCGGCTGTCGGGGTGCAGCCGGGGGGCGGGTGACAGTTCGGGGCGCGGGCGACTGCCACGCACGAAGCCGAAGCCGGGCACGACCAGGAACAGCCAGGCGGCGCCGATCAGCAGCGACGCCGCGGCACAGCGCGCGGTGGCGGCGATCCCGCGCGCGACCGTCACGCGACGCTCACGGTCGACCACTCTGCTGGTGGGCAGCCGTGGCGAAGGGACGGGATCGCGCGCATCGACGCGATCGTTGCCCGACGGCAGGTGCTGCGCAACGGTGGACCCGCCGCCGATCGGTTCCTCACGCCGTCGCCGGCGACGGCACCACGGTCTCGAAGTGCAGCTGGCCGTCCTGCAGGTCGATCGAAACGTGGCTGCCGTCCGGGATCTCGCCGGCGATCAGCTTGCGGCCGATGCGCGTCTCGAGCTCGCGCTGCAGGTAGCGCTTCAGCGGCCGGGCTCCGTAGACCGGGTCGTAGCCCTGGTTGCCGAGGAAGGTCTTCGCCGCGTCGGTGACCACGAGCTCGATGCGGCGATCGGCGAGGCGCGCTCGCAGGCCGACCAGCAGCAGGTCGACGATGCGGCGGATCTCGGCGTTCTGCAGCGGCTTGAACAGCACGATGTCGTCGATGCGGTTCAACAGTTCCGGGCGGAAGTGGCGCCGCAGCTCGGCCATCACCTGGTCGCGGGCCGACTCCCGGATCGTGCCGTCCTTGGTGATGCCCTCGAGCAGTAGCGGCGCCCCGATGTTGGAGGTGAGGATGATCACGGTGTTCTTGAAGTCCACCGTGCGGCCCTGGCTGTCGGTGCAGCGACCGTCGTCGAGGATCTGCAGCAACACGTGGAACACGTCCGGGTGCGCCTTCTCGATCTCGTCGAACAGCACGACCGAGTACGGCTTGCGCCGGACGGCTTCGGTCAGTTGCCCGCCCTCGTCGTAGCCGACGTAGCCCGGCGGCGCGCCGATCAGGCGCGACACGGCGTGCTTCTCCATGTACTCGGACATGTCGATGCGCACGAGGTTGTCCTCGCTGTCGAACAGGGCCGCGGCCAGCGTCTTGGCGAGTTCGGTCTTGCCGACACCGGTCGGACCGAGGAACAGGAAGCTGCCGATGGGGCGCTTCGGGTCCTTGATGCCGGAACGCGCCCGGATCACCGCGTCGGCGACCGCCTGGACCGCTTCGTCCTGGCCGATCACGCGCTCGTGCAGGATCTGGTCGAGCTTCAGCAGCTTCTCGCGCTCGCCCTCGATCAGGCGCGTCACCGGGATGCCGGTCCAGCGCGCGACGATTCGGGCGATCTCGTCGGCAGTGACTTCTTCGCGGAGCAACCGCGGCCCGTCGTTCGCCCCGCCGGCGAGTCGGGCCTCCTCGGCGGCGAGTTCCTTCTCCGCCGCCGGAATCGCGCCGTACTTCAGCTCGGCCGCCTTGTTCATGTCGTAGCGCCGTTCGGCTGCTTCCTGGTCGCGGCGCAGGGACTCGAGCTTCTCGCGCAGCACCCGGATCCCGCCGATCGCCTTCTTCTCGGCCTCGTACTGTGCGCGCATGGTGTCCGCCTTGCCGCGCAGATCCGCCATCTCCCGCTTCAGCTCCTGCAGGCGCGCCTTGCTGGCGGCGTCCTTCTCCTTGGCCAGGGCCGTCTCCTCGATCTTGAGCTGCATCACGCGGCGGCTCACCGTGTCGAGTTCGGTCGGCAGCGAGTCGATCTCGGTGCGGATCATCGCGCAGGCCTCGTCCACCAGGTCGATCGCCTTGTCCGGCAGGAACCGGTCGGCGATGTAGCGGTGCGAAAGGGTCGCGGCCGACACCAGCGCCTGGTCCTGGATCTTCACGCCGTGGTGCACTTCGAAGCGTTCCCGCAGACCGCGCAGGATCGACACCGAGTCCTCGACGGTGGGCTCCTCGACCAGCACCGGCTGGAAGCGTCGCTCGAGCGCCGGGTCCTTCTCGATGTACTTGCGATACTCGTCGAGCGTGGTGGCGCCGATGCAGTGCAGCTCGCCGCGCGCGAGCATCGGCTTCAGCATGTTGCCGGCGTCCATCGCACCGTCGGCCTTGCCGGCGCCGACGATCGTGTGCAGCTCGTCGATGAACAGCAGTACGCGTCCTTCGCTGTTCTTGATCTCGTTCAGCACGGCCTTGAGTCGCTCCTCGAACTCGCCGCGATACTTGGCGCCGGCCACGAGGCTGCCCATGTCGAGCGCGAACACCGTCTTGTCCTTCAAGCCCTCGGGCACGTCGCCACGCACGATGCGCTGGGCGAGGCCTTCGGCGATCGCCGTCTTGCCGACACCCGGTTCGCCGATCAGCACGGGGTTGTTCTTGGTCTTGCGGGAGAGGATACGCACCACCCGACGGATCTCCTCGTCGCGGCCGATCACCGGATCGAGCTTGCCCTCACGACACATCTGCACGAGGTCGCGACCGTACTTGCCGAGCGCTTCGTAGGTCGCCTCCGGCGTCGCACTCTGGACCCGCTGGTTGCCGCGCACTTCCTTCAGTGCGTTGAGGAACCGCGCCTCGTCGACCGAGAGCTTCCTGAAGACGTCGCGCAGGCCGTTCTTCGCGTTCTGCAGCAGCGACAGGAACAGGTGCTCGACCGAGACATAGTCGTCGCGCATCTTCTGCGCCTGCTGCTCCGCCGAGGTGAGCGCCTGGGCCAGCTCCTGGTTCAGGTAGATCTTGTCGGCGGCGAAACCTGGCCCCGAGACCTTCGGCAGCTTCAGCAGTTCGTGCTCGACAGCTGCCTGCAGCACGTCGGGCAGCACGTCCATTCGCTGCAGCAGGCGGCGGACCAGCCCATCGGCCGGCTCGACCAAGGCCAGCACCAGGTGCTTTGGGTCCACCTGTTGGTGACCGAACTGAACGGCCTTGGTCTGGGCGAGCTGCAGGGCTTCCTGCGACTTCTGCGTGAACTTCTGGATGTCCATGGGCGTGCCTCCTTGCGGGTGCGACCTCAATGCAGACCCCATGCCACGATCGAATGAGAATTGCTAACTCTTGTGCGACAGTGATTTAGGAATCATGGTCCCACTGCCGAGCAAGTTGAATCAGTGCCAACTTGGCACACATCCGTACGGAGGCGCCAAATTGGCGCAACACGCCGCACACGGTCAAACGCGGATGTCACTCGCCAACGAGCCCCCGCTACCCGCCACCCGCGGTGCGAGTTCGTGGGCCAGGAAGGAGTCGACCTGCTCCGCCGACCGACCGACGAAACGCGCCGGGTCGAGCAGGCTCGGCAGAGCATCGCGGATCCTCGCGAACGCAGGATCGGCGGCGATCAGCTGCAGCAGCGGGTTGTCGCGACCTTCGGCCTTCACCGCATGCGCCGCCGCCCGGCTGTGCACCCGAACCCGCTCGTGCAGGTCCTGACGGTCGCCACCTGCCGCGACGCCCGCCATCAGGATCTCCTCGGTGGCCAGGAACGGCAGCTGCTCGCGGAGCTTCTTGCGGATCACCATTGGGTACACGACGAGCCCGCGGACCACGTTCTCGACGAGCATCAGGATGCCGTCGACGGCCAGGAAGGACTCCGGCAGGGCGATGCGGCGCACGGCACTGTCGTCCAGGGTTCGTTCGAGCCACTGGGTCGCCGCGGTGTGCGCACTCGTGTTGGCCGTCTCGATGACGTAGCGAGCCAGCGAGCAGACGCGTTCGCAACGCATGGGGTTCTTCTTGTAGGCCATCGCCGAACTGCCGATCTGCTTCGACTCGCTCGGTTCCTCGATCTCCCCCTCGTGCGACAGCAGTCGCAGGTCCGTGGCGAACTTGCTCGCCGACTGCGCGATCGCCGACAGCGCCTGGTGGATCGTCCAATCGAGCTTGCGCGTGTAGGTCTGGCCGCTGACCGCGATCGACTGCTTGAAGTCCATGGCGGCAGTGACCCGCCGATCGAGTTCCTCGACCTTCGCGTGATCGCCGCCGGCCAGGGTCAGGAACGTCGCCTGCGTGCCGGTCGTGCCCTTCACGCCGCGGAACGGCAACCAGGCAGCGATGCGGCGCACTTCGTCGAGATCCAGGGCGAAGTCCTGCGCCCACAACACGGCCCGCTTGCCCACCGTCACCGGTTGCGCGACCTGGAAGTGCGTGTAGCCGAGGCACGGCTCGGCGCGCCAGGTGCGCGCGAAGCCCTCGAGGCCCCGCAGCACCGCGACCAGCCGCTGCTCGAGCAGCCGCAGCGCGCGCCGGTACTGCATCAGGTCGCCGTTGTCGGTGACGAAGCAGCTCGTGGCCCCGAGGTGGATGATGGGCCGCGCCTTCGGACAGAGGTCGCCGTAGTGATGGACGTGCGCCATCACGTCGTGCCGCAGTTCCCGCTCGTAGCGGGCCACCTGGTCCCAGTCGAACCGATCCCGCTGCTGTTCGAGCTCGGCGATCTGCTCGGCGGTGACCGGAAAGCCCAGTTCGTGCTCGGCCCGCGCCAGGGCGATCCAGAGGTCCCGCCAAGCCGTGTGCCGAGCTCGCGGCGAGAACAGCCGCGCCATGTCCGGGCTCGCGTAGCGTTCGATGAGAGGATGGTCGAAGCGGTCGCCGCGTTCCATGCGGGCCTTGTTATCCGCCGCCACGCCCGTCTGCCACGACCTCACCCGAACGCAGCGCGGGCCTCGACCGGCCATGCTTCCAGTCGAGGCCCGCGCCGTCGTTCCCCACGTTCAGCAGCTCACCCAGACGCGCCGGCAGCGAGTCTCCCACCGGGCCGGCACCCAGACCCGGCGGCAGCCACCCGGATCGACGATGCCCCAGCGACGCCGGCCGCACGGATCACAGATCCAGCCGTAGGTCGGCGGAACGTGCTCGTCGTGCCAGTAGCCCGGCACCAGCACCTGCTCGTGCACGGTTTCCCAGTGGCCGCGGGGGGCGCGCGAGCGACGCCCCTCGTGATGGTCGAAGCGGCCGCCGCGCCCAGCGTCGATGACCACCGAGCCGCGGTGGTTGCCCCCGACCTGCCCTTCGAAGATGACGCGCTGCGCCGAAGCCGAGACGGCGAGCCCGAGGAGGGCCGCCACGAGGAAGAACGGGAATCGGTTCATGACGCGACTACAAGCGCCGGAGGGACCGCTGCGTGGCGAGAACGAGGCGAGATTGAACGTCTCAAACCATAACCGCGAAGTGGTTTACGGCGCGCTCCGCAGTACACCCGTGTCCTGGCAGCAGGTCACCAGGGGCCGAAAGTCGCCAGCCCCACACTGACCACCGCAATCGCCAACAGCCAGGGCAAGCTGCGAGCTGCCTTGCGGTCGGATCCTAGGCGCCAACGGAGATACTGCACCGTCAGGGCCGCCCCGATCCCGTCGCTGACCACATCGACCCAGGAACAGGTGCGGCCAGGTACGAAGCTCTGGTGCCATTCGTCCACCGCACCGTAGAGAACGGTGAGCCCCACCACCCAGCTGGATCGCAGTGCTCGCTCGCGGGTGGTCATGGCCGCCCACCACGCGAATGCCAACGCCGCGTAGGCCACGACATGCGCGCCGTTGTGCAGGAGCGCCAGAACAGGGTCCGACGGGCCGGGCTTCGGCTCTCTGGAGCTCGACCACCACAGGACCGCCATGCCGATCGCCGGAGCAATGCAGCGCAACGGTCGGGGCAACTGGAGCAGCTTGGCCAAGAGGCGATCGCACCAACCGGCTCGAGCCCGGACCGAGTGGGAAGCAGCCACGTCCCACTCAGTGCAGAGCGATCCGGCCAGCCAGGCAGAGCCCGCCATCTGCAGCTGGTCCAGCCTGCACATTCTGCAGATAGACCGACAGCAGGAAGAGGCCGCGGCCGCGCTCGTTCTCCAGCGAGGGCATGCCGTTGGCCGCCGCCTCGAGCGCCCGCCCCAACTCGGCCACGGATTCTGCGGGCATCTCCGGATCGTAGAACTCGACCCGGAGCCCCCCCTGATCCGTCGAGACCTGAACGGCAAGGTCGACGCCGTGCTTGCGGTAGACGACGCCGTGCTCGATGGCGTTGTTCACGAGTTCGTCGACGACCAGGGCCAATTGGTCACCGATCTTTGCATCGGCACCAAGCCCTACCGCGAGCTTGCGGACGTCGGCTCGCAACCGACGCAACACGCCCGCACTCGGGGCGAACGACAACCTGGTCTGCATCAGGACACACCCTCAACCAGCAGCGACAGATCGGCGGCGGGAGCCGAGTGGGTCAAGGCCCCGATCGAGATGCGATCGACACCGCACTCCGCGAAGGCGCGGACCGTCTTGAGGTTCACACCACCTGACGCCTCGGTCAAGACCTCGCGCCCCATCGTTGCAGCTGCTGAGCGAACTGCTGCGACCGCTTCGCGCAGGGGCTGGCCGGGCTCGAAGTTGTCCAACAGAACCACCGAGGCCCCCCCCCGCACAGCCGCCTCCGCCTCGGCGACCGTGCGCGCTTCTGCTACCACCGGGCGGTCCTGTCCGAGCACGCAGGCGCGTACGACCTCGTGGTAGGGGCGGGGTGCAGCAAACCCGAAGTGGTTCTCCTTCAGCAGCACCTGGTCGAACAGACCTATCCGGTGGTTGCACCCTCCTCCCGCAAGGACCGCAGCCTTCTCGAGGATTCTCAGCCCTGGTGTCGTCTTTCGCGTATCGAGAATGCGAGCGGACGTCCCAGCGACTGCTGCCACGAACGCACGGGTCGACGTGGCGACACCAGACAACCTCTGTACGAAGTTGAGTGCAGTCCGCTCAGCTGCCAACAAAGCCCGCATGTCGCCTTCGACGTGCAGTACGACATCACCAGGCACGAACGGATCTCCGTCCCGCCGAAGAAGTTCGCAGGAAACCGATGGATCGAGCAATCGGAACGCCATCTCGGCACAAGAGAGACCGGCGAGCACTCCGATCGCCTTCGCGACCAATCGAGCACGCCCCCGCTTGCCACTGGGAACGGCCAGTCGAGTCGTCACGTCCGCATCCAGGGACAGATCGTCCCGCCCTAGGTCCTCGGCGAGCGCGTTGCGCACGCAGGTTCGCAGGCTGGCTTCGTGCAAGTCCATCGGGGCCCAGCAGCCTACACCAAATGGCCGATCCCCGCATCGCCCAGTGTCCGAGCCACCGCACACGTCTCACGTGTCGATCGGATGGACGAATGGAGCAATCCGGTCGAGGGTGTCCTGCCCCAGCCCCTCGACTCGGTGCAAGTCCCCGAACCGCCGGAACGGCCCCCGGCGAAGGCGATCCAATACGATGGCCTCTGCTCGCGACGGGCCGACCCCTGGCAGCAAGAGCAGTTCCTCGTAGGGAGCCCGGTTGAGATCGATGCGCAGGGCCCGAACCTCGATCCCACCGTCAGCATCGGCTGTCAGGGCAACGACCAGCATTCTCACTGCGAGCAAGCACGTCACGATCCCCCAGACCGACACGAGCACCTGGGATGACCTCACCAACGGCGGATTTGTTCGAGCATCCGCCCCTCGACCCCCGGCCCGCTCCCCGAGCGCAAGACTGCCAACTGTCGCCCCAGGGACTCGAACATCGCTTTCACTGCCTTGGTCGTCGTGCATTCTGGCATGCTCCTGAGCAGAGGGGGTTGGCCGAGGCGACGCTGCGTCACCACCGGATCCTCTGGAACCTCACCCAGGTACTGGATCTCACACCCTGCAAAGCGTCGCGAAACTTCGGCCAGGCGATCGAAGGTCGCACGGCCGAGTCCGACCTGGGCCACTCGATTGACGGCCAGCACCAAACTCGGCATGCCCGGCTGCCTTGCGAGGCACTTGATGAGCGCGTAGGCATCGGTGAGTGCCGCAATCTCTGGATTGGTGACGACGACCACCTGTTGCGCCGCGAGCACCGTGATCAGCGCCTGAGGTGCGAGGCCTGCAGCGCAATCCAGCAGGACGACATCGTGGTGCAGCGCAAGCCACTGCAACGCCTTCGCGAACTCTCGCATGTGCCCGGCATCGAGGTCGGCGAGGCTGGCGATGCCAGACCCACCGGCGACAAGAGTCGGGCCGTATGGCGTGGCCACCATGACTTCGTGGACGGGCACACGTCCTTCGAGCAGATGCTGCAGGGTGAACCGGGGTGTGACCCCGAACAGCAGGTGCGCGTTCGCCAGCCCGAAGTCACAATCGACGACCACGACTCGCTGCCCCTCGGCATGCAGCGCCAGCGCGGCGTTGGTACACAGGAAGCTCTTGCCGGTCCCGCCCTTGCCGCTGGCGAAGGCGACCACGGCCCCCTCCCGGGCGGGTGACGATGGCTGGGCACGACGAAACAAGCGCCGCAGGAAGCCGCGGCTCGTCCGATCTGGGTCCAGGTCTGGTTCCAAGGCCACCTCGGGAACCGCCTGCGCCCGCGCGCAGATCGATTCGCTCTAGTCCGATGGCCGCCTCGGCGGCAACCACGGGCTTTCCTGGGCCGCGACGATGCGAGCAACGTCGTCGGCCGTCGCCGCGCCGCCGGTTTCGCCGCCGGCCGCCAAGGCCGGACCACCGAGCGCGGAATACTCTTCGGTCGACAGCGCGGCCGCCGCGACCGTTGCGCGCAGGGATTCCCCGGTGCGTCGCACGAGGCTGCGCGGGAGCGACGCCGAGCGAGTAGCGCCATCCCCGTTGCCAGCCGCCGACCCACCGTCCGCTCGGACGAGGCCAGCGAGAGAAATCTGGCTGCGCAGCAGATGATCCACGAAGGCCCGCACGTCGGACGGACCGAACAACACGCGATCGAACCCCTCGGCGGCGGCACGGAGGCCACCGTCGACCTGCCGCACCTCTCCAAGCTGCCGGCCACGCCAGCTGATCCGCCGCCAGTGCCGGTCGCCATCGATTCGCACGCCGGCGTCGATGCGCAGGCAGGACTCAAGGCATTGGCGCCACACGGCCTCGATCTCGTCAGGCACGGCGAACTCCGGCACTTCCACGGCGCCTTCCGATGAGGCGACTTGCCCGACGAGGTAGCGCACGGCAAAGCGCTCGGTGCCAGCGATGCGGAACGGTTCGAGTCGACAGAGAGTGACCCCCGCCAACGGCAGCCGCTGCAACTGCAAGAGCGCCGCCTGCGACGCATCGGTCCCGACCACGAGCAACCGCCCACTGGATCCATGGGCGAACTGGGCCTCGGGCACTGCATCGGCAAGCCCGCCGCCGACCCGCCCGAGGAAGTCGACCGCAGCCAGCAACCGAGGCACTAGCAAGGCGTCACCGTCGACTGCGAGCAGCACCAGCACGGGCACCGCGGCAGCGTCGCGCGCCAGCCCTTCGATGAGGCCCAGCTGACCACCAGAGCAATCGAAGGCCTCCATCACGAGGGAAAGCCCGCGTTCGATCTGGCCGAGCCGGCCCGCCACGAGTGGCCACAACGCCTCACGGGCCTGCGGCAAGACTGGACCCCGAATCATGCGGCCTCCCCTCTGGAACCAGCACTGAAGTCGTGTCGAGCGAAACGCGCCCCCGGCACCGCGGCAGAAAGCCGCGGTGCTCGCATGGCAGACAATGGGCATTGGCCCACCATTGCCACCCTCATGGGTTGGTACAAGGGATAGGAGCCTCGCTGACCGGTAGGCAGCATTACAGGTGGCATCCACCGAAAAAGCAAGGGGCCGCCCAGGACTTGATCCAACCAGTGTTGGTGCTCCTTGGCGACCAAGGGAGCACCAACACCGGTTGGATCAGTCAGTTGTCGTCTTCGGCAGCCCGCATCAAGCCGAGCATGGGCGAACGACGCTCCTCGAGCCGCGTCCAGGCAACCGCGACGGCGTCCGAAGCATCGAACGGCAGACTCGTCGGCAGGGCGGACCGACCTGCCTGCACCAGCTGGGTGATCATCGCGGCGACCGACTCCTTCCCCGCAGCCCCGTTGCCGGTGACACAGCGCTTCACGCGCGCAGGCGGGAACTGGAACACAGCCAGTCCGCAGCGTGCGGCCTCGGCCAGCACCACGCCGCGCGCCTCGCCGATGCGCAGGGCTGCCTGGGCGCTCTTGCCGTGGAAGGCCTCCTCCAGCGCCACCTCGTCCGGGCTCAGCTCGGCCACCAGGGCGCGCAACTGGTCGCTGAGCGACAACAGCCGCTGCGGCAACGCCACGTTGCGCCCCCCGAGCCGCAGCACACCGGCCGTCAGGAGCCGGACGCCATCGTGACCACCGCCGCCGACCCGGACCACATTGCTGCCGCGCATCGCCATCGGCGCAGACCCAACCCGCGGTGCCGCGGCGGACACGGCCACTTCGAGACAGCCGAAGCCGACGACCTGGGTGCCCGGGTCGATCCCTAGAATGCGCAACACCGCCACGTCGACAGTGTAAGGTCGTCGTCGTGAAGGTAGCCATCCTGATGTTGGCAGCTGGCCGCGGCACGCGCTTCGGCGGCTCGATTCCGAAGGCCTACCTGCGGCTCCGAGGCATCCCGCTGGTGCAGCACGGCGCGATGCGGCTGCTGCGCGCGCTGACCGACCTGCACCGCTGCGAACTGGTGCTCGTCGTGCACCCCGAGGATCGCGGGCGTCACCTCACGGCCTGCCTGCCGGCCATCATCGGCCTGGACCCACGCGTCCCGGTCCAGTGCGTCGACGGCGGTGCCACGCGGCAAGAATCGATGACGCGTGGGCTCGCGGCCTGCGCAGCCGACGCCGACTTCGTGGTCGTCCACGACGCCGCTCGCCCGTTCGCCCCGATCGCCGCCAGTCGCGCCTGTGTGGCCGCGGCCGCGGCCCACGGTGCAGCGGTCGTCGCCGTGCCGGCACCGGACACCCTGAAGCGAGCGAAGAACGGCCTGGTCGAAGCGACCCTGGATCGCACCGACGTCTGGCTGGCACAGACGCCGCAGGTCGTTCGCCGTGACCTTCTGCAGCGGGCCATGGCCCACGCGGCGGCGACCGGCTTCTCCGGTACCGACGACGTCTCGCTGGTGGAACACCTGGGCGCCGAGGTGGCGATCGTGCCCGGCGAGCCGAGCAACCTGAAGATCACCCGCCCCGAAGACCTACCGCTCGCCGAAGCGATCCTCGCCGCCCAACTCGCATGAACGACCTCCCGCGCATCGGTCTCGGCATCGACGTGCACCGCCTCGCCGAAGGCCGCCCCTGCATCGTCGCCGGCGTGCCGTTCCCCGCCGATCGTGGCCCCCTCGGCCACAGCGACGGCGACGCGGTGCTGCACGCAGCCTGCGACGCAGTGCTCGGCGCCGCCGGGCTCGACGACCTGGGCACGCTGTTCTCGGATCGGGATCCCGCGAACCAGGGCCGCGCGTCGGCCGAGTTCTGCCGCGCGACGATGGACCTGGTGCGCGAACGCAAGCTGCGCGTGCTGTCGATGGACTGCGTGCTGGAGACCGAGGTGCCGAAGCTGAAGCCAGCCCGCGCCGCGCTGCGAAAGCACCTCGCCGAACTCTTCGAAGTGCCGGTCGAGCGTGTCAACATCAAGGGCAAGACCGGCGAGAAGGTCGACGCCATCGGCCGCGGCGAGGCGATGCGGGCGACGGTGGTGGCGCTACTCGGCCCCGCCTGAGCCGGCCTCCGCGGCCGGCGGCATCGTGCCACTGGCGTAGGCGTCGAACATGCGGCGGTAGACCCCGTTCTTGGCGAACAGCTGGTCGTGGGTCCCGGTCTCGACGACGCGCCCCTTCTCCAGCACGACGATCTGGTCGGCACCGACGATGGTCGACAGCCGGTGGGCGATGACGATCGACGTGCGCCCCTTGCGCACGGCGTCGAGGGCCTTCTGCACCAGCCGCTCGCTCTCGGAGTCCAACGCCGACGTCGCCTCGTCGAGGAACAGGATCGCCGGATCGCGCACGATCGCCCGAGCGATCGCGATGCGCTGCTGCTGCCCACCCGAGAGGTTGCCACCACGTTCGCCGACGACCGTGTCGTAGCCCTGCGGCAACGACGCGATGAAGTCGTGGATGTTGGCCGTCCTCGCCGCTGCTTCGATCTCGGCCTGCGTCGCGCCGGGCTTGCCGCACTCGATGTTCGCGCGGATCGACGCGTTGAACAGGAAGGACTGCTGGCTGACCACGGCAGTGTGCGCGCGGTAGTCGGCGAGGCGGAGCTCGCGCAGGTCCTGGCCGTCGATCACGATGCTGCCCTGCGTCGGCTCGTGGAACCTCTGGATCAGGTCGACCGTGGTCGTCTTGCCGCTGCCCGACTCGCCGACCAGCGCCACGGTCTTCCCCGCGGGCACGTGCAGGTCGAGACCGCGCAGCACCGGCTCGCCCCCATACGAGAACCCGACGTCGCGCAGTTCGATCTCGCCACGCACCGTGGGGACGGGACGCCCCCCGCTGGCCGCCTGGTCCACCGGCTCCCGGAGGATGCGATCGATCCCGTGCAGAGCTCCTGCGGACTCCATCAGCACGTGGTAGCTGCGGGTCAGGCGCTTCACGTGCTGGTAGGTCGTGGCCAACGGCATGATCACCAACGCGACGTCGTCGAAGTGGATGTCCTTCTCGACCAGCACCACGTAGCCGAGCAGCACCAGCAGCACACCGAACCCGAGCTGGTAGCCGACGAACGTCTGCGCCATCGACCGCCCCTTCGCGCGCAGCATGTGGTGCGCTCGCTGCAGGAACGTCGCCGTCGTCGCTTCGAAGTCGCGCAGCATCGGCGCTTCGAGCTGGAATGCCTTGACCGTCCGGATCCCGTTCAGGATCTGGTTGAGCGACTCGGTCGTCTCGCCCATCGCCTGCAGGCTCTTGCTGCTGCGCTTGCTGACCCGGCGGCCTTGGCGATACAGCGGGATCACCATGGCCGGGACCATCACCAGCAGCACCCACAGGGCCTGCGGCACGAACCAGGCGAGGATCATCACGTTGCCGAGGATCATCAGCGGATCGACGACGACGTTGTCGCTGGCCAGCTCGAACGAACGCTGCATGACCTGCGTGTCGTTCGTGACCTTGCTGATCAGGTCGCCCATGCGCTGCCGTCCGAAGTAGCGCACCGGCAGGTGCAGGAAGTGGCGCGCGAGTTCGCCACGCAGGTCGGCGACGATGCGGATCGCGAACAGGCGCGAGACCGTCTGCACGAAGTAGATCGTCACCGCCCCGAGCAGCCCGCACAGGACCGCGACGGCGCCGCAGGCGACCACGACGTTCATGCCCGGGTGCTCGAATGCGTAACCGAGCGCGTGGGCGAGGTCGTTGGCGAATCCCCGGAACCAGACGTTGAAGTCCTCGCCGATTCTCTCGGCCAACCCAGTCGCCCCGCCGCCTTCGGTGGCACCACCGCTGGGCGGTGTCTTCTCGGCCATCTCGGCCATCAGCGGCTTCACCAGTACGAACGGTAGCTTGGTGAACAGCGCCTCGAGGAAGCCGAAAGCGAGCATCGCGGCGACCATGCCCCTGTAGCGGCAGATCGCAGCCCAGAGCCGCCGGAACAGCGCCCGCATGCTGGCGCGCGAATCGGAGGGTTCCGTCACAGGCCCGCCATGCTACGGCAAGGGGGCCTGGGAACCGAGCTCACGCCAGCCGCTTCACTCGAACTTGGTGCGAGCGACGACTTCGCGCGCCCATTCGAGGAAGCGCGTGGTGAGGAAGTCCTCGCGGACCAGTTCGCGCTCGCGCTCGTTCTTGACGTCGACCCGACGGCGTGCCGGGGTGCGCGAGTTGACGCGCGCGATGAACCAACCGTCCGCACCTTGGATCGGGCCGATCGTCTTGCCGACCGGTGCGTCGAAGAACAGGAATTCGGCCAGCGAGAACCCGTCGAGCAACTGGGTGAACTCGCTCTCGCGCAGCTGCTGGCGCACCTGGTTCAACGGCAGCAGTCCGAGGCGCCCCTTCTTCTCGTCGGTGGCGAAGAACTCCTTGTGCTGCTCGATCGCCTGGTCGAGGGTCATCTTCTTCGCCTCGAGATCGGCGAAGGCCGCTTCGCAGCGCTGCTTCGCGCGCTCCATGCCGTCCGGCTCCCAACCACCACTCTGCGGGTTGCGGGCCTGGAACGGCAGCAGCGAGATGTCGACCTGGCCGTCGGCGAAGAACGGCGCGCGCTTGTCGGCGTGCGCCTGCAGCGCCTCGTCGGTCATCTCGTCCTTCAGCAGGTTGCTGAACGAGGTGATCAGACGCCAGCGGGCGCGGAACGCCTCGAGGCACGGGAAGCCGCGGAACCGCGTGGCGATCACCTCGACGGTGAACGGCGTGGTGTCGTACGGCTGGCGGTACTCGTCGTAGCGCTTCTTGAACTCCTCGTCGGTGACGTAGGCGCCCTTGGCGACCAGCTCCTGCCGCAGCGCCTCGCGCACGGCGACCTCCTGCAGGGCCCGTTCGAGGTCCTGGACGAACAGGCCCTTCTTGACGAACTCGAAGGCGTCGACGGTCGACCACTCGAAGTCGTTGACGCGCAGCACCACTTCCGGCGGCAGGCCGTCCGAGCCGTAGCGGATGTCGCTCCAGTTGCGCAGACCCTTCTGCACGAACTGGCGCATCATGTTGAGCCAGAAGTCGGGCATCTTGCGCGGCGCACCCTTCTCGTCGACGAGGTTGCCGGTCTGTTCGAGCTGGTCCAGGAACTTCTGGCCCTGCTCCCCTTGGTTCTGCGCCTTGATCGCTTCCTTGGTGATCTCCGGCCAGTCCTTCACCGTGCCCGGGAAGAACACGCGGTCGAACAGGATCGCCTCACGACGCTGCTCCAGGAAGGTCTCGCGGCTCAGCCCGTACTGCGAGCGGACCACGTCCCAGAAATCCACCCCGGGGTGCTTCGACTCGAAGTCCGCCTTCATCGGGGCCAGTTGCTCGAGCACCACCTCGTCGGTGACGAGGAACTCCTCGGCGCGGCGCTTGCCGGACGCGACCTGCTTCTGGATCTCCTCGAGGATGAAGAAGTTCGCGACCTTGGCCTCGACCAGCTTGCCGCCGGCGAGGTAGACCGCCTCGCGCATCACGGCGCGGACATCGAGGGTCTGGCCGTTGATCTTCAGGTCCGAGAGCACCTTGGCGCGCTCCTCGACCAGGGCGTCGTTCAGCTTGTCGATGTCGCGCCTCAGGCTGGTCAGCTTGGCGGCATCCTGGGCGGCAGGATCCTGGGCGACGACTGGTTGCGCGACGAGGGTGGAGGCGACGACAGCCGCGATCGTGGCGGCCAAGGCGGAAGCACGGAGCATCGGAGTCTCGATCGAAGGAAAGGGGCGGGGAGTCTAGCAGCGGGCCAGCGCGAAACGAGCCGAGCCCGGCATTCCTCCCAACAAACCCGTCCCTCGAGGCCACCCCGCGCCTGACCTGCACCGAGCCAACCCGTAGCATCGACGCCTCGCCCATGAGCTACGACTTGCGCACGATCGCGTTCGCGGCAGAGATCCTGTACCCGCCGCTGCAGCTGCGCGCCGACCTCGTGCAGGCCGTGCACAACACGCTCTACCGACAGCCCGGCAACGGTTACCAGAACTTCCAGGTGGCCCCCGACGGCATCCACCTGAGCAACCTGCCGCAGGCCCCCGGCCAGGTCTCTTCGGCGACGTTCACCTGGAACCGGCTGATCCTGCGCGAGGAGCTGCGGGGCGTTGCCGTCGAGGACTTCGCCACCCGGGTCGTCAACGTCACCAGCACCGCGTTCCAGACGCTGGGCATTCCCACCTCGATCGCCTCGCAGTTCGTGGTGCGCTCGCTGGTCGCACCACGCCATTTCCGCGACGGGCGTGAGTTCCTCGGCAAGCGGCTGGTGGCGCCCGGTTCGGACGCCTGGGCCACGCTGGGCCGCCCGCTGCACTCGCTCGGCGTCCGCCTGGTCTTCCCCCCGTCGGCAACCGACCCGTCGACCTTCCAGGTCCGGGTCGAGACCTGGCCGCAGGACCCCCGCTCGCTGTGGGTCGAGAACGTCGGCAACTTCCCCGGGCCGGTCGCCGCCGCCGACGCCCCCCAGTTGGCCAATCCGCTGTTCTCCACCTACCGTTACCTCAGCGGACCGGTCTGCGAGTTCCTGAGTTCCCTCGACACCCCGTGAACGGCTCCCCCCTTCGCCGCCTCTTCGCACCGATCGCCACGCTGCTGCTCGCCGGCACCGGGTGCAGCGACAAGCCGGTCGCCGAGACGCGCCTCCTGGTGCTCGACGGCATCGAGATCCGCCTCGACGAGCTCACTCCGTATCTCGACTTCCTGCTCGACAGCGTACCCGAGGGAGGTCGCAAGACCGCGGTGCAGCGAGTGCTCGAGGAACACCTGCTGCCGCTGCGCCTCGCCGAGCGCGCGTTTCCGAGCGAACGCGCCGAAGCCCGGACCCGGGCCGAGACCATGCAGCAGATCGCCGGCAACGCAGCCGAGCTCGAACTGCACGCCTCGGCGATGCCGACGAAGCGCCGCACCAACTACCCGCGACTGCACGCGCGTCTGCCCGTCGCGATGTTCCTGTTCAAGCCGGAGAACCTCGGTTCGGTCAGCGACGTTCTGGCGATGCCCGAGGGCTTCGTGCTGGTCGGCTCGTTCGACCTGCACGACAACGTGCATGCCCTGCAGCAGTCGGTCGACGGGATCGAGGTCGGCTTCTTCACCCACGGCGGCGCCGAATTCCGCGACTGGCTCGCCGCCGAGAAGGCGCGCGTCGCCGGCAAGCTGACCTTCGTGCATCCCGACTACGTGTTCGCCCTTCCGGACTGGATCAAACCCCTGCAGAAGCCGTGACCAGAAGCCCCTCCGTCCGTGCCGCGGCGTTCGCCGCGTTGCTCTCGTCGATTCCGTCCTGGTGTGCGGCCCAGCAACCCACCCCTCCGGCCCCGACGCCAGCACCATCACCTGCCACGACCCAGCTGGCGGAGTGGCCGAAGGTCGGCGACGTCGACCGCAAGAAGATCGTCGGCGCGATCGGCCAGTTCACCAAGCCCGAGAAGAGCCTGCACGCTCCGGCCCACAAGCGACTGGTCGAGCTCGGCGACCTCGCCGCCCCGCTGGTGATGCTCGCCGTCAGCGATCGCACGCTGGAGGCCAATGCGCCCCTCTACGCGGTGCTCGACGAACTGCTGCAACCGCGGCACGCCGCCTTGATGGCGCGCGAGACCAAGAAGCCGCAGAGCGAGTTGCGGCGCTACCTGACGCTCCGGCTGGTCCGGTTCCAGGACCCGGCCCAGGTGCCGACGCTGCAGGAGCTGGCCAAGGACAAGGACGAGCAGACGGCGTTCTACGCCTCGCTCGGCCTGCTGGCCTTGAAACAGAAGGAGGCGCTGCCGGCGACCCTGGCGTACGCCCGCACCCACTGGGCGGAGGTGACGAAGCTGGTGGCCGAAGTGCTGCCGGCGGCGCGCTCCACCGAGGCCGCGGACTGGGTGATCGGCGCGATCGGCAAGGCCTCGGCGGTCGAGCAGATGACCGGCCTGCGCCTCTTGCGCTACCTGTTGCCGAAGGAGCGCGCCGCCGAGCTGAAGCCGTTCCTGAAGGCGAGCGACCACACCGTGCTGCGCGAGGCGATCAACGCCGCGCGCGTGGTGCACGGCGAGGAACCGATCGAGAACCTGCCGGTGTTCCAGGCCGTGAAGCACCAGCAGGACTGGCTGAAGAAGCTGTGACCCGGTCGCCGACCGGCCGAACCCGCCCGCCGAACCCACCGTTCCGCCCCGCCATGCGCCGACTCGCGATGCTGCTGTCGTTCGTCCTCGTGGCTCCGAGCGCCCTCGCGCAGGAGAAGGACAAGCTGCCCAAGTGGCGCATCGACCCGTACACGAAGAACGACCCGGAGGCGATGGCGAAGGCCGGCTACCTGAACTTCGGCCCGTTCCGCTTCGGCGGCATCGGCGATCAGGTGGTGCAGTCGACCGAGATCGACGCGGCGCTCGAGCCGGTGCAGGTGCTGTGGCTCGAGACCGCACACTTCCGGATCGGGGTCAACCTCAACGAGTGGGTCGTGCCGGTCGACCTGCCGACCCGGACCAAGATCCGCGCCGAGCTCGAGGAACTGCAGCAGAAGCTGCCGAAGGTCAACCCGAAGGCCAAGGTGCTCGACCCGTGGCTGCGCGCGCACATGATGGCGCAGCGCTGCGAGAAGCTCTACGCCGAGACGCAGCAGCTGTTCGGCGTCACCGACAAGGACTTCCCGGCCGACGAGAGCAAGGTGATCCGCATGCCGGGCGCCCGCTACATGGGGCAGGGCCCGTACCTCGGCATGCAGGACAAGTTCCTGGTGCTCGCCACGCAGAAGATGGCGACCTTCCAGACCTACATGAAGCGCTTCCTCGGCAAGGACCACAAGTTCGCGCAGAGGTGGCATTTTCGCGAGAACCACTCGATCCTGATCGCGCTGCCGATCGAGTCGGAGGAGTTCCCGCTGAAGCACGACACGGCGCTGCACTGCGCGCTGGCCTTCAACCTGAGCCAGAACTTCCTCGATGGCTTCCGGCACTACTCCTACAACCTGCCGGTCTGGCTGCGCGAGGGCTTCGGGCACTGGAATTGCCGCCGCGTCGACACCAAGTGGCCGAACTTCACCGGCGACGAGGGCGGCATGCCCGACGTGCGCGTGGTCGACAAGTGGCACGTGCTGACGCGCAACCTGATCGCCCAGGGCAAGGTGTCGAGCTTCGCCGAGACCGCCGGCTGGCGCAGCTTCACCGACATCAAGTTCCCGGACCACGTCGCGATCTGGTCGCGCGTCGACTGGCTGCTCGCCCAGGACGCCGGCAGCCCCCCCACCACCGGGGCCGGGCCCGGCACCAAGTGGCAGAAGTTCCTGTTCGCGATCAAGGGCCGCGTCGACGCCGAGTGGAACGCCGACCAGAACGACCTGGTCGGCGCGATCCGCGACGCGCTCAAGGACGCCTACGGCGTGTCGACGCTGGACATCGACACGAAGTGGGCCGAGTGGGTCAAGGCGACCTACCCTGCGCAGTGACGGCGCCCGGGCCGAACCAGGCCCGAGCCCAGGCTCAGCTCGGGTCCCACAGTGTGAAGCGGAACACCGGCAGCAACGCCAGCAGCGAGCCGTGCACCCAGGCCTGCGCCTCCGGCCCCATCGCCACCGCGTCCTCCTTCGGCAGCTGCCGCTGCACGTGCAGCCAATGGTTGCCCGGTGTGTAGTGCGAGAGCATCTCCTTGACCTCGGCCGCCTTCGCCTGCGCGCACCAGTGGTCCTTCTTCCAGTCGTGCAGCTTCAGGTTGAAGCCCGCCGGTAGCGCCTTCAGCAGCTGGCAGAACTCCTCGAGCTTGCCCGCGTCGCCGAGCAGCTTCTTCTTCAGGTTCTCGCCGTCCCACCACGCCTGCGGGTGGATGCGCAGCGCCGCTTCGACGATCTGGTCGTCGAGGCACACCTCGAGCACGGTCTGGATGTAGTGCGTCTCGGCGTCCTTGCCGAGCGCGTCGCCGAACACGGCGGCGATCTTCTTCCGTTCCTTCGGCCCGCGGCACAGGTAGGCGCGCTGTTCGCGCACGCGGTAGCTGTTGAACGTGTAGGGATGGTGCAGGCCGGCCTGGGCGCTGAGTTCGGTGCCGGCCGCCTTCGCCGCCTTGGCGACGCCGTCGACCATCGCCTTCAGCTTGCGGCGCACGGACAGGCGCAGCGCGTTGTACTCGGGGTCGTCCTGACGGTGCTTCTCGTAGGCCTTGAAGTCGCGTTCGAGGAATGCTTCGGACATGGCGCGGACCGTCACCGACCGCCAGGGGCGAAGCAAGCTCGGAACGGCGCAGCTTGGCTCTGTGTTGGCCCGCACTTCACGCGGCCGCGCACGATGCGGGACCATGCAGAACGGCAACCGGGCGTTCGCCCTCGTCGACCGGAAGGCGCCCGCATGGCAGCGCTGGTGCGCTGGCGTGGTCGAGCGGCTCACGGGCCTCCGTGGGCTCGACGAGGTCGCGCGCAACCTGGACCGGCGCCTCGGTGTGCCGACCGCGCGGCCGACGGCCAAGGCGTGGCTCGGTGCGGCGCGCGACTGGCTGCGCCTCGACCTCGACCTGCCCGACGGCGACCTCGAACGAGTGCCCCGGCAAGGTCCGGTGCTGGTCGCCGCCGAACATCCGACCGGCGCCATGGAAGGCATCGTTCTCCTGGCGCTGCTGCTGCGGCGCCGCCCCGACGTGAAGGTGCTCGGCAACCGCTGGCTCGCGCGCCTGCCGGCCCTGGCCGACCTGGTGATCCCGGTCGACGTGTTCGGCGAAGCCAACCCGCGGGCGCTGCGCGCCGCGGTGCGCCACCTGCGCGAAGGTGGCCTGCTGCTGGCGTTCCCCGCCGGCGAGGTCGCGCGCGGCGGCTGGTTCCGCCGCCGTCCACGCGAAGGCCGCTGGCAGAGGGCCTTCGCCGGCCTGCAACGCCTGGCCGACGCGCCGGTCGTGCCCGTGCACGTCGGCGCCCGCGGTGCCAGGTGGCTCGAACGGCTCGCCGCCGTCCACCCGCTGCTGCGCACGCTGCTGTTGCCGCGCACGCTGCTCGACCAACAGCAGCGCACCGTGGCGCTGCGCGTCGGCCACACCATCGCCCCGAGCCAGCTCGAGCGCTTCGCCGCCACCGCCGACCAGGAACGCGCCGACTACCTGCGGCTGCGCACCGAGATCCTGGCGCGCCGCGTCGCCGGCGACGCGCTGCCGGCCCTGCCGAAGGCCCCGCCGAAGGAACCACTCGCCGCCCGCGGCGACGCCGACGCCCTGGCTGCGGAGATCGCCGCCTTGCCGGCCACGTGCCACTTGCTGGCCGGCAACGGCCTGCAGGTCGTGTGCGCCCGAGCCACCGCGATCCCGCACACGCTGCTCGAGATCGGCCGGCTGCGCGAGTCGACGTTCCGCGCCGCCGGCGAAGGCTCGGGCAAGGCCCGCGACCTCGATCGGTTCGACACCGACTACCACCACCTGTTCGTCTGGGATCCGGCCGCTCGGGAGATCGTCGGCAGCTACCGGCTCGGGCTCACCGACGAACTGCGCGCCGCCGGCGGCGACGCCGCGGTCTACTCGTCCGGTTTCCACACGTTCGCGCCCGAGTTCTGGCGCCGCGTCGGACCGGCCCTCGAACTCGGTCGCAGCTTCGTGCAGCCCGCCTACCAGCGGCAGTTCGCGCCGCTGCTGCTGCTGTGGCGCGGCATCGGCGCCTTCGTGGCCAGGAACCCGCGCTATCGCCACCTGTTCGGCCTCGTCAGCATCGCCGCCGACCACCACGCCACGTCGGTGCGGCTGATGGTCGACCACCTGCAGAGCCACTGCCTCGCCGAGGAGCTCGCTCCGTTCGTGCGCACGCGGAGGCCGTGGCGCGCCGGCTTCTTCGAACGTCGTTCGCTGCAGTGGCGCCCCGAGCAGATCGCAGCCTTGCCCGACGTGTCGGCGATGGTCCGCGAACTCGAGACCAACCGCGCCGGCGTGCCGATCCTGCTCGAGCAGTACTTGAAGCTCGGCGCACGCCTGCTCGGGGTGAACGTCGACCCGGACTTCCACACCATCGACGCCCTGGTGGTGATCGATCTGCTGCGCACGCCGCCGCACCTGCTGGTGCGCTACCTCGGCGACAGCGGCAAGAGTGCCCTGCACGCCCACCACGGTGGTCCGCAAGCCGCGGGGGCCTGAGGACCCAGGGATTCCGCGGGCCGAGCGTCACGGCGGCCCGGTCGCGGGGATCGGGCCGTCATGACCACCCGCATGCTCGCCTGCTTCCTGTCCGGGGCCGCCGTGGCCCTGGGCCTGCCCGCGCAGACCTTCACGTTCCCGCTGAACCCGCGCGCGACGTTCCTGCGCACCAACAGCGACAGCCCAGCGGCGCCCCTGGTCCTCGACCTCGCCGGGCTCGGAGTGGCACCCGGGTCCTGGTTGCGCATCGGCACGACCGGCGGCTTCCGCTACATCAACGGTGGCCAGGACGGGTACCAGGCCCTGTGCGGCGTGTTCAGCGCCGGCAGCACCGTACTGGCTACGAACCTGCAGCAGCGCGTGCCCGGAGCCATCGCCGCGGGCCCGGCCTTCTCGTCGGCGAACACCTACTTCGGCGGACTGCCGATGGACATCCCGCAGGACTTCTTCTGCAGCCGCAAGGGCTGGTCGGACAGCGTCGTGGTGGAAGTCCCTGGCGGCGCCACGCACCTGATCCTCGGGGTGCACGATTCGCTCTACAACGACAACGTCGACCCGAACGGCGACCACGCCGCCGTCGTGACGGTGCTGCCGACCCCGACGCTGCCGGGCACCGGCGAGCACCTGGA
>JAEUHU010000204.1 GCA_016793305.1 Planctomycetota bacterium
GGCATCGGTGCGCTGGCGCAGGCCGCCGAACAGCACGTCTTCGCTTCGTTCGCGCAACGTGAGCATCGCCCCGGCGGCTGGCGTGCGGTCGTGGTGCACGAGGCGGACGATCACGGTCCCGGATTCCGCAGAGGCGGCGGCGCTCAGCACCTGCACCACTTCTCGTTCCAGAGCGGCTGCGGGCACGCCAGCGTCGGCGGCGATGCCGAGCGAGCCCTGCTGTGGCACCGCCGCGGGAGTCGTCTTCGACACCGGCGGGTTCGGTGCAGGTGGCATCGGGTCGTGGAACACGAACCAGGCCGCCGCCGCGAGCGCGAGCGCGGCGGCGGCCGCCAACTTGGTCTTCGAGGTCATCGCGATCGCTCCGAGCAGAAGGGGCGGCGCAGCGGAGGCGCCGACGACAGGGACGGCAGGCACGGCCGGCGGCAGTTCCGGCCGCAACGCGAACGGCACCAGCGGCACCATCCAGGCGCGGCGATCGCCGCCGTGGTCGGCATCGAGCCGCTGGCGCAGCAGCACCAGGGCGCGCTGCAACTGCGTCGACACGGTGGCCGTGGGCACGCCGAGGGCCTCGGCGATCTGGCGTGGCGCCTTGCCGTCGAACCAGCGGAGCAGCACAACGGTCCGCAGCGTGGTCGGCAGCGCGTCGACGGCGGCGACCAGGGCCCGGCGGCTCTCTTCGCGTTGCGCCAGCTCCTGCGACGACGGCACCAGCTCCGGGGCCGCGGCGGCCCGTTCGCGCGCGGTGCGGCGCCGGTGGTCGCGCCGCAGGTTGGCGACGACGTTGCGCAGGATGCGCGCGAGCCAGTGGCGGGGCTTCTCGACCCCGGCACCACCCTGCTGCACGGCGTGCAGCCAGGTGCGCTGGACGACCTCGTCGGCCTCGCCGGCCACGAGCTGGCGGGCGAGGTCGCGCACGAACGGCTCTTCGTCGAGCAGTCGTTGGAGGTCGCGTTCGGGGTGCATCAAGGATCAGGACACCGTCGTGCCCGTTCTCGGTACGCGAAATCGGCGGTGCGAGTCCTACCGCAGCCCCGGCACGTACTGCATCGCCCCGACGACGTTGCCCTCGGGATCCTCGAACATCAGCAGCGTCCCGACCCCGGGGATCTCCATCGGCGCCAGCGTCACCTTCCCGCCGGCCTTGGGGATCGCGGCCCCGATCGCCGCGACGTCGGCGACCGCGATCGTGCACTCGAAGCCGATCATGCCCCTGCCGGTGACCGGCGTGCGCCGCTTCTGCAGGGCTCCGTGGATGGCTCCAGGGCTCGTCTGGATGCGCCAGAACTCCGGCGGGCCCCACGGCTCGAAGGTCCAGCCGAACACGGTCTCGTAGAAGGTGCGGGCCCGCCGGCAGTCGTCGGCGTGGATGGCGAAGTGGGCGATGTCGTTGGCCATGGGTTCCTCGGTTGGGCCCCGGACGCGGGGCGATGGGCGGGAATGTAGGAACGGCCCGCTGTCGTGCTCGTGCTAGTCTGCCAACCGATGTCGCCAGAACGACAACCACGGCGCCCACCGCTGGACGAAGACGGGATCACGATCCGGTCGCTGGCCCTGCGCTTCCCGTCGGGGCACGAGGTCGCCCCGCATGCGCATCCGTGGGGCCAGCTGGTCTACGCGACCGAAGGCGTGATGACGGTGACGACGCCCGTCGGCGACTGGGTGGTGCCGCCGAGCCGGGCGGCGTGGGTGCCTGCGGACACCGAGCACTCGATCCGCGCCACCGACCGGGTCCACCTGCGCACCCTCTACGTGCGGCCCGACCTGACCGGGACCCTGCCGCGTGATTGCCGCGTGCTCGCCGTGTCGGCGCTGCTGCGCGAGCTGATCCTCGCCACCCTCGAGGTCGGCTACCTGCACGAACGGATCCCCGAGCAGGCCCGCCTCGCCGGCGTG
>JAEUHU010000273.1 GCA_016793305.1 Planctomycetota bacterium
GCGCGCTACCCTGCGGCCCGTGGCTGGTCGGGAAAGGAACCCCACCACGCCCACCGACACCAGCATGCGCACCCTCGCCACGTTCGCCCTCATGGGCATCCTGCCGCTCGCCGGCTGCGCCAACTACGACTTCGCCAAGGCGCGCCTGCCGAACGGCGACTACGACGTCCAGCGCCTGATCGCCGACCTGAAGGCGTCGGGGCGCAGCAGCCTGTCGGACGTGACGTGGTTCCCGTTCGTCACGTTCCGCGCGCGGATCTTCCAGGCCACCGAGGACCGCGACCAGCTGCCGGAGGGCTACAAGTTCGCCGATGTTCTGACGGTCGGTCCGTTCGGGTTCGTCGCCGACCGGCAGGCTCGGCTGTTCGCCAGCGGCGGCGAGTCGATCGAGTCGCACGAGGAGATCGGCGTCGGCTGGCACCTGCTCTACGACCATCGCGAAGACCTGGTCGAGACGACCTACGGCACGCGGCGCAAGGCCGGCTGGCGGCTCTGCCTCGTGCTCGGCGACGAGGACAAGACCTACACCGAGAAGCCGAAGGCCGAGAAGGGCGCGGCGAACTGACCCGCGCGAGCCATGGGCCTGTTCGATCGTTTCCTCTCGAGCCGCTGCCCGGTCGACGACGCGACGCGCGGCTGGGTCGTCGACCGCTACGCGTGGTTGCTGGCGCGCTTCGGCCGCAAGACGCTGCGCGCACCGATGGTGCTGCCGACCCCCGAGTTCTTCCCCGAACGCTTCGACGGCAGCCAGGCACCGCTCGAGAGCGCGATGCGACGGATCGCGACGCGGCTGCAGGTCGACCCCGACACGCTGCACCTCGAACTGCACGACGAGGCCAACCCGATGCGCGAGCTGATGCAGGCGGGCGACCTCACCGGCAGCTGGTCCGGAGACGGCGCCGCAGGCTCGTTCCACGACGAGACGCTCGGCTTCCGGTCCCACTTCCGCATCTCGGTCTCCAGCGAGACCGCGCGCCATCCGACCAGCGCGGTCGCGACCCTGGCACACGAGCTGTGCCATGCCCTGCTGCTCGGCGACCACTACCTCGAAGGCGAGGAGGAGGATGGCGAGCCGCTGACGGACCTCGCCACGGTGTTCTTCGGCTACGGCATCTTCACCGCCAACGCGCACGTGCAGGAGTCGACTTGGCAGTCGGGCGCACGGAGTGGTTGGAGCACGAAGCGGCAGGGATACCTCGACTACCCGACCCTCGGTTTCGCGCTCGCCTACCACGCTGCGCAGCGCAAGGAACCGGCCCCTCCTTGGGCGGGCCACCTGCGCGCCGACGCCAGGAAGCCGTTCCGGCAGGCGATGCGCTGCCTGCAGCGCGAGCAGAAGCACGACGAGCGCCGCGGTTCCTGATCCCTCGCTTCAGCCGCCGCCGGGCCCACCGCGACCGGATCCACCACCGCCACCACCCGGGCGACCACCAGCACCGCCGAGTCCGGCCGCCGGCACCTTCTCGCCGAGCTCCCGCTCCAGGAAGTTCTTGAACGGAGTGCCGTCGCCGCCGCGCACCACCTTCGCCGCCGCCTCGAGCCACGCCTTGGTGTCGAGCTCCGACTCGCGCAACGCGGCGTCGTCGAGGTCCTTCTCCAGTTCGACGTCGCGCCGCTGGGCGATCGCGAACGCCACCGTGGCCCGCACCTTCGGCGCCGGGTCCCGCAACGCTGCGCGCAGGCCCTGGTGCACCTTCGCCTTGTCCTCGACCTGCGCCAGCGCGAGCACGGCCTGGGCGCGCACGTCGGCGTTCGGCTCCTTGCCCATCAGCTTGTCGATCTGCGCCAGCGTCTCCTTCTGCGAAGGCCCACAGCTGGCCATCGCGCGCAGCAGGCGACCACGCACCGCGTCGGCCTTCTCGGCCTTGTACTGCTTCAGCAGCGCCGCGTAGGCCTTCGGCTCGGCCATGCGCTCGAGCGCGCCGGCCGCCGCCAACCGCACTGCTTCGTCCTTGTCGGCGAGGTGGCCGACGATCGTGCCGTGGTGCGCCTTCGGCGAGATCAGCCCCATCGAGTCGAGGGCGCCACCGAGCCACGCCTCCTGCAACCCGTTCACGGTCGTCGCGACGAACGCCACCGCTTCGGGCTCGTCGCTGCGCATCAGGGTCTCGACGTGGCCGAGGTTGCGCAGCATCGCCCCGCGCGACTTCTTGACGGCCTTCAGGGCCTCGTCGACCTCCGCCTTGCTCGGTGGCTTGCGATTCTCGCCGCGCTCCACGGCCCCGAGGCTCAGCTTGCCGGGTGCGCGCGCGCCGAGGCTCGGCTGCCACGCGAACGCCGGATCGACCTTGCGGATCGCGTCGACCCACGCCCATTCGAGTTCGCCCTTGGTGAGCCGCCACGGCACCGAACTCAGCACCGTGCCGTCGGGCCCGACGAACACGTGCTGCGGCGCGATCACGTCCTCGCCCGGCCCGATCTTCAGCACCTGCAGGCGCGCCTGCTGCTCGGCCGCCTGCTGCTGGGCCGGCGTCACGCCGGGCACGCGCGGCTCGCTCGCGATCGAGCAGAACACGTTGACGGTGGCCTGCGACAGCTTGCCGAGCGTCGGGTCCTTGTAGTGGTCGGCCACCATCTCGTCGTTGGCGCGTTCGCCGGCGAGGTTGAAGGCGAACAGGACCACCTTGTTCTCGGCCTTGGCGCGCTGCATCGCCTCGGCGAAGTCCGGCGTCCAGCGGACCTGGGCGAAGACCGGCGTCAGCAGGGCGAGCAGGGGAACGACGCGGAGGGAGGCGGGAACTGGCATGGGGATCGGCGCAGGCGGGGGCGACGGGCCTTTGTCCGCCGACCACCGCCGGGGACGCGGATCAGAAGGCGCCGATCGTCAGCGCCAGGCCGTTCGAGCCCGCGAGGCCGAGAACGTCTCCGTTGGCATCGAACGCGACCTGCAGGAACTGCACGAACAACAGCGAGCCGACCAAGGAGACGGAGTTCGGGACCTGCACGACGATCCTGGTCTCCGGGCTCGATGGCGCGAATCCGAACACATCGGGACTCGCTCGCAGGAGGCATCCTGGCGGAGCACTCGGGTGCACCAGGTCGAGAGGGGAGGCAGGATCGTTGAAGCCGAACACGAATGCTGCGGTGGTGCCAGGTGACCAGCCTGTACCGACGCATTCGAACCGACCACCGACCCATGGGAGTCCTTCCGTGCCGAGGCTCGGAGCAGCGCTGGGAAGCGGACAACCGCTGGTCGAAGAGACCGCGCTCGCCGGGCAGGTCGACACCGCCTCGGCGAGCGAGGCGGAGACCGTTCCCGAGAAACTGCCGAACTCGCCTCCGACGAACATGGACCCGGCATCCGTGGCGGCCAGGGCGTGCACCACTCGATCCGGACTGCCGGCCGACAGCCATGAGGAGCCGTTCCAACGCAACAGCACTCCCGTCTGCCCCGTCGAATCGATGCCGCCGACCAGGAGGTCCCCATCGGGAAGGCACACGACGGCCCTCAGGACCGCAGGGACCGAGCCTACCGGTGTCCACATGCCCGTGGCTCCCGAGCGGCGATGCACTCCTCCACTCGAGAGGGCGACGATCAGGTTGCCATCGTCGTCGAGGGCCATTCCAGGCACGGTGGTGCTGCCGGCACTCACCAGCCCCGAACCTTCCCAAGCGGTGCCGTTCCACAAGGCGAGGCTCGTCGTACCCGGGACGCTCCCAGCCCCTGAGAAGTTGCCACCGACAGCGAGGCGGCCATCGGGCAGGCTGCGCAGGCTCTGGACTTCCGGGGGCAGCCAACCGCCCACCCCTGTCAGGGCAGGGCCCAGCTGCTGCCAGCTGCTGCCGGTCCATCGCACCACGCCGAAGTAGCGACCGCCGGCCACCAGATCCCCGTTGGGCAGGACCTCCAAGGCCAAGACGGGCCCGCCCGGCGAGCCGAGCGGCTGCCACGCAGAACCGTTCCAAAGGGCGACCTGCGAGACGGGTACGCCGCCCGCCATCGTGAAATCACCGCCTGCGACCAGGTCGCCGTTCGCCAACTCGACCACCGCTTGAACGGGGCCGTTCATCCCGGACCCGATCGGGCTCCAGGTGGTGGCGGTCCGGCGGACGATGCGATTCGCGGCGACTCCTCCCAGGTGCTGGAATCGCCCGCCGACGACGAGGTCGCCGTTCGCGGTGACGAACAGAGTCGACACGGCGCCGTCGTTCAGGGACCCGAGTGCCCGCCAGCCAGCGGCCGACCATTCCGCCACGTTGTTGACCTGGATCCCGGCCACCGACTCGAAGATCCCCGCCGCGACCAGATTGCCGTTGGGCAGGACGACTCCCGCTTGCACGTAGTCGGGCAGGGCAGGGGTCACGGCGACCCAAGCGGAACCCGTCCAGACGGCCGCGTTGCGCGATGCGACCCCACCCGCCGTCAGGAAGTAGCCGAACACGGCGAAGCCACCAGCAGTGGTCTGCGAAAGGGCATAGGCCGTGCCGTTCAGGCTCCCGAACATCAGGCCACCACCGATCGAGGACCAGCTCGAACCGTTCCAACGAGCGAGCCCAGGCGCCATCACGCCGTTCACCGAGGCGAACTCGCCGCCGACGATCAGGTCCCCGTTCGGCAGCTCGATCGCGGAGTAGACGTTGCCGTTGCAAGTGCCGAGGTTGGTCCACGAGGTGCCGTTCCATCGCGCGACGACGCTCGTGGAGAAGGAACTGCCGAGGTACCCGCAGGCCACCAAGGTGCCGTTGGCCGAGCCGACCAGCACGTGGACCCCGTTGGTGATCGGTCCACCGATCGACACCCACGACGAGCCGCTCCAACGCCGCACTCCCGAAGCCGTGCCGCCAGCGAACACGTCGCCAGAGGTCGTGGCGGCGGACGCCAGGACCCAGTTCGACCAACTACCCATGCTTGCCCACGCGGAACCGTTCCAACGCGCGATGTTCGCCGCCGGCACGCCGCCGGCGCTGGTGAACAGGCCACCGACCACCAAGTCGCCGTTCGGCATGGTCGTCGTGGTGCGCACACTCGTGAACTGGCTCGAGCCGGTCAGACCGGAACCGAACGACGAGTACTGACCAGTCTGTGTGTCGACCGCCACCAAGTGGTTCCCAACCACACTACCGGCGACGAGGAACCCACCCCCGAGCAGCAGCCTCGGCGACAACGGGCCAGCGCCGTCCGGATCCCACAAGCGGGCATGGTCGACGCTGCCCAACGTTCCCGTGGCGCCGATGCCCGGCTGCCACGCCGGAGCACACTGGGCAGCCAGCTCGGGAATGGCGCATGAAAGCGACAGGACGAAAGCGAATCCCCGAGCCAACTTCATGGTGCGGAATCTAGGGTCGCCACGATTCGCGGAGAAGCCCCTCCAGCCAGGCGTCAACGCCGGGTGACCACGACCTCGAGGTATTCGCTCGGCACGGCGAGGCCAGGCCCACCACGATGGGACCGCTGCAGCAAGTCCGTCAGGTCGGCGGCGAGCGCCTGCTGGCCCGATTCGTCGAGGGCCGCGAACGCCCGACCCATCGGTCCGTACCAGGTGCGGAACACCTCGAGCCAGTGCTCGGCCGAGCGGTAGTGGAACTCGAACATGCGCGCCGTCGCGGCGACGGACGCGCCGGAGCCGAACAGCTCGGCGAGCCTGGCCTTCGTGCCCCACTGCATCGGCGAACGCACCCCCGCCGGCGGCGGCACGTGGCGGGCGAGCGTGCGGAACACCTGGCCGATGAAGCCGTCCGGCGTCCAGTTGGCGAGGCCGATGCGACCACCGGGCCGGCAGACGCGCAGCAGTTCGGCGGCCGCGCGTTCCTGGTCGGGCGTGAACATCACGCCGAACGTCGACAGCACGACGTCGAACGAACCGTCGGCGAACGGCAGCGCTTCGGCGTCGGCTTCACGGAACTCGATGGCGAGACCGTCGGCCAGGGCGCGCGCGCGGGCGCGTTCGAGCAGCGGCGCCACGTAGTCGGTCGACACGACCTCGGCGTGGCGGCGCGCCGCGGCGAGCGACGCGTTGCCGTTGCCGGCGGCGACGTCGAGCAACCGTTCGCCAGCGCGCAGGTCGACGGCCTCGCAGAGGCGCTCGCCGACCGACTGCAGCGTGGTGCCGATCACGGCGTAGTCACCGCTCTGCCAGGCGGTGCGCTGGCGGGTCTTCAGGGCGGTCAGGTCGACGGGAGGAACGGGAGCTGGGGCAGGGTTCGTCATGGGCAGGTCGGTTCGAGCGACGCTGCGGCGGTCCCGTTCGCGATCCGGCGCGAAATCCACCTGGAGATGTGCCCGGGCGAACTCGTCGCGCTCAACGCGCCGGCAACGACTCGGCGAGGAACGCCCACAACCGGTCGCCGAGCGCCGTAAGCACGCCGCGCGGATCGTGCGCCACACCCGGCAGTTCGTGCCAGACGTGGGCGATGCCGAGCGCCGCGAGCCGTTCGTGCATGGCGCGGTTCGCCGGCAGGGTTTCGTCCGCGTCGCCGACCGCCAGCAGCAGCCGCGAGGCGCGGAGCGAATCCCGGTGCTGTTCGGCGAGTTGCCACGGACTCCACCGCGTGAACACCGCCATGTCGCCGCCGTAGACCGTGCGCAGCACCTGCAGCCGCCTCGCTTCGTCGGCACGCGGTGTCGCGACGAGCTCCGGCTGCAGCGGCCCACCACCGAGGCTCACCATCGTCGCGAAGCGGTCGTGGTGGCGCATGCCGAGGCGCAGCGCGCCGTAGCCGCCCATGCTGAACCCGACCAGCAGACGGTCTTGCCGCGTGGTGCGCGTGCGGAACGTGCGCTCGACGTGCGGCACGAGTTCGTCGACGACGATCGTCTCGACCGGCTGGCTGCCGTCGTGGCTGTCGCACCACATGCCGTTCGCCAGGCCGTTCGGGAACACCACCAGCACCGGCGGCAGCGCGCCGCGGGCGATCGCCGAAGCGAACTGCGCCGCCACCACGGCGATGCCGCTCTCGCCGCCGCCGCTGCCGTGCAGCCAGTAGACGACTGGCAGCCGCAGGTTCGGATCGGCGGCGTACTGCGGCGGTGCCCACACATGGCAGCCGACCTCGGCGCCCACCGCCGCACTCGGCAGCACGAGGCGCTGCACGCCGTCGGCGACGACGGCCGGCGGCACCCACGGTTGGCGGCGCGGCGTCGCGAGGAAGAACGCCACGATCACCGCCGGCGCCGCATCGGGGAACGCGTGGCCCCCGTCGTGCAGCCAGGTCGCGACGTGGCCGCCGTCGGCCGCCCGGTGCAGCCGAGCCCCGGGCACCGTGTCCCAGGCTTCGCTCGTCGCCGCCGCACCGCGGGCGCGCACCAGGGCAGCGACGCTGCGTTCCTGCTGCGCGAACGGCACGACCTCGTCGGCGCGCCCGGCGAGGTGCAGCACCGGCCGCGCCACCAGCGGTGCGCCGCGCAGCTTGCCGCCCGCCGTGGCAGCACTCGGTGCCACCGACGCGAACACGTCGCCGCGCGTGCCCAGCAGCAGGTAGGTGAAGCCACCGCCGTTGCTGTGGCCGGTCGCGTGGATGCGGTTCGGGTCGACACGGAGTTCGGCACGCAGCGTCGCAAGCATCGTGTCGACGAAGTGCAGGTCCCGATCGCCGGCGACGCCGGGCCGGTTCTGCCAGCCGGCCCGTTCGCCGTCGGGATCGCGCGCGGTCACGCTCGGCAGACCTTGCGGGTAGACGACGATCGCCTCGGGCCACCGCGTGTGCAGCGCGAAGCTGCGCGCCACCGCCGCACTGGTGCCGCCGTGGCCGTGGAACACGAACACCAGCGGGCTCGGCTGCTGCGCCGCCGCCTTCGGCACCACGACCAGCGCTTCGCGCGCGACTCCGTCCACCTGGAAGGTGCGGCGCTGCGGCCTCGGCGCCTCGTCCTGCGCCGCCGCGGCGTCGGCGAACCCGAGGGCCAGGGCGAGAACGAGACCGACGACGCGACGAGGCTTCACGACGCCATGTTACGTGGCGCCGGTTCCCCGCCACACCCGACGATTCAACTCGACTCGCAGGTCAGGCCGGCGGCGGCGAGCGTGTGGTCGACGACCCACTCGACGAGCGCCTTCTCACTGCCGACTTCGTGGCCCACCACGCCGTTGGCGCGGGCCAGCTCGCACAACTGGTCCTGCAGGGCGCGCACGGCCGGGAAGTGCTTCAGGTGGCGGACCCCGGGCATCGCCGGATCGCAGCGAGCCCGGCGCAGCAGGCGCGCGCGGTGCAGCTTCTCGTCGGCGAGCGTCAGCAGCAGTTCGACGACCACGGCATCCGACCCGCGCCGCTGCAGTTCCTGCCGCATGCCGCCGGGCACCAGGTGGGCCCCGACCAGCAACACGTTGCGCCCCTCGGCGACCGAGCGCTCGGCGACGGCGGCGGCCGCCTGGTTGACGAAGCTGTTCCAGCACGCCCTCGGCGACGCGGCGATCGGCGTGTTCGGCGACGCGGCCACGGCGACGCGGCTGCGCCGGCGCTTTCCCGCGTCCCTCGGCGGCGCCGCCTTCGTGCTGCCGATGGTCGGCAACCTGCTGCGCTCGACCTTCGACGCCTTCTGCAGGACCGCCGGCCTCGTGGTCAACGTGGTGGCGGAAGTCGAGGACTCCGGCCTGGCCAAGACACTGGCCCGGGAAGGGCGCGGCCTGCTGCTCGCCCCGTCGGCACTGTCGAGCGTGCTGAAGCAGCACTACGGTCTGCACCGGATCGCCGACCTGCCCGAGGTGCGGCTGCCCTACGTCGCCTGCACCGCCCGGCGCCGGATCGACAGCCCGCACGTGCTCCGGGTGCTGGCGGCCGGCCGCGACCTGCTCCGGCAGGGGAGCACCGTGCGAGCCGGGGAGCCGACACGTTGACGCCCTCGCCGCCGCCGTCGTGTTCTTCGACAGTGTCCCGGGGCGAGCCAGCGAGTCCCGAACTCGCCTTCAGACCGGTCATTCCCGGTGCCGAATCCTTGCACACGCTTCCCGGCACCCCTAACTAGGCGCCCCACCCACCCCCGCATGGCCAGCAGCAAGAAGCCCACCGGCACCCCGGTCGTCATCGTCGAGTCGCCCGCGAAGGCGCGCACGATCGGCAAGTTCCTCGGTTCGGACTACCGGATCGAGGCCAGCATCGGGCACATCCGCGACCTGCCGGGCGACGCCAGCGAGGTGCCCGCCGACCTCAAGAAGGAGAAGTGGGCCAAGCTCGGCATCGACGTCGAGCACGACTTCCGCGCCCTCTACGTGGTCCCGGCCGACAAGAAGGACCACCTGAAGAAGCTGAAGGCGCTGGTCAAGGACGCCTCGGTCCTCTACCTCGCGACCGACGAAGACCGCGAGGGCGAGTCGATCTCCTGGCACCTCGTCCAGGAGCTCGAGCCGAAGTGCGAGACCAAGCGCCTGGTGTTCCACGAGATCACCAAGCCCGCGATCCTCGAGGCGCTGCAGAACCCGCGCCAGATCGACATGGACCTGGTCGAGGCGCAGGAGACGCGCCGCCTGGTCGACCGCCTCTACGGCTACACCGTCTCGCCGCTGCTGTGGAAGAAGGTCAAGCCGAAGCTGTCTGCCGGCCGCGTGCAGAGCGTCGCGGTGCGGCTGATCGTCGAGCGGGAGCGCGAGCGCATGCGCTTCAAGCCGGCCGGCTACTGGAGCCTCGACGCGCTGCTCGCCGGCAAGGACGGCGCTTCCTTCCAAGCGACGATGCAGGGGCTCGGTGACGATCGTGTAGCGCTCGGCCGCGACTTCGACCAGGAGACCGGCCAGCTGAAGGTCGGGAGCAAGAACGTGCGCGTGCTCGACGAAGCGCTCGCCACCGCTCTCGCGAACGAGCTCACCGGCAAGCCGGCGACCGTGGTCGACGTCGAGCAGAAGCCCTACAGCGAGCGGCCGTCGCCGCCGTTCACCACCTCGACCTTGCAGCAGGAGGCCGCGCGCAAGCTGCGCTACGCCGCGCAGCGCACGATGCGCGCAGCCCAGCGGCTCTACGAGAACGGCTTCATCACCTACATGCGCACCGACTCGACGACGCTCAGCACGCAGGCGGTCGCCGCCGCGCGCACGCTGATCGGCCGCGAGTTCGGCCAGGCGCACCTGCCGGACGCCCCGCGCACCTACGCCACCAAGGTCAAGAACGCGCAGGAAGCGCACGAAGCGATCCGCCCTGCCGGCGCCGAGTTCGTGTCGCCGAACGCGCTGCCGGCCGAGATGGGCCAGGACGAGCGCGCCGTCTACGACCTGATCTGGCGCCGCACCGTCGCCTGCCAGATGAAGGACGCCCGCGGCCAGCGCACGACGATGACGCTCGGCATGCCGACGAGCAGGCACGGCCAGGCGAAGTTCGTCGCCACCGGCAAGACGATCGAGTTCCCGGGCTTCCGCCTCGCCTACGTCGAGGACTTCGAGGACGCCGACGCCGAGCTCGCCGAGACCGAGCGGGTGCTGCCGAACCTGCAGAAGGGCCAGCAGGCGAACGCACGCGAGCTGCAGCCCGCCGGCCACACGACGCAGCCGCCGCCGCGCGTGACCGAAGCCGGCCTGATCAAGGAGCTCGAGGCGCGCGGCATCGGCCGTCCGTCGACCTACGCGGCGATCATCGAGACGATCGTGCGCCGCGAGTACGTGTGGAAGAAGGGCACGGCGCTGGTGCCGACGTTCACCGCGTTCGCGGTCGTCGACCTGCTCGCCGGCTACCTCGGCTGGCTCGTGGACTACCAGTTCACGGCCAAGATGGAGGACGACCTCGACGAGATCAGCAACGGCAACGCGCGCCGCATCGACTACCTGAAGCACTTCTTCCTCGGCAACGGCCAGCCCGGCCTGCGCGACCGGGTCACCGGCATCGAAGGCGACATTGACCCGCGCCGCATCTGCTCGATCCCGCTCGGCCCGAACGAGGACGGCGAGACGGTCGAGGTGCGCATCGGCCGCTACGGCACGTTCCTGTCGTGCGGCGACAAGAAGGCGCCGGTGCCCGACGAGACGGCCCCCGACGAACTCACGCTGGCGCACGCCCTCGAGCTGCTGAAGAAGGGCGCCGAAGGCCCCCGCACGCTCGGCACCGACCCGGAGACGGGGCTGCCGGTCTACGTGCGCGTCGGCCGCTTCGGTCCCTACTTCCAGCTCGGCGAGGCGATGGAAGGCGGCAAGAAGAAGGCGGAGAAGCCGAAGATGGCGTCGCTGTTGGCCGGCATGACGCCGGAGACGGTGACGCTCGACGAAGCACTGGCGACGCTCAGCCTGCCGCGCACGGTCGGGGTCGCGAAGACGGCGGAGGGCACGGACGAACCGATCCTCGCCGCCAACGGCCGCTACGGGCCGTACCTGAAGTGGGGCAAGGAGACGCGCAGCATCCCGGCCGGCCACACGCCGCTGTCGATCGACCTGAAGCTCGCACAGGAACTGCTGGCGCAGCCGAAGACCGGCCGCGGCGGCCGCGGCGCGCCGAGCCAGCAGAAGGCGCGGCGCGAGCTCGGCGAGAGCCCGGTCACCGGCAAGGTGGTCAAGCTGCTCGACGGTCGCTACGGCCCCTACGTCACCGACGGCACCAGCAACGCGTCGCTCGGCAAGGACGAGAACCCGGACGAGCTGACGTTGCCGCGCGCGCTCGAGCTGCTGGCCGCGCGCGCCGCGAAGGGCCCGGCGAAGAAGAAGCCGGCACGGCGCGGCAAGAAGGCCGCGAGTTCGTGAAGGCTGGGTGGCAGCGAGCTGCCACCGCGTGACGAGGCCGGATCCGGGCGCCGAACAGCCTGTCCATCATCACGCCAAACGACGTCGCTGGTGCCGGGCATTCGCGCCGTGCCGTGGCATCTCGCGATCGACGAGCCGACCTGAGCGGAGCAGTCGATCGCCGCTCGGCTAACGGCCCGACGACTCGAACATGGACGCTGGGACGATCGCCGGATCGACGGCGAGCTCGACGCAGTAGAACGCGAGGTCGGGCTCGGCGCACAGCTTCATCAGCGACTCGACGGTCGCCCATGGCGTGCCCGGCGGCGCTTCGATGCGCACCCGCTCGCG
>JAEUHU010000305.1 GCA_016793305.1 Planctomycetota bacterium
ATCGGTGCAGGCCGGCCGCCGGCCAATCTCGATCGCGCCGTGATCGACGCCGTGGAACGGATCGACGACGCCGAGAGCTACACGATCGCGAAGCGCCTGATCGCCGAAGAGGGTCTGTTGGTCGGTGGTTCGGCCGGCACCAACGTCGCCGCCGCGCTGCGCGTAGCACGGCGTGGCGGACTCGCCGGGCCGGTGGTCACCGTCGGTTGCGACTCGTGGGATCGCTACCGCGCCAAGCCCTGGTTGCAGGCCGACGGCTGAACGGCCACGACGGCGCGGACCGGCCCGGAGAGGAACCCACCATGGACTGCTTCACACGCAGACCATCCCCATCGGTTGGAGCGGGCTATCGTGACGCGTCATGAGCGAGCCCCATCGAAGTGCGGACGCGGAGGGCTGCTGGCTGCCCGTTTCCGGGGTGTTCGAGCCCAAGATGGTGGCCGCTCTCGAGGCGATGCAGGCAGGGCTCACGCGGATCGGCTTGCCGGCCCGGGTCGAGACGCTGGGCTCGAACGAGCTCCCCGTCCGGCTGTTGCGGGTCTGCACGCCGCACGCGTCCGTCGAGACGGCCGAGCAGTGGCTGCTGCAGCGGCTGCGGCCTCACCTGGAGGAGGATTGGGCCGACGGGGTGTCCTGTTGGGTGACCCGGCGGTGGCGCGACTTCTCGTTGCTGTCGGGGTCCGTCGAGGAGATCGAGCCGATCGCGGCGCGCATCCGCAACGCACCCGTGACCTCGGCGTGGCCGTTCGAACCGGTTCGGTTCCTCCAGTACTCCTGGCCCAACAGGCAGGACCCGGACGCGCCGTTTGTGCAGACTCTGGCCTGCTACGCGCGCACGGCGACGGAGGTCGTTCGTCACCTGCCTGGAGTGCGGTCGTTCGGGCCCGAGCCCAGCGGAGACCCACGGCGCTGGCTCGCGATCGACTCGGCCAGCGAACCTGACGGCATCCGCGAGCTCCTGGCCCTCGGGCGCGGCCTCGAGGCCCTCGGCTTCCCTACGTGCCGCTACGAATGGCAGGACGGTGCGTCGGCGCTGCTGACGATCGACACAGGGGACGCGACCTGCGAAGAACTGGCGGCGCAGATCGCCGCGCGCCTGCCGGCGGTGCGACCGGACTGGGCGCGTTCGTTTCGCCCCTCGTTCTGGATCGAGGGGATCTGGATCCACCGCCAAGAGGCTTCGGACGGCTGGTTGCTGCGCGCGTGGCTCCAACGGCAGCTCGGCGAGCCGGTCGTCTCCGCGCGGCAAGCGCCGGGTCGGGACGTGGCGATCGGAGTGCCGCCAGCACAGGTGGATCGTGCGTTGGCGCTGCTGGCCCGACGACCCGCGACGATCGGGCCCGATGACATCGAGGGTATGTACGTGCCCCCGGCCCATCGCTGAGGGCAGAGGCTCGTCCAGCGTGTCCACCGACCCGCGCCAGCGTCTGCCTTGACAGCGAGGGGCCGGCCGGGACCAATGCTCGCGCATGACCGACGCCGCCGATCCGACCTCGACCCTGTTGCCGCGCCGGGCTGCGCGGCCAACGCGACGCCCGATCGCTGCGGCGGCACGGCGACCTTCGGCGACGGGGCTGCGGCCGTGACCACCTCGCCGTCGATCTCGGTCGTCATCCCGACCTACAACCGCGGCGCCTTGCTCGAACGGGCGCTCGCCAGCGTCTACGCCCAGACCGTTCCCGCGCACGAGATCGTGGTCGTGGACGACGGCTCCCGCGACGACACCGCGGCGCGCATGGCGGGCCATCGCGGCCGCGTGAACTTCCTGCAGCAGCAGAACGCCGGTGCGGGGGTCGCGCGCAACACCGGCATGCAGGCCGCGACCGGTGACTGGATCGCGTTCCTCGACAGCGACGACGTGTGGTCGCCCGACCACCTGCAGAAGCTGGCCGAAGCGATCACGGCGACCGGCGGCGGTCCGGCGCTGTTCTTCCGCGACACCCAGGAAGAAGGCGAGCCGCAGACCTTCTGGCAGAAGGCCGGATTCACGGTGGACGGACCGTTCGCGGTGCAGGCGGATGCGATGGCCTGGGCCCTGCTGCCGCTCCAGCCGATCCTGCCTTCGACCCTGCTGGTGCATCGGCAGAAGGCCCTCGACGTCGGCGGCATGCCGGTGCTGCCGATGCGCGAGGACACCGGCTTCGTGTTCCGCATGGCGCTGGCTGGCCCGTGGTGCGCGGTCGCCGGCATCGGGGCGCTGCTCAGCACCGCCGCCGGTCCCGTGCGTCTGACGGTGCAGGTGGCGCCGAACGGCCTGAGATACTGGGACTGCACGCTGCACGTCTACCGCGACGCCTGGCAGCGCAACTGCGAACGCGATCGCCGCGATCCTCGCGCCGACCGCAAGCAGACCGCGCTGTTGCGCTGGCGGCTGCAGAACGCCGTGTGGCGCATCGGCCGGATGGTGATGCAGCAGGGGCGGCGCGCCGCGGGCATCGGGCTGCTGGTCCGGTCGAAGGCGGCGGGGTCGCCGTTGCTCGGCGACGTGCTGCTGCGGCGCGCCGTCGCGCGCGCCACGGTGGTCATCGGCCCCGGTGCGATCGACGCCGCTGCCACTGCCGGCGTAGGAACGCGACGAACGGCGCCTTCGTGAGCACGGCGACCAAGAGCCAGGCGATCGCTCCGGCGGCACCGGCGAGCAGCAGCTGCACCAGGGCGTTGCCCAGACCCGCGGTCTGCTGACGCACGACGAACATCGCGCCGGCGGCGGCCGCGGCGGCCGGCAGCAGCGCGCCGAGACTGGCCGCGAGCACACGCACCGGCAGGCCGAGGATCTCCGCCGCGTCGCCGAGCAGCAGCGGCAACGCCAACAGCAGGAAGCCCGCCATCGCCAGCGGCGTGCCCTCCACCAACAGCCACGGCGACAGCAGGTAGGCCGCGAGCAGCGCCAGGCCGCGCACCGTGCCCCAACGCAGCATCGACCCGGCGCGCCCGTTGGCGATCATCAGGGGGCCGGGATTCTGCAGCAGCAGGTTGAGCGCCGCGACCGGCAGCATCGCCAACGCGATCGCCGCGACCGGTGCCCACCGCGCGGACAGCAGGGTGCCGGTCAGCAGGTCGAGCAGCAGCGCAGCACCGGTCAACAAGGGCAGCATGCCGGCGACGAGCAGCTGGTCGGCGCGCAGGTAGAGCCAGCGCGCCCGCGCCCGTCGGTGCTGGACGCGCGCGAGCATCGGGAAGAGCACCGAACGCGCGACGTTGCCGGCCATCTCGACGGGCTGGAACAACAGCCGACGCGCCAGCGCGAACAGGCCGAACGCCTCGCTGCCCAGCAGCGGCTTGAGCACGAACGCGTCGGCGTTCATCAGCACGGTGTTGACGAGGTTGAACATCGTCAGCCGCACGCCGAAGGCCAGCAGTTCGGGGCGCTCGGGTGTGTTCCAGCACCAACGCATCCGCGAGTGCTCGTGGCGGCGGAGCATGAGCACCAGGGCCACGGCGCCGGCGTAGCCACCGATCACCAGCGCATAGGGTCCCGACCCGAGGGCGGCGGCCCCCAGCGACGCCACCGCGCGCACGACGGCGCTGCCGAGCAGCACCTTGGCGATCGCGTCGAGCCGCAAGGCGCGGGTCAACAGCGCGCGCGGCATGGTCACGGCGGCGGTGAACAGGCACGACGGCGCGAGCCACCAGAGCATCACCGCGTCGGCTCGCCAGTCGCCGCCCAGCAGCCACAGGCCGCCGCCGAGCAGCGCGATCAGCGACGTCGCGGCGACCGCGAGCAGCGCGTTGATCGTGAAGGCGACGTCGACCGTGCGCGGTCCGAGCTCCTTGCGCTGCACGATCGCGCTGCCGATGCCGAAGTCGACCAGCATGTCGACCACCGCGAGCACGGCATAGCCGAAGCCGACCAGGCCGAAGTCGGCGGGATCGAGGAACAGGGTCAGGGCCAGCGAGCTGGCGAAGTTGATGCCCTGCACGCCGAACTGGCCGAGAGTCGTCCAGCCGACGCCGGTCGCCACCGAGAACTTGCCGTCGCCAGGTTTGGGGGTCGGTTCGGTCACGGGGAACGCGGCGCGGGCGGGGTCATCGGCAGTCGGCGGGTGGCCATCCCGCTCGTCGCGCAGACGCCGATGCCGTCGGGATCCCCGGCTCGATCGCGCGAGGGTCGGAAGTGCCAGTTGCGGTCCCGGACCACCCAGAACCCACGCCCGCCACTCTGCCGCCTCCGCGGACCCTCGTCCAGCGAGTTGCGCCGGCCTGTTCGGCCAAGTTTCCGCCAGTTCGGCCGACGCGATGCGCGCCACGCCCGACCGTCGCGGGTGGCACGCATCCGCGGCACGAACGCACTCGGGGACGGACCGCGCCGAACTAGAAGAACCCGGCGACCAGATCGAGGGCGTTGGTCACCGTGATCGCGGTGATGCCACCACCGAGTCCCGTCTCCGCCACCACCAGCTGCTGCTGGAACACCGCACCGGCGAGCGACGGCGTGTTCGGCAGCGGCATGCCGATCTCGACGGAGCCAGACGCAGCCCCGAGCCCGACGATCGCGTCGGGGTTGACGTGCACCACGCAGCCAGCGACGCCTTCGGGGAACACCTGGCTGAGGTCGATGCCGCCGGTCGCCGGCGACAGGCCGACCACGGCGTAGACGTTCGCGGTCGCGGGCAAGCCTGTGCCCACCGTCTTGAACGTGCTGCCGAGCCACGGCAGCGACGACGCCGTCAGCACGTTCGGGCCGGCCGAGCCGGTGCAACCGGCCCCGGAGCTCACCGCCGAGGCGGGACAGGTCGAGGCGAAGCGCGCGAGTCGCGCCGAAACGGTGCCCCCGGCACTCAGGAACGCGCCGTGCACGACGACCTCGCCGTTCGCACGCGCCAGCATGCCGTAGACCTGGTGGTCGCAGCCGGGCCCGAAGGAGCTCCAGGCGGAGCCGTCCCAACGATCGAACTGCGTGACCCCGCCGAAGGTGGTCGAGCTGCTCGCCAGCAGGTCGCCGTTCGGCAGCGGCAGCAAATGCCCGATGCCGAGCGGAGCCGTGCCGAGAGGAGACCAAGTCGCCCCATTCCAACGGGCGGCCCGGTTGACGGCGATGCCGCCGGCGAGGGTGAAGCCGCCCGCCGCCACGAGGCTGCCGTCCGGCATCCGCGCCAACGAACCCACGGTCCAGTTCGTGCCGCCGCCCAACGCCGACCACGTGGTGCCGTCCCAACGGGCGATGTTGTTGGCGGGCACGCCACCGACCGAGTTGAACCACCCGCCGATCACCACGTCGCCGTTCGGCAGTTGCGTGATCGCATTCACGAAGAGGCCCATGACGGGAATGGTCGACGAGGTCGTTCCATTCCACCACCGCAGCGAAGTTCCACCCACCCCCGCGGCGACGAGCACGTCGCCGTTCGCCAGCACTGCGAGCCGCGTGATGGTCGACAGGGTCAGCAACGTCGACCAGGTGCTGCCATCCCAACGGAAGACGCCGCCGAGGCCGCCAGCGACGAGATCGCCGTTCGGCAGCACGCCCAGACCCTGCACCGTTCCTGGCAGGCCCGGGCCGATCGCCGACCAGGTCGAACCGTCCCACCGCGCGACGCGCTGCGCCGTGATGCCGCCGATCGTGGTGAAGCTGCCGCCGACCACCAGATCGCCGTTCGGCATCGCGACGGCCGCCAGCACGTCCAGGTCACCGCCACCGAATGCCCCAGCACCCGAGGTCAGCTGCGACCAGTTGGTGCCGTCCCAAGTTGCCACACCCAAGGCGGGAGCCGTCCCGATCGCCGTGAAGTCACCCCCTGCGACCAGGTCGCCGTTCGGCATGACGGCGAGGCCGTGCACGGTGAAGTTCGGGCTGTCGACGAACGGCGACCAGGCGATGCCGTCCCATCGCGCCATGGTCTTCGTGCCACCCAGCAGGAAGTAGCCAGCCGCGACGAGGTCGCCGTTCGGCAACCGCGCGAGCGATTGGATCGCGCC
>JAEUHU010000327.1 GCA_016793305.1 Planctomycetota bacterium
ACCTCGATCCGCTGCAGCACGTCGAACGCCCGCGTCGCCGAGCGCAGCACCATGTAGGTCGCGGTCGGGAACAGCGACACCTCGTGCCCCCCACGCTCGGTCGGCGGGCGCTCCTCGGACTCCTCGAGATGGGCGGAGATCGAGGCCACGTGGCCGATCGCATTGCCGAACTCGTCGAGCACGGCCGAACCGCTGGAGCCAGGCGCCCAGTCGGCGGTCACCTCGAGCGTGACGTGTTCGGGCTCCGGCGGCAGCTGGCGGACGAAACGACTGACGAGGCCTTTCGCGAAGTAGCCGCGCGAACCCATCGGGTCGCTGAACACGAACGCCGCTTCGCCCGGCTCGACCGCGACACGCAACGGCAGCGGCACCGCCTCGACCGCCCCGGTGCGCAGGATCGCGACGTCGGTCCGAGCATCGGCCGCCAGCACCTCGAGCACGGGGAACACGCGCCCCCGGTCGTCGGCACAGACGAGCCAGGCGTCCTTCATCTCGGCCTCGTCCGGCGCCACCACGTGATGGCAGGTCGCGACCACGCCGTCGCCGGCGATCGCGTAGCCGCCGGCGAGGTTCAGGTGCCAGTCGCTGCAGTGCCGGCACTGGTAGAGGTGGCCGACCCGCACGTAGGCGGAACGGGCGCGGCGCCACAGCTGCGGCCCACGCAACGGTTCGCTCGCCGGCGGCGGCAACGCCAGCTTGCAGCGCGGGCGCGTCAGCTGCTCGCGAAGTGCCGGGAGTCCGAGCAGCTTGCCCTGCTCACGCAGCTCCAGCGCGCGGGCGCGCAGTTCGGCCTCTTCGCGCGATGGCCCGGCCCCGCCCTCGTTCTCGTAGATCGGCACGCCGGGCGCCTGGCCGAGCAGTGGCGACAGGCAGACGAGCAGCGAGACGAACGACACGGCGATCGGACGCATCGCCGCAGCAGAGCACCCGCCGCGGCCGGGCACCAGGGGTCAGCGGATCGCGGCCAGCGCGGCTTCGACCGCAGCCTGCGTCTGCGCACCGCGCAGCCCGAAGCGCACGGTGCCGGTCGTGTCGACGACGTAGGTGATCGGCGTGACGTTCGACCAGGACACCGAGTGGAAGGCCTCGAGGAACGCGGCGTCGGCCATCAGCACCGGCCGCTGGAACGCCTTCTTCGCCAGCGTCGCCTCGGTCAGCCCCGGTTCGAACTCGAGCACGACATCGGTCATGACGTGCAGCATCTCGACGTCCGCGGGCAGCGCCTTCTCGAGCGCGCGCATCGCTGCCGCCTCCTCGTCGCACGAGTGGCAGCGCGAGCGGAAGAAGTGCAGCAGGGCGCGCTTGCCCTGCAGGCGCTCGCGGGTCCAGACGGCGCCGCTGCGATCGGCGAGCGAGAACGCCGGCAGTGCCTCGCCGACGCTGCCCTGGATCTTGCGATCGACCCACCAGCGCACCAGCGACGGCGCCAGCAACCAGCCGGCGATCAGCAGCGGCAGCACGAACAGGCCGAGACGGGTGCGGCGTGACATCGCGCGCATGCTACGCCGCCGACCCAGGCCGCCAAGACACGCGGCCTACAGGTTCTTGATCTCGCAGTTGGTGCGGAACCAGCCGTCGATCGAATCGAAGCCGATCACCTGGAAGCGCATCTGCTGTCCGGTGAACAAGCCGACCGGCACCGTGTACAGCTTGTTGATGCCCGGCGATCCGACCGCGCCGGTGCCGGAGTAGGAGACGCCGCCGAACAGGCCGACGCTGTCCTCGATCACGAACGCGAGCGAGTAGGACGGGTCGATGCAGAGGTTGCCGATCGCCGTCGGCACGCTGGTCGGGCCGCCCGGGAACGAGAGCATCACCAGATAGGGCACGCTCGCAGGCACGGCCGAGGTCTGGTTGACGACCGAGACGACCAGCAGGTTGCTGACCGCGGTCACCGTCAGCCGGCGGGCGAACAGCGAGAACGTCGCGTTCGCGACACCGCCCGGCGTGCTCGCGGTGACCGTGGCAGCACCACCGGCGGAGGTCGCGGTCGCGAAGGTCTGCGCGTAGCCGTTGGCGTCGGCGACCACCGGGTTGGTCGTCGACAGCGTGATGCCGCCGGAGGCGGCGAAGTTGACCAGGCCGTTCGGCAGCGGGTTGCCCTGCGGATCGAACACGCGGGCGACGATCGGTTGCACGAACGGATCGCCGGCGGTCACGCGCTGGCCACCACCGCTGATGGCACTGATGCTCGGCACCGGGCCGATCAGGCGCACGCGCTTCAGCGAACCCGGGTGCTGGGTCAGCCACAGAGCACCGTCCGGACCGAGGCGCAGGCTCGTGACGCTGCCGAAGTTGGTGCCCCAGTTGGTCGCGTCCGGCTGGCCGGGTGCCACCGGAGCCGGCGACCAGACCCCGGCGTTGTTGACGAGCCGGCGCACCTGGCCGGCGTAGTAGTCGAGGTAGAACGCGTTGCCCTCGTAGGTCGGGCCGAAGTCGTACTGGCCGCCGAGATTCCGGTAGCGCGCGCCACCCATCACCGCGGCCCAGCCGCCGCCGTGGCTCACGGCGCCGATCGGATCGACCAGACCCGCTGGCTGCGAACCACCGCACGACGAACCGGCGATGTTGCCTTCGCGCCAGGGCCAGCCGAAGTTGACCAGCGTCGGGTTGCCGACGCCGCGCACGTACTCGCTGTACTCCTCGACCGAGCCGGCACCGACGTCGCCGATGTAGACGTTGCCGGTCAGCGGGTCGATCTCGGCGCGGAACGGGTTGCGCAGGCCGTTGGCGACCACCAGCTGCGAGAAGTCCGCCGCGGCACTGTTCGGGTTGTCACCCGGATCGATCGCCGAGTAGGCGGGCAGCACCGTGCTCGGCGTCGCCGGGAGCAGGCTCGGGTCGATGCGCAGCAGGCAGCCCGCCTGCGACGTCAGCGACTGCGCGTTGCACGCGTTCGCGTCGTCGCCGATCGTGATCCACAGCTTGCCGTCCGGACCGAAGCGCAGCGAGCCGCCGTTGTGGTTGCCGGCGTTGTCGGGCAGGGCGCCGAGGATCGCCGTGCGACTGGCCGAGGAGAACGACAGCGTGGTGCTCGCCGGGTTGGCGAGATCGCCGGTGCAGGCGAAGCGGTCGACGTGCACGAACGACGTCGTCGAGCTCGTGTAGTAGACGTAGAAGAAGCCATTGGTCGCGAAGGCGGGATCCGCGGCGATGCTGAGCATGCCCTGCTCACCGCCCGAGTTGACGTTCGGCACGGTGCCGATCGTGGCGCTGCCGCTGCCGGTGTAGAGCACGACCGAACCACCCGAGTTGGCGATCAGGCAACGGCCGTCGGGGAGGAAGCAGCAGTCGTTCGGCGTCGACAGGCCGGTGGTCAGCAAGGTGTCGACCGTGAAGCCGGTGGGCACGTTCTGGGCTGTGGCGGCAGCAGCGAGGGCCGCAGCCACGAGACAAGGGGCGAGTTGCGAACGCGACATCGTGGGGTTCTCTCGGAGAGGGCTCTTGCCACGAGCCTCGGGGGAAGGCTCGGGCGACGCGGAACTCTACGCAGAACGGCCCGGCCGTGGAGCGGGGAGCTTCCCAAACCTGGGGCCAGCTCGTGCGCAGCCGCGCCTTTGCCCGAGGGTCTGGCCGACCATGCGAGCCTGCCGGTCCGGGGCGAGAAGGTCCTTCCGGCCCCCGCCCCCCTCGCTATCGTCTGCGCCGCGCCCCCCTTCCTTGGGCGGCCCGCAACGTGACCCTACGCATCGGTGGAGTTCCCTACGGCGTCGGCGCGCCCTTGCTCGCCGGGCTCGATCGCGATCCGGCAGCGACGCTGGTGCAGGCACCGCCGACCGAACTGATCCGCCAGCTGCGGGCCGGCGCACTCGACGCAGCCCTGGTGTCCTCGATCGAGGCGATCCGGGCCGACGGCTACCAGGTCGCGGCCGGGCTAGGCATCGCCTGCAAGCACGAGATCCGCTCGGTGCGGGCGTTCCGCCGCCGCGGCCCGCCGATCCGCAGCGTCGGCCTCGACCAGAGCTCGGCGACGTCGGTGGCGTTGCTGCGGTTGCTGCTGGCGAACGTGCACCACGCCGACGTGGCCGCCGACGTGCAATTCACGACGATCGCGCCGACCCGGACGCCGGACGCGCTGGACCACGACCTGGTGCTGCTGATCGGCGACCACGGGCTCGGTGCCGACCCCGGCAACCGCGAGATCTGGGACCTCGGCCGGGAATGGGTGCAGTGGACGGGGTTGCCGTTCGTGTTCGCGCTGTGGCTGCTGCGCCCCGGCGTCGACGCAGCGGCAGTGCTGCCGGTGCTCGAACGCGCCCGCACCCGCGGCCGGTTGCTCGGCCCGGTCGACGGCACGCACGGTGCGGCGCACTACGACCTCGACGCCGACGACCGGCGCGGTGTCGCGCGGTTCTGGGCAGAGGCGCGCCAGTTGGGCTTGGGCACGGCAGCGACGCCAAGGTTCGTCGTCGGTTCGAAGTGAGCCAGCGGAGGTGCGCGACCTGGGGCTTGGTACAGCAACGGCGCTACGGTTCGACGGCGGCACGCGATGACGCAGGATCGGGGCTCCGGGAGGGCGGCCGAAGTCGCGCGGCATCAGCGGATCACGCCGCCGACCACGGTCGAGGCACGGATCGTGGCGCCATCGACCTGAAGGGCCTGCAGCCACACCTCGGAACCACGCAGCGAGAGTACGTTCGGCACGGCCACGGGCGCCGTCAGCGAACCGCCTACGGGTGGTGGGCTGATCAGCAGCACGATCAGTTGCGCAGGGTCCCCGAACAGTGGTTCGACGATCGGCGGCAAGATGCTGGTGAGGCGTTGGAAGCCGCAGACGAGGCCAACCAGCTCCTGGGAGGAACCGAAGCGAGCCGTGATCGAGAACGATGCGCCGACGGTCGGCGGACCGGAGCTCTCCATTCCGACCATCGCCGAGTCCTCCACGAACCCCGAAGACGCCGTGGTGGCGAACGTCCCCTCTGCGATGGTCGAGCGCGCGATCGACACATTGCCGGCGCCGAAGATCGCCACCTCGCCAGGCCACGGGACTCCGAGGCCTAATCCACCGGTGACCGTGCAGTCGGTCAGCCGCGCGATCCCCGCCGTCTGGAACAGGCCGGCGGAGGCCCCCATGTACGAAGGCCACGGCACGCTCTCCATCGCGCCGCCGCCCCCGCCCACCGTGCAGTGCGACGCGTAGATCTCACCACCACTCTGGAAGATCCCAGGAGACGATTGCCAGTTGCCGAACCCGGAGATCGAAATGGCAGGTCGGCCGTCAATGGTCGAGTTGGCGACCCAGCACGTACCCCCGGCAACGGACAGGCCACCCCAGCAGCGTTGCATCACGACCGAGCCGCCCAAGACGACGAACTGTGCGGCTCCGAAGTGGATGATGTCCGACAGCTCGACCAGGCCACTCGTGATCGTGATGGTGTTGACCCCAAAGGGCCCCATGTAGGGCAAGCTGACGTCGGCCAGGCTGGCATGCTGCCCGGGCGGGACCTGGAACGAGGCCTCGTAGATCGAGGCGCCGTTGCCCAGGATGGTCACCCCCTTGGTCACCGCAACCGAGAAGTACGAGCCGGTGCCCGCGAGAAGGAGCACGTCGCCGGGCGCCGCCTGGGCGATGTACGAGTTCAGATTGCCCCCTGCTGGCACGCTCCATGTCGTCTGGCCGAAAACTGGCCCTGCGAGGAGCAAGGCGGCGAGAGGGAGGAGTGTTCGCATGGTTGCACGAGGATGAACGCGCCGCACCGGGCTGTCCACTCCCTGAGTCGCACTCGTCCGGCCGGTTCGGCCAAACTGCATCTGGACGCCGGCCGGATGCCCTCGCTAGAAGGGCGCCCCGTCGCGGGCGGTGCGACACCGGTGCTCGCACCTGCCCGGGGCGTTCTCCCGCGTCACGCGAGGGGCATCCCATGAACAAGAACGAAGGCGAACAGGGTCAGCTGTTCGCGGACGACCAGGCGGAGCCGAAGAAGAGCAAGGCGATGGCCACGGACAAGACCAAGAAGGCCGGCCCGACCGGCAGTGGTGGTGGCGGTGGCGGCGAGACGGCCGAGACGATGGCCAAGCGCCAGCGCGAGATCTCGGTCAGCGAGTTCTTCACCAAGAACCGCCACCTGCTCGGCTTCGACAGCCCTCGCAAGGCACTGCTGACGGCGGTCAAGGAAGCCGTCGACAACAGCCTCGACGCCTGCGAGGAGGCGCGCATCCAGCCGGACATCGTGGTGACCATCGCGCGGGTCGGCACCAGCGAGAAGCAGTTCACGATGACCGTCGAGGACAACGGCCCCGGCATCGTGAAGGCCCAGGTGCCGAACGTGTTCGGCCGCCTGCTCTACGGCAGCAAGTTCCACCGGCTGCGGCAGAGCCGCGGCCAGCAGGGCATCGGCATCAGCGCGGCCGGCATGTACGGCCAGCTGACCACCGGTGCACCGGTGCGCGTGCGCAGCAAGCCGGGCCGGCGCGGCCAGGCGATGGCGTTCGAGATCCGCATCGACACGGCCCGCAACCGCCCCGACTTCAGCGAGAAGCCGATCGAGTGGGAGAAGGACCACGGCACCGAGGTGTCGATCGAGATGGAGGGCGAGTACCGCCGCGGCCAGCGCAGCGTCGAGGAGTTCCTCAAGCTGATGGCGGTGGCGAACCCCCACGTGCACCTCGTCTTCAAGGACCCGGACGGCAACGTCACCGAGTACCAGCGCGGCACCAAGGAACTGCCGAAGGAGGTCGAGGAGATCAAGCCGCACCCGCACGGCGTCGAGCTCGGCATCCTGCTGAAGATGATGCAGGAGAGCGAGAACCGCGCCGTCAGTGCGTTCCTGCAGCAGGACTTCTCGCGCGTCGGCCCGAGCGTCGCGAAGGAGATCTGCGAGAAGGCCGGCATCAAGCCGGAGGCCAACCCGCGGCGCCTCGACGCGCCCGACGTGCAGAAGCTGAAGGCGGCGATCGACGCGACCAGGATCATGGCGCCGCCGCTGTCGTGCATCGCACCGATCGGCGAGGACCTGATCCTGGCCGGTCTGAAGAAGGAGGTCGAAGCCGACTTCTACGTGGCGACCTCGCGCAAGCCGGTCGTCTACCGCGGCCACCCGTTCGCGATCGAGGTCGGCATCGCCTACGGCAAGCCGGGCGACACGCTGCAGATGACCGAAGGCGGCAAGATCGTCGAGGTCGCGACCAAGAAGCCGGAGAACCAGGAACTGCTGATGGGCAACGCCGACGAGCCCATCCGCCTGATCCGCTTCGCCAACCGCGTGCCGCTGGTGTTCCAGCAGAGCGCCTGCGCGATCACCAAGGCGGTGATCGCCACCAACTGGAAGAACTACGGCCTGCAGCAGCCGCGCGGCGCCCTGCCGATCGGCCCGATGGTCGTGTTCGTGCACATCGCTTCGGTGTGGGTGCCGTTCACCTCGGAGTCCAAGGAGGCGATCGCGTCGTACGACGAGATCCTCGAGGAGCTGCGCCTCGCCCTGATGGACGCCGGGCGCAAGCTCGGCACCCACGTGCGCAAGGGCCGCAAGCTCGCCAGCGAGTTCAAGAAGCGCAACTACATCACGATGTACATCCCCCACGTCGTCGAGGCCCTGAAGGACATCCTGACGCTCGACGACGGCAGCGTCGCCAAGGCGACCGAGAACCTCACCACCGTGCTCGAGAAGAGCCGCAAGCTGTAACCCCCACCGAGCCATGGCAGCCAAGAAGAACAAGCCCGCGGACAAGCCGAAGAAGCCCCGCAAGCCGCTCACCGAGATCGACAAGGTGACAATCCGCGAGATCATGACCTGCGCCGAACAGGTGCACGGCACCATCGGCAAGCTCGGCAAGCCCGAACTGAAGTTCCCCGAGCGGTCGCTGCGCAACGCGCAGTACGACAAGAAGGGCGGCTTCAAGATGGGGCGCGGCCGCATCGAGCGCACGCTCACGGTCAACACCGTGAAGACCTTCGCCCAGACGCTGAAGCTGATGGCGCTCAGCAAGGAGATGGTCGAGAACGACGACTTCGCGACGAAACGTGAAGCGTACTACGTGTCGAAGAACTGGGGCGACGCGAAGTTCACCGAGCAGCCCGAGTCGGACACGGTGATGGACGACATCGAGGCCCTGTTCAGCCTCGAAGGGGTCACGCGCGAGCAGCTGCGCTACCGCCCGGAGGAGCACGGCGGCAACGTCGCCGGCGAGCTGGTCGTCATCGACCGCGACCGCGAGACCGGCAACGAGGAGCGCATCGACTGCACCAAGCAGGGCAGCGGCTCCTACTCGATCCCGGCCTCGGTGGAGCACTTCCGGTTCGAGACCAAGGCCAAGTTCGTCCTGGTGATCGAGACCGGCGGCATGTTCGCGCGCCTGCACGAGCACAAGTGGTGGCGCACGGAGAACTGCATCATCATCGGCACCGGCGGCGTGCCGACGCGGGCGACGCGGCGCTTCATCCGCAAGCTGTCGGACGACAAGAAGCTGCCCGTCTACTGCTTCAACGACTGCGATCCGTACGGGATCAGCAACATCTACCGCACGCTGAAGGTCGGCTCGGGCAACGCCGTGCACCTGAACCAGTTCTTCTGCGTGCCGCAGGCCCGCTACATGGGCGTGACGCCGCAGGACATCCTCGACTTCGAGCTCGAGGACGCGACGCATCCGCTGAAGGAGGTCGACATCAAGCGGGCCAAGGACGCGCTGAAGAACGACCCGTTCTTCCAGGCGCACAAGGAGTGGCAGAAGGCGATCGAGCAGATGCTGAAGATGGGCGTCCGCGCCGAGCAGCAGGCGCTCGCCAAGTGGGGCCTCAACTTCGTCATCGACGAGTACCTGCCGCGCAAGCTGAAGGAGCCCGGCAAGTTCCTGCCCTAGCGGCTCCTTGTTGGAGTTTCCATGGAGCCATCGCCTCGCATGGAAATGCACGTCCTCTGATGAACCTCACTGGGTAGGCCTAGGGCCCAGCCGGTTCTTCTCGAGGATTCGCACGCGGCGCGAAGGAATCGCCAGGTGCCGCACCATCGCACGATCGGTGTCTCGACGACTCCGCGGGTCACGATCGTGACGAGTGCGACAGGCGTCCACAGCGCTGGACCCGCAGAGGTTCCAGGTATTGCGCAGAAGACGATTGGAAGCGAGTGCGGAGCTCGCCGGACCGGCCAGAGGAACGATTGGCACTCCTTGTGCCGAGCGCCAAAGCACGGCGCGACTTCATGGTCCTACTGCGCCAACTCTCCGTTGAACACGAGCTTGACATTCGAGTTGAACGAATCGTCGAAGTAGTCCCTCCAGTTCCCGGCCGCACCCGCGGTCACGACAACCCCGCCTATTACGAGGTTCTCGAAGTAGCACTCGAACTTCTGTCCAAGATCCGCAAGACCCGCCTTGATGACACTCTTGTACTGCTGAGACCCCGAGAGGTTGACGTTGCGGAAGACAACTCTCTTGATCGAGCCTAGAGTGCCGCCACCACTCATCCACCCAACATTCACGTGCTGAATGTCGAAGAGCCTAAGCACGTCCCCAGAAACGGAAATGTCGCTATAGCGCTGATCGTGAATTTCGACCGAGCTGTTCGGAGCATCCACTTTTGCGATAAATGGAATGCGATCCCTTTGAAGGATCAGATCCATGCCGCGAAACTCGGGATAGAGAGATCTGGCATTCGGGTCGGGGTAGCCATAGCCGATCTGGAAGGAATTCCTGCCGGCCAAGACGCTCGACTGGACCGTCAGGCCGCCACCCGAGAACTCAGGTGTGAACTTGTTGTCATTCTGATAGAGGAAGCAGTCACGAACATCAGCGTTTTCGACTGCGAGGAATCCGTCCGTATTGAACCACCAGGGAGAGAGCATGTGCACGTTCCGGAACTCCTTGCGCCCAAGCATAGTCGGAATGTACACGTTGTAGAACGGTGCAGCAACCAGCGTCGGCCCGTCCATATACAATGCAGCACTCTGAGAATACGGCGCTGCATCACGTCTGATCAGCACATAACCCAACCTTTGGGAGTCAGGCATTTCTGGCTGTCCCACTGGCCTGAACAGGCTGGGGGCATCCAGAACAGTCCCGACCAGGAACCCTGGGCCTACTATTGAAATCGGACCAGTAACCTGGGAGAGATCGAATCCTCCGCTCACCCAAGCCCCTCCATCCAGGTAGATTGTCTTGACGCTCGCAGGAACCTGATATCCATCGCCGATACTGGTGAACCCTGGAGGGTAGTAGAGACAATCGGCGGGCGTCGGTGTAGGTGGAGGAGTTGGCTTGGGCGGATTTACAAAAACAAAAAGAGGGTCGATGTCCTGTTCGTTGACCTCACAGTACACTTTCTGCCCCCGCAGGGCGACAAACTCGAAGGATGTCGTCGTGAGATTCTCAGCCGCGATTCCATACCTTGCCGGCGAAATCTTGACTTTCGAGAAGTTCGCCACCCGTAGAGCACCAGCCCTCTTCGAAACCCGAACCCTGACAGAATCGGCGGCACCAATCGTGACCCAGTGGACCCATGGATAGAGTCCCTGATAGTACCACTGATCCTCCGACTTCCTGGCCATCCCCCTGGCGTTTGCCGGCACCCAACCGGCGTCGGTCCAGACATGCACGTCGAACTCTAGGGACAAGCTCCAAGCCATGTTGCTGCCCGTTTCATAGGCCTCGACCACAGGAGGATTTCCCGTCGGACTGGCCACCTGAGCGATCAGGCAAGGGGCAATGGAGATGAGGACCAAACACAGGGTTGCCAGGACTCTCTTCATTTCTGCCCTTTACCCGAGAGCGTGGGCGTTCGCAAGCTCGAAGAAGATCGGGCAAGATGTTCAGCAGGTCGCAGCCACCGGGGACAAGGGAAGCGGCCCGAGTGGGCTAGCCACAAGCCATCGCCGACAGCGAACAGGCCGACGAGCTCGCAGGCGAACGCCAGGCAGGCGAACACGAAACCTCCCATCCCACTTCAGGCGGCGCCCCGTGGAGGCACTGCGCGCCACGAAACCCTGTCCGCACCCGCGCTCTTGCAGGCCGGTAGGCATCGATCGCGACGACACTCGCAGCCCTCGACCGGGGGCTTCATGGCCGCGCTTCGTGGGGCCGATTCTGGTTGCCGCATCGCCGTAGGCGGCTTCATCCTGCGCCACCAGGGCCCAGTCAGGTTGGCCAGGAGATGGATTTCAGCCAGCTGTGCAGCGAGGTAGCATTCTCCAGCTCAGCGACGGAACCCGTCCCAACCACCGATGGCAGAATCCAGCTCGAGCGGAAGACTACTCAACACGGAACTGCGACCTACCCAAGAGCTGAGTCGCATCAGCACCTGGGACCTTGGCTGCAACCTGCTGCAGCGCCTGGAGGCATCGGCTTCTGTGGCGAGCGACTCCTACGTCAACAGCCAGAACAACCTGAAGCTGTTCAGCCAACTGCGCGACGCGCTGGAGAAGGCCACCGACACCGTCGACAACCGGGCCACCCCTCGCCATCTGAGCGGACAGATGGGGTTCCTCCACTTCTGCACCAGCCGGCACAAGATCCCGGTGCGAGGCGCCACCCACCTCGACGTCGGATGCGGAGCCGTCACCCCGTTCTCGCGCATGTTCGCGCATCTTCTGGCTGGCGCCCAGCGGGTGGGCTGCCTCGAGTTGGAGCCGATCCGAGACATCGGCGAGTCCGTGCGACACCTGGCGCGCATTGCCGCGACCGTCGCGATCAACCCCTCGGTCGTGTTCTCCGGCTACCCGGTCACCAATCGCGAGTGCCTCGAGAACGTTCGAGACTTCGACCTGGCCAAGCTCGCCAGGGGCGACGCAACCGGGCTGAATCCCGATCGGATCACCTTCCTGCAGAAATCGGCGGCCGACACCGGACTCCCGGATGCCGAAGTAGACCTGGTCGTCAGCAACTCGGTGCTGGAGCACGTGCCCGATCCGGAGGGCACGATCCGCGAGCTGGCCCGGATCACCAAGCCCGGAGGCTTCGCGATGCACGGGATCGACACCGCCGACCACCGATGGTACGGAACGCCATCGCTGTCGAGGATCGAGTTCCTGACGATCGCCACGGACGAACCCATCGTCCACGGGTGCAATCGGCTGCGGCTCAGCAGCTTCGAAGCCCTGTTCAAGAAGCACGGGTTCGTCCAGCTCGAGCGCATGCCTGGGGTGTGCCACGAGTTGCCGCCCAACCTCCGGGAGCGCCTCGCTCCACCATGGCGCGACCTGAGCAACGAAGAACTGGGGACGACCTGGTGCCAGTACTTGTTCCAGAAGCAGTAGTGCAGCACGGACCCAAGCAGGGCCCTAGGTCGAGTGCACGGGAGACCCGCGGCGGCACGCTGGCTGGTGATGGGCTACACTCGGTAGGCGCGAATGAGGGCGGCCCTGGGCGCTGCCGAGGTCAAACCGTCGGAGCAGAACCCGTAGAAGCCATGTCCCACGGTCGCCTCGTCCATCACCAGGCCAAGTCGTCGACCGAACTCAGGGACATCGCGACAGCGCGCCTCGTCGCCGAACTGCTGGGCCGCCTCGATGATCGCCAGGACACGGCATCTCGCGCCGACCTGGAACGTGACCTGAGCCTGCTCGACACCCTGCACGACCGCACCGGCAGGCTCTGTGAGGTGGCCGAGAACCGGCGCTCTGCCACGCACCTCGGGTCGGTGTTCCGATACCTGGAAGGCTGCTGCAAGCGGTTCCCGATCCGCATGCACGAGGGCGTGCACGTCGACATCGGTTGTGGCTCGATCAATCCGTACGCGCGGATGTTCACACATCTGATGCTCGGGGCAGCGCGTGGCCACTGCATCGACCTGGACCAGGTGGCCGACGACGGCGCCGCGATCCGTGCACTGGCCAGACTCGCCGCCGCTGCTGTGCTGACTCCGCGGCGGCTGTTCCACGACCATCCGATCGATGCACAGCGGATCCTGGGGAACTTGGGGGGATTCGACCTCGCGCGCCTCGAACTCGGAGAGGCCGACGCCATCGACCGCAAGCGCCTCGTGTTCCACCAGCGCCCGATCGAGGACACCGGCCTGGACACTGGCTCGGTCGACCTGGTGGTCAGCAACAGCGTCTTCGAGCACCTGCCCGACGTGGACGCCGTGCTTGCCGAGCTGGCACGCATCACCCGCCATGGCGGCCACGGTGTGCACGGCATCGACACCGTCGACCATCGCTGGTACGGCGACCCGAGCCTGCACCCCTACGAGTTTCTGACCATCGACTCGAACGAACGGATCGTGCACGGCTGCAATCGCCTTCGCCTGTTCGAGTATCGCCCCTTGTTCGAACGGCACGGCTTCGAGATCCTCGACCACCAGGTGGTCCAGAAGCTCGAGATCCCCGCCGAGTTCCGCGCTCGCATGCGGGAGCCATGGCGCTCACAACCGGACGAGTGGCTCGAGCACTCGTGGGCGCACGTGCTGGTCCGACGTCGCTGAGGTCGCTCTTTCTCGCTGCGCAGTGGCGCCGGCCCTCGCCGCCCAAGAACATGCCGAGATGCCTCGCAGTCGTCTCCGCAGCAGCGCCGTGCTGTTCTCCCTCGTCCTGGCCCAGGCCTGCGCCTCACTGCCGTACGACCTCGCGGAAGTGCCGTTTCCGGTCAGCGCCTCGCCCGCCAAGGAACCCGGCGGCGAGCCGTTCGAGGTGAACGCGCACTACACGATGTGGGTGCACGGTCTGTTCGGCGAGTGGAAGCCCGACATCGCCGCCGAACTGAACAAGGCCGCCAATCCGTGCTCGGGGATCAGCGACTTCCGCGTCACCGTCGGGGCGGGCTTCCACGAGTGGCTCGTCACGCACCTGACGCTGGGCTTCGTGCGCATGAAGTCGGTGCGGATCACCGGCCGTCGACACGCCCTGCCGTCGATGCCGTAGTCGCGTCGCCTGCGGCCAGCGCTTCGCGAACCGTCGCGGCGTAGACCTCGACGGTGTCGGCGATCTCGACGCCGTAGCCGCCGCCCATCACCGTGACCCACGGCAGGCGGCGGCGGACCAGCTCGGCGAACACCATGCGGTCGCGCGCCCGCAGGCCCGCCTTGGTGAGCGCCAGCTTGCCGAGTCGGTCGCCGACGAACGGATCGGCGCCACTGAGGTAGAACACGAACTCCGGCGCGCTGCGGGCGAACGCCTCGGCGAGCCCGTCGCGCAGCGCTTCGAGGTAGGGTTCGTCGGCGGTGCCGGTCGGCAGCGCGAGGTCGAGATCGCTGCTCGCCTTCGCAGCGGGGAAGTTCGCGTCACCGTGGATCGAGAACGTGAACACCCGGTCGTCGCCGGCGAAGATCGCCGCGGTGCCGTCGCCCTGGTGCACGTCGGTGTCGACCACCAGCACGGCTCGGCGCCCGCTCTCGCGCTGCACGATGCGCGCGCCGACCGCGACGTCGTTGAAGACGCAGTAGCCGGCACCGCGGTCCGCGCGCGCGTGGTGCGTGCCGCCGGCCAGGTAGATGGCAGCCCCGTGCGAAAGCGCCGTGCGGGTCGCGGCGATCGTGCCGCCGCAGCTGCGCAGCGAGCGCTCGACCAGCTCGGGACTCCACGGGAAGCCGATGCGCTGCATCGCCTCGCGCGACAGGGCACCCGCGGCGAACGCGTCCACGTAGTCCGCCGTGTGCACCAGCAACAGCTCGTCGCGCGTGGCGCGCGGTGCCAGCAACAGCTCGGCACCGCAGCTCGCCGGCCACTTCTCGACGGTCTCGCGCAGCAGCCGGTACTTCGCCAGCGGGAAGCGGTGGCCGTGCGGCAGCGGGAACTCGAACGGGTCGCTGTAGAAGACCTTCACGGTCCCTCGAGCACGAACGGGGGCACAGAGCGCTTCTGCCGCATGCGGTCGAGGAAGCTGCGGATCGCCGGGCGCCGCACCAGCCGCAGTTCGACCGCGCGCTTGCCGGGGAAGTCGAGCAGCAGCAGGCCGATCAGGATCGTCAGCAGACCTTGCCCGGGCAGCACCAGCATCGCGATGCCGGCCAGCGTGAAGACCACGCCGAGCAGGTTCTTGCCGACGTGCCACAGCCACGCGGTCAACGGCCGTCGCGCGCGCAACGACGCACGTTCGGCGACGAAGTAGTCGGCGGGCAGGCGCACGACGACGACCGGCAGCAGCAGCACCGTCAGCACCAACGACCCCAGTGACAGGCCGAACAGCCACCCGAGCAGGGCACCGTGCCCCTCCAGCCACTGCCACAACGCGTCGAACATCGAGGGAACCGAGACTAGCGGCGACCCGACGCGCCGTCGTCGTCCTCGTCGTCGCAGTCGCAGAACGGCAGGCCGAGCAGACCGAACAACCAGCCGACCGCGAGATCGACGACCAGCGCCGGTGGAGTCAGCGCCAGCTTCGCAGCGAGCGAACGATCGTCCTTCTTCTGCCCGCGCACGAGGTCGCGTTCGACCAGGTGCATCGGCCACGTCAGCCCTGCGCCGCCGAGCGACTCGAGGCCCTGGCGTGCTTGGATCGCCGCGAACGACCACGTCGAGCGATGCACGAAGGCGCCTTCGGCGTCGACCTGCAGCTGACCACCCAGCACCGCGAGGCCCGCCGGCACCAGCCAGACCGCGGAATCCGCCCCGTTGGTCGCGAGCAGGGCCACGCGCGCGCCGGCCAGCGCCGCGCGTTCCCGGCCGGGCGACCAGCTGGCCTCCTCGGCCCGCGTCGTCCACGGCAACCCCTCGGCGTCGAGCAGCAGGGAACCGAACACCACCCAGCC
>JAEUHU010000328.1 GCA_016793305.1 Planctomycetota bacterium
TCCATCGCACCATGGCCGATCCCTACAAGGCACTCGATTTCTACAACGTCGACGAACTCTACTCCGACGAGGAGCGGGCGATCCGCGACACCGTGCGCAGCTGGGTTTCGGACCGCTTCATGCCGGTCATCGAGGAGCACAATCGCGCCGCGACGTTCCCGATGAACCTGATCCCCGAGCTCGGCGAGATGGGGGTCTACGGGGCCAGCTTGACCGGTTACGGGTGCGCCGGCTTGTCGCCGGTCGCCAGCGGCCTGATCTGCCAGGAACTCGAACGCGGCGACTCGGGCCTGCGGTCGTTCGTGTCGGTGCAGGGCTCGCTGTGCATGTTCCCGATCTGGGCCTACGGCACCGAGGAACAGAAGCAGCGCTACCTGCCGCAGATGGCGGCCGGCAAGCTGATCGGCTGCTTCGGCCTGACCGAAGCCGACTTCGGCAGCAATCCGGGCGGCATGTTGACCAAGGCCGTCAAGGACGGCGACCACTACGTGCTGAACGGCAGCAAGTACTGGATCACCAACGGCAGCATCGGCCACGTCGCCATCGTCTGGGCCAAGCTCGACGGCGTGGTGCGCGGCTTCCTGGTCGACAAGGGCACCAAGGGCTACCAGGGCAAGTCGATCAAGAACAAGTTCTCGCTGCGCGCGTCGGACACCAGCGAGCTGGTGCTCGAGGACGTGCGCATCCACAAGTCGCAGATGCTGCCCGGGGTCGAGGGCTTGAAGGGACCGCTGAGCTGCCTGACGCAGGCGCGCTACGGCATCGCGTTCGGTGCGATCGGTGCCGCCCAGGCCGCCTACGACGAGGCGTGCCGCTACGCGAAGATGCGCATCTCGTTCGACAAGCCGATCGCCCGCTTCCAGCTGGTGCAGAACAAGCTGGTGTGGATGGCGGCGGAGATCACCAAGGCGCAGTTGCTGTGCTGGAAGCTGGCCAAGATGAAGGAGGCCGGCACCATGCAGCACTACCACGTGTCGATGGCCAAGCGCAACAGCTGCTGGATGGCGCTCGAGTGCTGCCGCATGGGCCGCGACATCCTCGGCGCCAACGGCATCACCGACGAGTACCAGATGATGCGCCACATGTGCAACCTCGAGTCGGTGATCACCTACGAGGGCACGCACGACATCCACGGCCTGATCATCGGTCGCCAGCTCACCGGCGAAGACGCCATCCTGTGAGCGACGGCGGCCGCGGCCGAAGGCTGCGCCTGCTGCACGTGCTCGCCGAGACCGGCTACTCGGGCGGCGAGGTGCAGCTGCGGTTGCTGCTCGAGCACTTCCAGCGGCAGGGCCACGACAACCACGTGCTGCTGGCGCCGGGGGCGAAGTTCGCCGCTGCGGCGCGGGAACTCGGCGTGCCGGTGCACGAGGCGCCGCTGCGGCGCTGGTGGCGCCCCGACCTGTGGTGGAAGGTGCGTCGCACCTGCCGTCGTGTGCAGCCCGACGTGATCCACTTCGCGTGCGGCCGCTCGCTGCTGCTGGCGGGCCTCGGCACGCTCGGCGTGCCGGCGAAGAAGTTCACCATCCGCCGCATCGACTACCCGGTGAAGAAGGGGCTGCTCGGCGGCTTGCGCTACACGGCGCTGTGCGACCACACGATCGCGATCTGCGACGCGATCCGCCGCCGCCTGCTCGCCGGCGGAGTGCCCGCCGAACGCATCACCCGCGTCTACGACGGCCTCGACCCGACGCCGTGGTTGCCGCTGCGCGGTGGGCGCGCCGACGCGCGCCAGCGGCTAGGGCTGCCCGCCGACGCGCAGCTGATCAGCTGTGCGGCGATCCTGCGGCCGCGCAAGGGCCAGCACGTGCTGCTGGCGGCGTTCGCGCAGCTCGCGAACGAGTTCCCGCGCGCCCAGCTGCTGCTCGCCGGCGGTGGCACCGAGCACGCGCGCCTGCGCATGCAGGCCGAGCAGCTCGGCCTCGCCGCGCGGGTGCACGTTCCCGGACCCGTGAGGCCGGTGTTCGACGTCTACGCCGCGAGCGACGCGTTCGTGATGCCGAGCTTCCACGAAGGGCTGTGCAACGCCTGCCTCGAAGCCGGCTTCGCCGGCGTGCCGCAGGTGGTCAGCGACGCCGGCGGCAACGGCGAGATCGTGGTCGACGGCGTGACCGGCACGGTGGTGCCGCGTGGCGACGCAGCCGCGCTCGCGAAGGCGCTGGCGCGCTACCTGCGCG
>JAEUHU010000045.1 GCA_016793305.1 Planctomycetota bacterium
GCGCGAGTACTTCCTGGTCGGCGGCTTCCACCGGCTGAACGCGATCAAGCGGATCCGCGCCGAGCATCCGGGCTACTACGACCGGGTCGACGTGCGCGTCGTGACCGGCGAGCTCGAGGAGATCCGCGCGCTGAACCTGAAGCTCAACGCCGACCGGCTCGACGCGAAGATCAGCGACTACTTCGACACGATCCTCTACCTCAACAACGCGAACTGGTCGGCTGTGCGCATCGGCGCGTTCCTCGACAAGAGCGAGTCCTGGGTCGAGGACATCCTGCGCTACGTGCCGGGCATGGACCCGCGCGTGCGCGCGCTGCTGCACGCCGGCAAGCTGTCGTGGGGCAAGGCGAAGGGCATCTGCCGTCGCGTGCTGGCGGCACCGCCCGGCGAGGAGCGGCGTGTGGCCGACGCGGCGCTGCGCGAACTGGAGGAGGCCGGCGCCGAGAAGGCGGAGAAGCCGTTCGTGCTGACGCCGAAGGTGGCGCAGAAGAAGTTCGCGAAGCAGGTCGAGAAGGATCCGGAGCGGGTGTACTCGGTGCGCGCGCAGGATCTGTACGCGCTGCTCGCGGTGCTGTCGGGCAAGGGGGCGGCGAGCGAAGAAGGGAAGCGGCACCTGGCGCGGGTTCGCGAGGTGTTCCCGGCGCTGGTCGAGTGAGGGTGGCGCATGCAGCCCAGCGATCTGGTCGTCTACGTCGACGTCGACGACACGCTCGTGCGGCAGACCGGCAGCAAGCGGATCCCGATGGTCGCCGTCGTCGAGCACGTTCGCCAGCTGCACGCAGCGGGCGTGACGCTCTACTGCTGGAGTGCCGGAGGTGCCGACTACTCGCGTCGCACGGCGCGTGAGTTGGGGATCGAGTCGCTGTTCGCCGGGTTCCTGCCCAAGCCGAACGTGCTGGTGGACGACCAGCCGCCGAGCGAGTGGCCCAACTGCATCGTCGCGGTGCCGTCGGGGCTGGCGAGTGCGACCGTGCGTGGTCACATCGAGGCGCTCGCTCGGCGAGAACGTGGCGGCACGAACCAACCCGGCCGCACGCCCCTATAGACCGAGGTCGCTTGGCTCCTCGCGGTTCTATTCGTGGCAATTGTGGGGGCTGCCGTCGGAGCGGTCTACGTCGTGTGGGTGGTGCTGGAGGCGGGTGCTGGTTGCTGATGGTCCGCTTCTTCGGCAGCTTACGTTCGCCGGGAGTCGCGAGGACCGCGATCGTCTTGCTGGCGTGCTTGGTCGGTGGGTGCGTCAGCTCTCCGAAGCAGCCGCCATGCGTCACGGATCCCGGCGCACTCGCTGCGTACGAAGGCCAGCTCGTGACGTTGCGTGGTCCCCTGCGCATCCAGAAGTTCACCACCCTGTTGGGCGTCAGCGTCCACTCCGAGCCGCAGCGGATGGCGGGCGCGTTGGTCGAGGCCACCGGCATCCTCAGGCTCTGGGACGTTCCAGCCCCACGCATCCGTCCCTTCGATGTCGAAGGCGTGAGTCGCACCGGTCGGTTCTTCTCGCTGCAGAATCCAGAGAACCCAAGCCACCTCGCCAGGGTCGTCCCGGTCGATCCCGATCGTTGAAGGGAGCCGGGGTCGGATCGGAGCCCTGTCCTGGTCCGGAATCGGCAGCAACCGCGCCTTCCCAGGCGACTATTCCTGGCCCAGCGCACGGCGAATGCCCGCTTCGCTGCTCCGACGATGAAGCTGACGACCTTCGCCTCGAGCCTGCTGCTCGCCGCGTGCACGACTGCGCCCGTGTCGTCCGAGGAGGACGTTCTTGGCGTCTACTCGTGCCAGGTCGGGCCGGATCGCCGGGACCGCCTCGAACTGCAGCAGGGCGGCGCGTTGACCTGGACGTGCTGGTCCAACTTCGTGGAGACGCGCGGAACCGGTGCCTGGACCACCAGCGCGGATGCGATCACGTTCGAGATCGTGAGGCCGGACGCGTGGGCGCCTTCGCCGTTCGCGGCCTCCATGGCGCTGCGCCGGCGGGGCAGCCATGTCTACCTGGTGCCGTTCGACAGCGTGCGCTACTTCGATCTGTACGGCCCCGCGCTCGGCCTGTGCTTCGCGCGCGACGACGACCACGACATCCGCTACTTCCGCGCACCGGCAACGGATGGTGCCACCGGGTCGTCCCGATGACAGGAGCCTCGAGAACCCCCCCATGCCCGACCTCGACCGCACCGTCGGCTGTCTGCTCGGCCTTGCACTCGGTGACGCCTACGGTGCTCCCCACGAAGGCGGGATCGCCGAACGTCTACTCTGGCGCCTGATCGGCAGGACCCGGAGCGGCCATCGCCGCTGGACCGACGACACCGCGATGGCGTTGGCGGTCGCCGAGTCGCTGGTGGCGCACGGGCGGGTCGAACAGGACGACCTCGCACGCCGGTTCGCTGCCGACTACGCGTGGAGCCGCGGCTACGGGGCCGGCACCGCGCGGCTGCTGAAGGCGATCCGGAACGGCGCCGACTGGCGCGCGGCGAATCGGCGCGTCTATCCGGAGGGCTCGTTCGGCAACGGTGCCGCGATGCGCACTCCGGTGCTGGCGCTCGCCTTCCGCGGCGAAGCGCTGGCGGCGGCGAGTCGCGACGTCGCAATCGTCACCCATGCCCATCCGCTCGCCATCGCCGGGGCGGGCGTGATCGCGATGGCCACCGAACTCGCGTTGGCCGGGCAAGGTGGCGCCGCGGCGATGCGCCAGATCGCTGCGCTGGTCACCGAGCCGGCCTACGCGGCGAAGCTGGAGACGGCGGCGAAGTGGCTCGAGCGGGCAACCCGCGGCGGCGTTGTTGCGACAGCGCCGGCGGAGGTGCGGCGCGAACTCGGGGCCGGCATCGCGGCCGAGGCTTCGTGCGTCACTGCGGCGTTCCTCGCGTTCCTGCACGACGAGCGTCCGTTCGGCGAGCTGCTGCAGTTCGTGAGCCGCGTCGGTGGCGACGCCGACACCGTGGGCGCCATGGCGGGGGGGATCTGGGGCGCGCGACACGGAGCCTCAGCCTTGCCGCAGGGCCTGCGCGAGCGACTCGAAGCGGAGCAGCGCCTTGTCGAGACGGCCACGGCGCTCCATGCTCGCTTCGCGTAGTCGCATGGGGACGACCCTCGGGGCCGAACCCGTGCCGCACCGGCCCGTGGGCTCGTCGTGAGCCGCGCCCGCGTGCCGTGCTCCGAACGAACGCCTCCCCTACAAGATCGCCTGCCCCCGGATGGTGGTCGCCGCGGCGCTCTTGGCCGTCGCGGCAGGGCCCTGCGTCGTGAAGACCATTTTCGTGGCGCCAGGAAGATGGTCGGGAGAACAGCCTGACTCGACAACGCCCCCGGTCCCACACTTTGTAGGTATCCACAACCCGGAGACCTTTCATGAAGAAGGACAACATCGCCGCCTTGCTCGCCCAGTTCGAAGCCTTGGTTCGCACCGAACAGGGCGTCGAGTTCTGGTTCGCTCGCGACCTCCAGCCGCTGCTCGGCTACGACCGGTGGGAGAACTTTGCGAAGCTGGTCGATCGCGCCAAGGCGTCTTGCGTCGGGGCTGGCCAGACCGTGACTGACCATTTTCGTGAGGTCAGGAAGATGGTCCCCCTCGGCTCTGGTGCCGCGCGCGCGGTCGAGGATGCCGCCCTCACTCGCTATGCGTGCTACCTGTTGGCGCAGAACGGGGACCCGCGCAAGGAGGCCATCGCGTTCGCCCAGAGCTACTTCGCGGTGCAGACCCGGAGGATCGAGCTGATCGAGACCCGCCTTCTCGAGGCCGATCGAGTCAGGGCCCGGGCCCGCTTGGTCGAGAGCGAGAAGGAGCTGTCGGCGGTGATCTTCGAACGGGTTGGTGACGAGCAGAGTTTCGCCCGTATCCGCAGCAGGGGTGACACTGCACTGTTCGGTGGCCTGACCACGCAGCAGATGAAGGACCGGCTGGAGGTGCCCGATGGTCGTCCGCTCGCGGACTTTCTGCCAACGGTCACGATCAAGGCGAAGGACTTCGCCAACGAGATGACCGTGCACAACACCAAGGAGCGCGATCTCACGACCGAGCGCGCGATCACCGTCGAGCACGTCGACAACAACAAGCAGGTGCGCGAGGCGATGCGCGTGCGGGGCATCGTGCCGGAGCAGTTGCCGGCCGCTGCGGATCTGAAGAAGGTGCAGCGCCGGATCGAGGGCGAGGCGAAGAAGCTGCCGAAGGCGAAGGCGCCGCCTGTCGAGCCCGACGAGGACTCGCTGCCATGAGTCATGGGACGGAGGCACCCGACCCAGTGCGAAGGATCCGGTGCTGCCGCCTTGCCACAGGAGCTGCGCGAACGCCTCGAAGCGGAGCAGCGCCTTGTCGAGACGGCCGCGGCGCTCCATGCTCGCTTCGCGTAGTCGCATGGGGACGACCCTCGGGGCCGAACCCGTGCCACACCGGCCCGCGTGCTCGTCGTGAGCTGGGCCCGCGTGCCCTGCTCCGAACGAACCCATCCTTTGCTCCCCAACAAGATCGCCGGCCCCCTGATCCTGATCGTCACGGCGCTCTGGGGCGTCGCCCTCTGGGCGAACTGGCGCGGCTGGCTCGGTGCCTGGGACATGGCACTGGTCGCGGCGGCGTTGGCGTTCGGCCTGTGGATGGCGTTCCGCAGGTGGCGTCGCGACGAGGATCCGGCCGATGCGCTGCTGCCGTGGCGCGCCTACCGCGTGGTGACGCGCTACGAAGTGCAGGCTGGAGCGGACGGGCTCGCCCTGACCATCGATCTCGCGCGCGGTGCGGAGGTCGGCGCCGAGACCGTGCGGCTGTGCTTCCGCGACGTGGCGCGGCTGCGCGAGGCGGTGCATGGTGCGAACGACCTCGTCACCGACGGCCTGCGATGCGTCGACCGGGGGGCCGGTCGGGGCGGGCTGCGCTACGAAGTGCACGACCGCTGGCGGCAGTGCCTCACGTTTCGCTGCCGTTCGTTCGACGTGGTGGCGCCCGAACCAGTCGCGCTTCTACGTTGAGATGGAGGCGGAGTGCGTGCCGAACCCCGAGGTGACGATCCGATGAGCTGGGCCGATCGAGCGAAGGACGCGCTGCGCCGCGGCGAGACCGTGACCGTGCGGCCGCGCGGGCATTCGATGCGACCCAAGGTGAACGAAGGCGATCGCGTCACCCTCGTGCCGTGCACGCTCGAAGACCTCGTCGTCGGATCGATCGTGCTCGTGCGCGTCGGCGGCACCGACTACCTGCACCTGGTGACGGCGATCGACGGCCAGCGCGTGCAGATCGGCAACAACCGCGGCCACGTGAACGGATGGGTCGGCCCGGCGGCGATCTACGGCCGCGCCGTGAAGGTGGAAGCAGGATGATCGGCTGCGTCGTCGGAATGGGGAGCCGGGAACTGCTGCTGCCAGGTACGCCGTGGTTGGCGACGTTCCTCGAGATCGCATTCTGGGGTGTCGTCGGCGTGGGTGGCCTGGTGCTCCTGGTGCTGCTGGTGGAGGCCGTCGAGTTCGTCCAGAAGGCCTTCCGTGAGGGCCGTTCCTGGGCGGCGTGGGTTTCGTGGAACCGGCTCTCGATCATCCTGCTCGTGGTCGCCACAGCGACGGTCGCGAGGTTGCTCCGCGATCCGTCGCCCTTCCTCTCCCAAGGTGTCTCGAAGCCTGCGGTGGCGCGGTGGCAACTTTGGGTGCTCGCCGCCGGCTGTCTGCTGTTGGCTTGGCTCTTGCGGGTCAACGTTGGCTCGGCTGCGTCGGCGGGGCGTGAGGCCGAGCCATCGGCCGGAAAAGACCGTGAAGCCGACTGAACCCAGCATGCGTCGACTCTTCGTCCTGCTCGCCCTGCTGGCCGTCGTGCTGTTCGCGCTGCCAACGCCGCACGTAGTCGGCGAGGATTCGTTCACCGAACGGCTGCCCGGTGCGTCCTTGGTGCCTGGGTTCGTCAGCTACACGACGCGCGCCGAGGCGCTCCCCGCCACAGGGGCCGCCGTCGAGTGGCGTGTGGTCGAGGACTCGCCGGGGCCGGTGGACGGTCGGCCTCCGTTCGCGATCCACGCCGTCGAGGCGATCGGGGTGTCGTGTTTCGGGCAGCGCGGCACGCTGAGGGTGTCGTTCTTCAACGATCGGCTCTACGAGGTCTGCTTCTCCGCGGACAACTCCGGGGCGCTGCTCGCCGAACTGAGGAGCCAGGGTTTGGAACTCGTGGATGGAATGGAGGTGGCGCGAGGGGATGTCGCCGTCGCCGCCTTCACGACTCTCCACGGGCGCCGCTACGTGAGGTGGCAGGACGTTCGGTTGGCGAAGCAGATGGAACGTTGGCTCTGGAAGTACTCCTGAGGCGGACCCGCGAGCCATCGGGTATCACCGCTCCGCTGCCCTGATGACCACGATCGAACGCCTGTCCTCTCCGCCCGCCGAACGCGATGTCGCCGACCTTGCCGCACTGCTCGTCGAAGCCGTCGCCGACGGTGCCGCCGTCAGCTTCCTGCAGCCTCTCACGCACGAGCAGGCCACCTCGTGGTGGCAGAGGACGTCGAGCCCGAACGGCAACACCGTGCTCGTGGCGCGCGACGGCGGCCGCATCGTCGGCACGGTCCAGCTGCATCCGGCGTGGGCACCGAACCAGCCGCACCGCGCCGACATCGCCAAGCTGCTCGTGCACCGTTCGCATCGCCG
>JAEUHU010000439.1 GCA_016793305.1 Planctomycetota bacterium
CTGCTGGGGAACCGGGCGGACTTCTTCTTCTCGGGTCATCGGTCGCTTCCTTCCTGGCTGGGTCGCCAGGGGTGGAAGGCCGAGAGGTTTCACCAGGTGATTACTGGTTCAGCAGCGTGGGCATTTCGGGACGGTGGACAGTGCTTCTTTCTTGCCCGATTCGCACTTCGGGGAGTCCCGCCCTCCGGAACCTGGAGTCGCGTGGTGGCCTCGGGGCGGCGGACCGCACCGAGCCCTCACGGATCGAGACGGTCGCCGCCTGCGCGCTGATCCTCGCGTTCCTCGCCCTCGGGATCTGGGGGTGACCATGGGGCGCGCCAACATCGCATCCACGAGCGCTCGCTCCGCATCCCCGGCGATCGCTCAGCCCGCTGCCTGCACTGACCGGCACGAAGGCAGCGGGGACTTCTACGCCTCAGCGCGGCCGCGACGCATGGACGCGGCTGCGCAGAGGGACGGCTCGTCGCCGCCGCTCGACTCGCGCGTGACCTCCCGCACGCTCGGGTCGGGCCCATCTTCTTCGCCGAGCGTGTGCTCGGCGCCCCTCGTCGTGACCCATCTGGGGAACGGAAGAACGGGGGGATGTTCCTCGGTCTGCGTGGTGGAACTTGGACTACCGTTCCGACACCCAGGCCCCGCACACCCGCGCGCCTCAGCCCCAGCTGACTCTCCTTCTTCCCCTTTTCCACGCAACGGCCCACAGGGGCCGTCCGGGGCTGGGGCGCGCGAACCTCTCTCACGGAGGGATGCATGAAGCGCATCCTGGTCTGCGGCTCCCGTTCGAAAGATCACGAGCACCTGGTCGAGGCAGAGCTCGACCGCCAGCTCGCCGCGTCGCCGGCCGGCATTCGGCTGATCCACGGCGGCAACAGCGGCGTCGCGGCCGTGGCCAATGCGTGGGCCTGGGGGCGGCGAGCACTCGGCGGCGGCGTCGAAGTCAGCTCGTTCCCGTTGGTCGGCGAGGAGACACGCGCGCCGCGCAGGTTCCGCACGCGCAACGTCCGCATGCTGAAGCAGAGCCGGCCACAGCTGGTGCTGGCGTTTCCGGGCGACGAGGAGAGCGAGCACCTGGTCGCGATCGCGCGGATCCAGGGCATCCCGGTGGTCGAGTTCGCGGAGGGGGCGCTGGTGTCGTGACCATCTGGCTCGACGCGACGGAGATCGCCAAGTCGCTTGGCATCGAGCTGGCCGACCTGAAGCGCATGGCGCGTCGTCGCCAGTTCCCCGAGCTGCTGCACGTCAAGCGCGGCACCTACCGCGTCCGCCATACCGACTACGAGGCGTGGGAGTCGGCGCGCATGACGTCTTCGGAGATGGCGCGCGAGGAGTTGGCGGCAGAACGCATGCGTGCGGCTGCCTCTGGGAGGGGGATCTAGCCGTGCGACTGCTTGCTGTCGCTCTTCGGCAGGATGCGCAGCCGCGTCAGACCGGCGCGCACGTCCTCGGCGACCAGGTGCTCGTAACGCTGCGTGGTCGCGTAGCTGGCGTGGCGAGCAGCGCGCTGGACGGTCGCGGAAGGCACGCCCTTGCGCAGCATGATGGTGACGAGGCTGTGCCGCAGTGCGTGAGGGTGCCAGCGTGGTTCGCCGAGCTTCTTCTGCCAGTAGCGGAACGCCTCTGCGATCGCCTCGCGCCGCGCCTTGTCGGTCGTGCCTGGCACGACGTACTCGCGGTCCTTGGCGTGCTCGAGCAGGGTCGCGACGGCGTCGTCCGCGTCCTCCGCGTAGGGCTGGGGCTGGCTCCGCGTCTTGCCGTGCGTCCAGACGATGCGGTTCTCGGCGTCGACGTCGACCACGCGCATGCGGGCGACCTCGGCGCGACGCAGGCCGCTGCAGGCGATGAACGTGCTGAGGGCGTTCGCCCACGGATCGGTGATGCGGGCGATGATCGAGACCAACTCGGGCTCGGTGAAGACGTCCGGTCGCGTGTCCTGCGGGCTCGGCCAGTCGACTTCGCCGATCGGGTTCGTCGGGACGATGCCGCGGCGGACCATCCATCGGAACAGGCAGTTCAGCGTGCGGCGGCAGTGCTGGATCGTGCGAGCCGACAGCTTCGACTCGTCGCGAGCCGCGCGAACGAACTCGCGCACGACTGCTGCCGTGATGCGATCCACGGGCATGGTCTTCGGGATCGTGGCGTAGATGTTCGCCAGCTTGCCTCGGTAGAAGGCGAGCGTGTCTTCGGTCACGCGGACCGAGATCGCCTGCAGCCATTCCTTGGCGCGCGTCTCGAGCGATCCGCCCCACGACGCCTCGGTGGCCGCCGCCTTGCGCATGCGGATCGCGTCGGCGTGCGCCTCGTCAGGGTCCTTGCGAGTCTCGCCGAACACGCGCTTCTCGCCGGTGATGGCCCAGCCTCGATAGCCGATCACGCTGCGGTCGGGGCGGCGAAGAACTTGGACGTACGGCGGGATGTTGCGGCGCGGCACAGTGCCGATGTTGTAGCAGCCGCGTGTAGCAGGAGGAGAGCATGAACTTGACACTGACGACGGAAGCCCTAGGATTCGCGGGGACTTCTGATTCCCGGGAGGGCATCAGTGCTGGTGTGCTGCCTGGTCTTCAAAACCTGTGGGGCGCCTCCTCGCGAGGGGTCCGGTGGGTTCGATTCCCATGCTCTCCCGCCACTTCGCCGCGCTGGCGAAGTGGCTGGAACGAACGGATCGGCCGGGCGGTCGGCCGACCACACGCCTCCGGCGACCCTGGCGCCGGTCCGCATCGCTCACCGCCGCGGCTGCACCACGGCGAACAGCGGCAGGTGGTCGCTGCCGAACGATGGGCCGGTGCCGACCTCGAGCGCGTCGAGGCCGGGGCCGAGCAGCGCGTGGTCGATCGGGATGCGCAGCGGCAGCGGCCACATGGTCGGCCAGCTCGGCAACCAGCTCCCGAACGTCGCCGCGCGCAGCGAGCCGTCGGCGACCAGGTCGCGCAGCGTCGGCGTCCACGGCGTCGCGTTGCAGTCGCCGAGCACCACGTGCGCGGCCGGCAGGCCCTGCACGGCCTTCGGGATCGCCGCGAGGGCCTGGTCGCGATCGGCGTTGCGCGCCGCGTTGCCGGGCCGCGGCGTGTGCACGCCGAGCACGCCGATCGGCCCGTATGGCGTGTCCACCACGGCGCGGATCGCCGGGCTCCAGCCGAGCGACACGATGGTCGCGTCCCGCAGCGGCCAGCGGCTCCACAGCCCGACGCCGAAGTAGCCGGGGTCGGTGCGCACGTGGCGATGCGGGAACGCGGCGAGGCCGGGCGCCAGCCGTTCGTGCCATTCGGGGGTCAGTTCGCTGGCGAGCACGATGTCGGGGGCCGCGTCGGCCAGGCCCGCGAGTGCGAGCGCGGCGTTCGCTTCGTTGTCGCGCAGCAGGTTCAGGGCGAGCAGGCGTACGCTCGCGGCCGGTGCGGCGGTCACGGTCGCGGTCGCGCCGAACCAGTCCGGCAGCACGGCAGCGCCGGCGACCGCCGCTCCGGCAAGGCACGCCGACAGGGCCCGCCACGCGCGCTGCCAGGCGAACAGGGCTGCCGCGAGCAGCAGGAACCAGCCCGCCTGGACCACGAAGTTGGCCAGCAGATCGAGGGACCAGTGCCAGCGGGCGCACCACGGGGCGATGGCGATGGGGGCCGCCAGCAGGGCCAGCAGACCGAGCACTCCACGGAGTCGCGCGCGCATCGGCGCAGGATGGCAGGCCGACCGGCATTGCACCACCCAGAACGGGCACCGCGCGGTTGCCTCGTCGCCGGCGGCTCGCGATGATCCGCGGCCCCCGATGCCCTCCGAGTCCGAGCCGAACCGCGCCACCGTGCTGGCCGAGATCCGCACCTTCGTCGCCCAGTGGTTCCGGGACGGCCGGGAGGAGGGGCTCGACGAGGACACCCCGCTGGTGACCTCGGGCATCGTCGACTCCGCCGGGGTCGTCGAAGTGGTCGAGTTCCTCGAACGGCGTTTCGCCGTGCGCCTCCTCGACGACGACGTGTCGCTGCGCAATTGCAACACGCTGCGCGGCTTGACCGAGTTGGTGCGGAGCCGGCGTTGACCGGGTGGCCGAACCAACCTCAAGGCGGTCTTGATGCATCGGCAGGGGGCGAACCCTCGAAACCAGCCGCGCAGTTGCTAGCCTGTTCGGCCTCTTTTCCGCACTCCCCACGTGTCCACGGTCCTGCTTCCCATCCTGGTCTTCTCGGTCCCCGTGCTCGCCATCGTGCTGTTGGCGCTCGGCGGACGACGGTTGTCCGGCTCGTGCGGCGGCATGAACCCCGACGGCTCCTGCCAGCGCTGCGGCAAGACCGGGGGCGAGAACGCGGCGGCGTCCGGCGGCGCGTGCGCCCGGTGAGTTCGCCCCGGCTGGTGCGGCAGCGCTCCGGATCCTCCTTCTCCTTCGTCAGGTCACCGCTCGGATGACTACCTACACCATCAAGAAAGGCTTCGACCTGCCGCTGGCGGGTCGTCCAGAGCTCCAGCTCGTCGATGCGCCGGAAGCCGCGCGCGTCGCCATCGAGACGGCCGAGTTCCCCGGCATCAAGCCGAAGGCGCTGGTCAAGGAAGGGGACCTGGTGCAGACCGGCCAGCCGCTGTTCCTCGACAAGACCGATCGGGACCTGGTCTGGTGCTCGCCGGTCACCGGCAAGGTCGCGCGCATGGACTTCGGCGAGCGCCGCTTCCTGCTGCGCCTCGTGATCGACAACGCCGCGGTCGGCGGCGGCAAGGAGCAGTTCGCGCCGATGCCGAAGCCCGAGGGCGACCGTGCCTCGGTGATCAAGGCGATCAAGAACGCAGGCCTGTGGCCGCTGCTGCGGCAGCGCCCGGTCGGCAAGATGGCCAACAGCCAGAAGACGCCGGTGGCGATCTTCGTGAACGGCATGGACACGGCCCCGCTGGCGGCCGACCCGGCGTTCGCGGTGCAGGGTCGCAAGGCCGACCTGCAGGCGGGCGTCGACCTGCTGAAGAAGCTGTGCGGCACGCTCTACCTGACGCTGCGCGCCGGCGGCGGCCACCAGGCCGAGTTGCGGGATCTGAAGGGTGTGCAGGTGCACGACTTCGCCGGTCCGCACCCGTCGGGCCTGGTCGGCACGCACATCAGCAGGATCCAACCGCTGAAGACCGGCGAGGTCGCCTGGACGGTCACCGTCCAGGACCTGGCGCGGCTCGGCGAATGGGCGCGCACCGGCCGCTATCCGGCCAAGGTGGTGGTGGCGCTCGGCGGCAGTGCCGCACCCGCGCGCAAGTACTACCGCACCCGCCAGAGCAGCAGCCTGGCGGCGCTGAACGGTGGCCAGCCGTTCGCCGGCGACGTGCGCGTGATCTGCGGCACGGTGCTGCACGGCAACGTGGCGGGCCAGGACGGGTGCCTCGGCTTCTACAACGGCACCGTCACCGTGATCCCCGAGGGCACCGGCCAGCGCGACCTGTTCGGCTGGGCGCTGCCGCAGTTCGGCAAGCTGAGCTGGCACCGCAGCGTGTTCAGCTGGCTCGCGCCGAAGAAGGAGTACGTCGTCGACGCACGCTTGAACGGCGGCCACCGGCCGATCGTCAACCTCGGTGCGTGGGAAGGCGTCACTCCGCTCGACATCCACCCGTCCTACCTCGTGCGCGCCATCCAGGCGAACGACGTCGAGGAGGCGGTCAAGCTCGGCCTGCTCGAGGTCACCGAAGAGGACGTGGCGCTGTGCACGTTCGTGGACCCCTGCAAGATCGAC
>JAEUHU010000442.1 GCA_016793305.1 Planctomycetota bacterium
ACCAACCCAACAACCAGCACCGCCGACGCACGGGACCGCCGAGCCACCCGGACCACCGGACCGCCCCACTACGCTGCGCCGATGCGCTGCTCGACGCGTTCGCCTGCCGCACCGACCCTGACCATCGCCCTGCTCGCGACCACCCTCGCGGCCCAGGACCCGCCGAACCCGACCCCGCCGCCGGCCCAGCTGCCCCAGCTCGCGATCCCCGCGTTCACCGGCTACGCGCACCCGGACCCGGACGCGATCGAACGGCGTCCCGACGGCAGCGTGCCGCGCTGCGACGGCGAACTGCACTTCTACGTCGACCTCGCGCACCCCGGCGAACTGCAGCTGCGCCTCGAGCGCATGCCCGACTCCCCCAACCAAGAACTGCTCCTCCGCGTAGCACCGACCGACCCACCGCCTGCGACGAAGCCACCCGAGCCGCAGCGTCCGTTCCTCTCCGACGACGACGACCTCGGCACGTTCCCCATCGCCACCCCAGGCACGCACCGCATCACCGTGCGCACCCGCGACGGCTCGCCACTGCGCGGCTTGCGCGCCCTGCACCTGAGCGGCCCCGCCGCCACCGACGCGCACGCGAACACCGCCGAGCGCCGCAACGCCGCCTCCGTCCACTTCGGCTATCCCGTGCCGAAGGAACACCGCGACAGCGTCGAGTGGTTCTACGTGGAGCTGACGCCGCGCACCGATCCCCTGTGGACCTACTACATGGCGACCGGCTGGCACCGCGGCTACTTCGGCATGCAGGTCAACTCCGCGACCGAGCGCCGCCTGATCTTCAGCGTGTGGGACGCGGGCGACGAAGCGATCGACCGCGACAAGGTCGCCGACCAGAACCGTGTGCGCCTGATCCAGAAGGGCGAACGCGTGCACGCCGGCGACTTCGGCAACGAAGGCACCGGCGGCCACAGCCACCTCGTGCACGACTGGCGCCTCGGCGACACCTTCCGCTTCCTGCTGCACGCCCGGCAGGACGGCGACGCGACGATCTACAGCGGCTTCTTCTGGTTCGCGGAGCAGAAGCGATGGGGCCTGATCGCCAGCTTCCGCGCGCCGAAGGACGGCAAGCTGCCGCACGGCCTCTACTCGTTCTCCGAGAACTTCCACGGCGGGAACGGCGACGCTGCCCGCGACTGCGAGTTCGGCGCTGCATGGGTGCGCACCACGAACGGCACCTGGCTGCCGCTGCTCGAGGCGAACTTCACCCACGACGAGACCGGCAAGCAGGTGCGGCGCGATCGCCGCGGCGGGGTGCGCGGCAGTCGGTTCTTCCTGCGGCACGGCGACTTCGTCGGCGATCCCGCGGGACCGATGCCGTACGGCACCAAGCTGCGCGTGCCGGCGAGCGACGGCGCGCACCCGAGCGATGCCGAGCTGCCGGAGCCGCCGCGCTGAACCGCGGTCTCACCCCTTCTTCGCGAGCAGGCGATCGGCGGCGAACGCACCGGGCCCACGCGCGAACAGGAACAACAACCCGACCAGGAACGGCAGCGGCGTCACGTCGGCGAAGCTCTTGCCGAGCGTGAACGCCGGCCCGAAGTCGCCGCGGTGCGCGGTCGCCAGCGCCACCAGCATCGTGCTGGTCAGCAGCAGCACCGCGTAGCGCGTGCCGAG
>JAEUHU010000457.1 GCA_016793305.1 Planctomycetota bacterium
AGAAACGCGTCCATGCGCGCCTTCTTGTCGTCGCTGTCGAACAGCACCGCCTGCACCGAGCTCTCGAACGCGACCGCGTTCTCGTGGCCGGGCCGCGACAGCGCGTTCATCGCCCGCTTGGCGCCGCGCACCGCGAGCCGCCCGTTCTGCGCGATCTCCGCGGCGATGGCGAGGGCCTTGTCGACCGCCTGCGCGTCCGGCACGACCACGTTGGCGAGACCGATGCGCAGCGCTTCCTGCGCGTCGACCATGCGGCCGGTGTAGACCAACTCGCGCGCGATGCCGAGACCGACGAGGCGGGGCAAGCGGTAGGTGCCGCCGGCGGCCGGGATGATGCCGAGCTTGACCTCGGGCTGGCCGAGCTTCGCCGATTCGCCACAGACACGCAGGTCGCAGGCGATCGCCAGCTCACAGCCGCCGCCCAACGCGAAGCCCTTGATCGCCGCGATCACCGGCGCCGGGAACTCCTCGATGCGGTTGAAGATGCCGCTGTTGATCGCCTTGAGCGCGTCGCGCGAGGTGCGTTGCCGCAGTTGGGCGATGTCGGCACCGGCGGCGAACGCCTTGTCGCCCGCACCGGTCAACACCAGCGCCGCGATGGCCTCGTCGTGCCAGTACTGGTCGAGCACCTGGTGCAGGCCGTCGACCATCTGCTGGTCGATGGCGTTGCGCCGCTCGGGCGCGTTCAACGTGACGAGCAGTACGTCGCCACGCCGCTCGGTCAGGATCCTCGGGGCTTCGCTCATGGGGGCGGAGATTCTGCCGAGACGGCCGGGCCCGGCCAACGTTCGCGGGCACGATCCCGTCGGCAGCCACGCGCAGGAGCGCGCCAGCCCGTGGCGCCGCCGGGCGCGGGCGCGTCGGCACGAACTCCCCAGTCCCGGTCCCCGGTCGCCGCTAGGCTGTCCCCCGTGCATCCCCGGACCCACGAACTGCTCGAACACCTGACCACCCAGCGCGCCGTCCTGCAGGAGGCGTTGGACGCCACGCCACCGGGCCTGCGGGAACAACGACCGGCCGAGGGCCGCTGGTCGATCGCGCAGGTGCTCGAGCACCTCGCCATCGTCGAACGGCAGGTGGTGGCGCTGCTGCGCCGCGGCGTGCAGCAGGCGATGGCCACCGGCCCACTGCCGGACGACGAAGCGACCACGCCGGTGCTGCCGACGATCGACGGGGCCTTGCTGCTGGACCGCGAACGCCGCGTCGCCGCCGGCCCCCAGGTCCAGCCGAGCGGCACGGTCGATGCCAACGGCGCGTGGCAGGCCCTCGAACGGCACCGCTCGACCCTGCTGGACCTGCTCCACGGCATCGACGGCAAGCGCACCGACATGGTGCGAGCACCGCATCCGGTGCTCGGCACGCTGACGCTGCAGCAGTGGATCGCGTTCCTCGGCTTCCACGAAGCGCGCCACGCCGCCCAGATCCGCGCCGTGATGTTCGCGCTCGGCGCTGGCTGATCGCCACACCGCCTCGACCGGCGTTGCACGAACGCCCCGGCCGCTGCATCGTGGCCCGGCGATGACCACGAACTCGCCGACGCGCCGCGACCACCTGCAGGCAGTGCTGCTGGCGCTGCTGTGCTCGGCGCTGTTCCTGCGCACGGCGCTGCTGTCCGGCCACGCGCTGGTGCCGCACCCGCCCGAGTTGCTGGACGTGCCGCGCGAGCAGGCGATCGCCGACGGACGCTACGACGCGAACGACGCGATGCGCGGCAACGTCGGCATGACCGACAAGTACGCGCAGTCGCTGGCCTGGGATCGCATCCTGCAGGACCGGCTACGCACGTTCGATCCGCCGCACTGGACGAACGACATCGGCGGCGGCGCTGCGTTCGTGCCGCAGATGGCGCAGCCGTGGCAGCCGATCAACCTGCTGCTGCTGCTGGTGCCGAGCGTGCAGTGGTACGGCTGGTGGTACCTGGTGCACCAGGTGCTGTTCGGCTGGTTCGCCTACGCGTTCTTCCGCCGCCTCGGCTGCCGGCACGAGAGTGCGCTGCTCGG
>JAEUHU010000460.1 GCA_016793305.1 Planctomycetota bacterium
ACAAGACGTTCCTCGAGTCGTTCCTGATCGAGATCACCGCGCGCATCCTGCGCGCCGTCGACCCGCAGACGAAGAAGCCGATGGTCGACGTGATCGTCGACCGCGCCGGCCAGAAGGGCACCGGCAAGTGGACCAGCGAGATGGCGCTGCGCTACGGCATCCCGGCGCCGACGATGCACGCCGCGGTCGAGGCGCGCTGCCTGTCGGCGATGAAGGAGCAGCGCACCGCCGCGCAGAAGCAGCTGCCCGGTCCCGCTGCGCAGGCGCCGGTGCAGGGCCTGCTCGACGCGGTGCGCGACGCCCTCTACTGCAGCAAGATCTGCTCGTATGCGCAGGGGCTCGACCTGTTGGCCACCGCCGACGCGGACAAGAAGTGGGGCCTCGACCTCGGCGAGATCGCCCGCATCTGGAAGGGCGGCTGCATCATCCGCGCGCGCTTCTTGCGCAGCATCCAGCAGGCGTACGGCAAGCAGAAGAAGCTCGGCAACCTGCTGCTCGATCCGGAGCTCGGCGGCTTCCTGGTGAAGAGCCAGGCGCATTGGCGCAAGGTCGTGGCAGTGGCCGCGGAACGCGGCGTGCCGACGCTGGCGATGGGCGCGTCGCTCAGCTACTTCGACTCGTTCCGTCGCGGCTCGCTGCCGCAGAACCTGACCCAGGCGCAACGCGATCTGTTCGGCGCGCACACCTTCGAACGCGTCGACCGCCCCGCCGGCACGATGTTCCACCACGAGTGGCCGTGAAGGACTAGTCCTTCGGCTGCTCGGCCGATGCCGGACCCGGTGCTGCCGCTGGTGCCGGTGCAGCCGCCGGAGCCGTGGCCGGCACCACGGCCCCGAGCTTGCCGAGGGCTGCCGCCAGAGCCGCCTCGATCGCCGCGAGTTCCGAGCCGAACTGCCGGCCGGCGGCCACGGCCTGCTGCAGCTGCGTCGCCCGCGGCGCCAACTCGGCCTCGAGCCGCGCCCGCTCCTGCTCGAGCGCGGCCGTGGCCGCGGTTCGCGCCGCCAGCGCCGCGGTCAGCTCGGCGTGGCGCGCCTCCCGTTCGGCGAGCTGTCGCTCGAGGTCGCGCAGCGGCTGCAGTTCGCGTTCGATCTGCAGCGCCCGCTCGACCGACGCGGCGAGCTCGTGTTCGGCGATGCGCACGAGCTCACGGCGGCGCACCACGTCGGCGCGCAGCGCGCGCAACGCGGCATCGAGCTGGACCGACTCCACCTGCAGGGTCGCGGACTCCCGCTCGTACTGGCCGTCGGTCTGCCGCAGCACCTCGAGGCGGCGCTCCAGCTGCTGCCGTTCGGCCTCCCGCTCCCCCACCGCGCGCTGGCGCTTCGTCCGCGCCAACGAGCTCTCCGGGGGCACCACACAGGCCGCCGTCAGCACCAGCAGGGCGCCCCCGAGCCCCCACCTCGCCCGCCGACCGGAAAACGCTGCCGCGACACCTGGAGTCGTGGTTATCATGTTCGCCCTTCAACTCGCAACGACCGCAGAGAACCCATGGAACGCACCCTCATCCTGCTGAAGCCCGACGCCGTCCAACGCGGGCTCACCGGCCAGATCCTGAGCCGCTTCGAACAGAAGGGCCTCAAGATCGTCGCCATGAAGCTGATGCAGATCACGCCGGAACTGGCCGCCAAGCACTACGAGGCCCACAAGGAACGCAAGTTCTACCCGGGCCTCGTCAAGTTCATGACCAGTTCGCCGGTGGTGGCGCTCGCCCTCGAGGGCATCGACGCGATCAAGATCTGCCGCACGCTGATGGGCGCGACGTTCGGCGCCGATGCGGCGCCGGGCACGATCCGCGGCGACTACGGCGTCAGCCGCAGCTACAACCTGGTGCACGGCAGCGACAGCCCCGAGGCCGCCGCTCGGGAGCTCGGCCTGTTCTTCCCCGAGGGCCTGGTCAGATACGACTACGCGGCCGTCAACTGGATCTACGATCCGGTCGAGGAACTGAAGAAGTAGTCCGCCATGGCCGCGCACGGGCAGCCCCCCTCCGAAGGGCCGCCGCGCGGCTTGTCCGCCGCCGAGCTGGCCGCAGTCTGCTGCGAGCTCGCAGCCTTGCACGGTGCTGCAGTCCTGGACGCCACCCCGTTGGCCGTGCCACCGGGCGCCGACGACCTGTTGCTGGTGCTGCAGCCCAGGGCTGCCGGCGACGGGTCCCAGGATTCCCCCGCCAAGGTGTTCCTGCACGTGGCCCCCGGCGGCTCGCGCGCACGACTTTGCCCCACCACGCGCCGGTTCGCTGCCGAAGTGGCCGCGCGCGGCCCGGTCCGCGACCTGCTGCTGCGCGAGCTGCGCGGCGCCGAACTGATGCGGGTGCAGGCCACGCCCGGCGAACGCCGCTGCGAACTGCACTTCCTCACCGCCACGGGCGACCGGCGCCTCGTCGTCGAGTTGTTCGGCGCACGTGGCCTGTGGGCGTTGCTCGACGCCGAAGGACGCGTCGTCGTGCTGTCGCGGCCGATCGACACCGCCGTGCGCATGCTGCGGCCCGGCGACGTCTACGCGCCACCACCTGCGAACGAGCCCCGCCCTGGCACCAGCGCCACCGAGGCGCCTTCCCGCTTCGCCACCCCGGTGCTCGCCGCCGTCGACGCACACTACCGCCCGCTCGACGAAGCGCTCGAACGCACCGCCGAGCGGGAAGCGCTGCAGCGCGCCGTGCAGCGTGCGGTCGCGCGCGCCGAGGCCCAGGTCACCGGCCTGCGCACCCAGCTCGCCGACACCGGCCGCAGCGCGCGCCTGCGCCAGGACGCCGACCTGATGCTCGCCTACGCGCACACCGTGCCGCGGGGTGCGGCGGCGATGACCATCGTCGATCCGGACAGCGGCGAGCCACGCACGCTGGCACTCGATCCGGCGCGCCCGGTCGTGGTGCAGGCGAAGTCGCTCTACGAGAAGGCGCGCCGCCTCGACGACAGCCGCAGCATGCACGAGCAGCGGCTCGCCGACGCGATCGTGGCGCGGGACCGGCTACAGCCCCTGGTCGAAGCTCTCGCGGGGCTGCCGACCGAGGCCGCGGAGCTCGACCGACGGCTGCAGCTGCTGCGCGACGAACTGCAGCGCCTGGGCCTCGTGCCGCGGCCGAAGCAGGTGCCGAAGGGCGGCGCCAGGAAGGCCGTGCCGGACGCAGGCGAGAACTTCCGCCGCTTCGTCTCCGCCGAGGGCTACCCGATCTGGGTCGGCCGCAACAACGAACAGAACGACCGGCTGACGCTGCGCATCGCCAACGGCAACGACCTGTGGCTGCACGTCGGCGGTGGCCGGCCCGGTTCGCACGTGATCGTGCGCCTGCCGAAGCAGAAGACCGCGAGCCTCGAGACCCTGCTCGACGCGGCTGTGCTGGCGGTGCACTTCAGCAAGGCGCGCGGCGAAGCCCGCATCGAAGTCGTCTACACCCAGAAGAAGCACGTTCGCAAGCCGAAGGGCCTGCCGGCCGGAGCCGTCGTGCCGAGCCAGACCAGATCGGTGACCGTGCACCTCGACGCCGAACGACTGCAGCGACTGCTGGCGTCCCAGCCGACGAACGACCGCGCGGAGTGAGCGAACCGCTGCGGCGGTCGCGCGGCGAGCCGTTCCCGATCAGCGCGGGTTCATGCCGCCGCTGCGTTCCTCGACGAGCACGAGGTCGTCCTCGGTGCCGAGCACGCCGTCTTGACCGCCGCTCGCCACTTCCCAGCGTGTGCCGACCTGGCGCTTCCGGACCACGTAGTCGTGCCCCCACGGGTCCTGCTTCGGTCCGGTGTAGAACGGATCCTTGCCCTCACGTGGCGCCGCCAGGTCCGCAACGGTGGGCAGCTGGCCGCGCCCGTGCTCGCGCCGCCACGCCTTCGCGGCCGTGCCGACCGCGCGCAGTTCTTCGCGGCAGCGTGTGCGCAGCAGGTAGAGCGCGCGGTCGAATTTGACGTCGGGGCGCTTCTTGCAGTCCCAGGCCACCAGCCACTCCTGGCCGACCTTCTTCCAGCCGAGGTCCTCGACCAATCGCTTCTCCATGTGCGGCATGTGGGCGGCCCCGTAGTAGATGCCGATGCGCTTGCGACCCTTGCCGAGTTCGCGCGCCAACACCTGCAGGCACTTCTCGTTGCGGCCTTCGAGCAGAGTGCTGCCGCCGGCCCGAGCCATCAGCACCTCGGCCTGCTCGATCTGCTGGGCAGCCAGCATGCGCATCGTGTGCCGCCCCTCGCCCGAGCGAAATGCCTTCACGAGGTCGAACTGCGGTGCCGCCGGGGCTCGCTCACCTTCGTCGTCTCCGTCCGCATCGTCGCTCGCCGGGGGCTGCATGCCCGACAGCATCATGTCGACCAGGATCGACAGCAGGCTCTCGCCGCGCTCGCGCATGCTGTCGGCGAACTCCTCCGGCGTCATGTCGGCGTGCACGAAGTTGCTCGCCTGGTAGTCGATCTCGTCGAGCTGGAAGGCGAGTTCGAGCGCATTCTTCATGCCGCGTTGCACCAGGCCCACCGGATTGAACCCCTCGTCGCGGCCCTTGGTCGGCCGGGTGTCCTCCGGCGCCACCAACTCGTAGAGCAGCACGTCGCACTCGGTGAAGCGGTCGTTCAGCGTGGCATAGCAGGCCGCATCGGCGATGTGCACGGCGCCGAACAGCCACAGCTTGACGCCATCCTTCTCGTAGACGGTGATCGCCGTGTCGAGGTGGCCGCCGTCGTCGACCGCCACGAACCGCATGAACTTGCTCGGCGTGCGCAGAGCCTCGTCGTCACCACCCTGCGCCAGCAGTGGCACTGCGAGGACGAACGGCAGCAGCAGGGCGGGAAGGCGACGGGGGGGCGTGGACCGCATCGACGCATGATCGTGGCCCCCGGCAAATGGGACAAGGAGCGACTCAGGGGCGGCGCTCGACGTAGACGTGCACGCTCTCGTCCTTCGGTCCGACCCAGCACGGCAGGTGCTGGACCAGCTCGAAGCGCCGCTCGAGTTCGCTGCGGAACGCGCCGCTGGGGTCGTGCTCGACCAGCTCGGGCATCGTGACCACGACGCCCAGCAGCGCCCCGTCCGCGGCAGCCCGCTCGTGATGCCACTGCAGATGGGCCGCTGCTCCCGGCGCGTGGATCGGCGTCTTGCCGTCCTCGCCATGGCCTGGGCCGAACATCCATTCCTCGATCGGCCACACCTGGTTCTTCGCGAACTGCTCGGGCACCTCGTCGGCATAGCTGCCAGGACGCAGGTAGTAGAGCAGGATCGGCTTGGCGACGGTCAGCACCCGCAGCGGCCTACCTGCCGCGCGCCGATGCAGTGCGTCGACCGCCACGTCGTAGGCAGCACGCTGGCCGCGCTGCTCGGTGTGGTAGCCGTAGAGGGCGACGAGCTGCTCCCCGAAGAGCAACGCCGCGACCAGCGCCCCAGCAGCCACGCCGAACCCACGCGAGCCCTGCCATCGCCGGGCGACCGAGGCGAGCTGCACCGACGCGAACGCGGCGAGCCACAGCAGCGCTGGCAGTGCACACAGGGCGTAGCGCGCCGTCGCCTTGGCGAACTTGAACCCCACCGCACTCAGCACGAGGAACGGTACGAGCGAGAAGCAGGCCAACAACAGCGTGCGCGCCGTGCCGAGCACCGATACCGCGGTCAGCGCCCCTACCGCCGCCGCAAGCAGCATGGTCGGACGGAAGTAGTAGGCACTGGTCTGTACGAAGTGCAGCAGGGACACGTCGTGCTTGCTCTTGCGGAACGCCTCGAATGGCAACCAACTGCCGATGTAGGGCAACGTCATGGCGAACGCACAACCCGCCAGCAGCAACCCCGCGACCCAGGGAGCGCGCCAGCGCGGCACACGGCGCAGCGCCACGAACGCGACCACGGCGACCGCGAGGAGCCAGGCCGTCGGGTGACTCGTGGCGGCCACGGCGAGCGCGAGTGCCAGCGCGAGCAGATCGCGCAGCCGCCTGCCGGCGAAGTACGCGTCGGCCCGGTTCGCGGCGAGCACGGCCGCCGCGACGACCAGCGCGTAGCCGCGCGCACTCTGGCTCCAGAACACGTGCCACGGGTGCAGTGCCAGCAGCCACGCCGCGAGCAGAGCCGGCCACACGCCGACCAACCGCCGGCCGCAGAGCGCCAACAACGGCACCGTCAGGGTGCCGACGACCAGGAACGGCAGTCGCAGCGACCGGGGGTCCTCGCCGATCCAGCCGAGCCGCAACAGGGCGCGCAGCAACTGGAACGGCAGCGAGTACCAGACGCGATCCGCCCGCACGAACTGGTCGAGGGGCATCGTCGCATCGCGCCACGTGAACGCTTCGTCGACCCAGAGCGCCCATTCGCCGACGCCGAGCGTGCGCAGCCAGGCGCCGATCCCGGTCGCCAGCACCAGCAGCACGCCGTAGGTCCAGGCCGACGCCCGCCCCGGTACGCGCGCACCACCGGCAACGGACCAGGATCGGGACGGGAGAGGCATCGGCGGCTCGTCGCATCCATACCGCATGCACGGCAGAGCGCCAATGCCGCAGTGGCACGACGCACCACGGTTCGGACGGACTCACGCCGAGACGGCCAGCGGCGCGGCTGGCGGCGATGCCATGGCGGACTCGTCGCGCTGCGAACGACACGCTGCGGAACCGTCCTGCAGCCCAGTTCCCAAGCACTTTCGGTGCGCTAGTCTAGAGGCATGGGATTCCAGTCTCGCTTCTCCGTGGGCTCGATGCTCGTCGCTGCACTGCTCGCAGCCGAGGCCCACGCCCAGCTGCCGGCGACCGCCATCGCGACCGCGCCGGTCGTGGACTCGTTCGCGACCGAGACCGGTGGTTCCCTGCTCGCGATCCCCGGGATCGGCGACGACTTCGTGCTGTTCGCCGACGGTGCGCTCGACGTGCGCGCCGACGGCACGGCGCGCCTCGCCGCATTCGCCCACAAGCAGAGCGCGTTCGACCGCGAGTTCTACGTGACCCTCGAACTGGCGGGCCGGCTGCAACCCGGCGACGCCAACTACCCGCCAGCCGGCTCGCCCGTGGTCACCATGCTGCCGGGCGCCTACGTGCCGTCCGGCCCGGTCGACCCGGCGCTGTTCACCTACTACACGCAGGTGACCGGCACGATGGTGGGCCTGCGGGTGTTCACCGGCGCGCGCATCGACCTGAGCGCCGCCACGCCGATCCAGGTCGGGCTCGGCGCCAACAACAAGAACGTGCGCCTTGGCCTCGCCGGCGACCTGGCGATGACGGTCGTGCAGCAGCCGCTGGTCGGCACGCTGAACCTGCTGGGCCCGGCCCAGCTGCGCGCGGAGGTGGTGCCGACCGCCAACTGGTGCGCGGCCCACGTCGACAGCAACCTCGCAGCGAGCGGCTCGACCGCCCGGCTGGCGATCGACCTGCCGGGCGTCGGCGGCGACTACATCTTCAACCCGGCCGGCCGCTGGTACGACAACGCCGATGGTTCGGCGACCCTGATCGCGACCGTGCGTCGCCAGTCGGACTACGCCGACCGCTGGCAGCTGCAGCTCGACCTGACCGGTCGCATCGTGCCGGGGGATCCGTCGCACCCACCGGCCGGCTTGCCGATCCTCGAACTGCTGCCGAGCAGCTACCTCGCCCAGAACGGCACCATCGACCCGGCTTCGTTCCGCTACTACACGACGGCGGTCGGCACGCTGACCGGCGAAGGCCTGAACGCCGGCGGACTGGTGCAACTCGGCACCTCGACGCCGTTCCAGGTCGGCCTCGGCGCCGGCCAGGGCAACCTGTTCTTCGGCGTCGACGGCACCACGACCGTCACCATCCAGACGCAGCCGACCGCCCGCACCCTGACGCCGACCGGCGACCTGCGCCTGCGCGCCAACCTGTCGACCGACTGCCTCCTGCCGAAGCCGTTCGTGACGATCGGCAACAGCCAGACCAGCGACACCGTCACCGACCAGCGCCTCGTGTTCCACGGGCCGGAACTCGGCTTCGTACAGCAGGCGGTGTTCGGCTCGCGCTTCCTCGGCGTCGATGCGCGCCGATGGTTCGAAGGCCATCTGCGCGTGCTCGCCCACGACACCATCGAGGTGTCGATCCCGCAGGGGATGGCTCCGGGGCAGTACCCGTTGTGGTTCCTGAACCAGACGACGTTGAGTTCCCCCGCCACCATCGACCTGGTGGCGCCGGCGACCCCCGTGCTGCGCACCGAGAGCGACCGGCTGGTCGGCGAAGCGCAACACTGGGTCGTGCACCAGGGCGCGTCGTTCCCGGGCATCGCGACGTTCGTGCTGGCCTTCAGCACCAGCGACCTGCCGAGCATCGACCCGCCGGTGGTCTCACTGGGCATCGGCAACAACTTCACCGAACTGATCGTCGTCGGCTACTTGCAGGCCGATCCGGCGACCGGCGCCAACACGTTCGCGCTGCCGGCGATCCCGGCGAACTTCGCCGGCTTCCGGCTCTACGCGCAGTCCGCGGTCTGGGACCAGTTCAGCTTCCCGGTGCCGACCACCGACTTCCGCGGCACGGACTACTGAGGAACGCGAGGGAACGGGCCTCGACCGTGCGGGAGGAGCCGGCGACCGCATCGGTCGCGGCGCAACGACGACAGCGCCGGCGGCGATTCCTTCACCAGGCGAGCGTGTTCCCTGCGCGTCTGAACCACGGACCGAGGAGCCGATGCATGCGCGTTCCGCTGCCACTTGCCCACGCCCATCGCCTGCTGAACCACGGGCCGGTGACGCTCGTCGGCACCGCGCATCAGGACCGCAGGAACGTGATGGCCGCCGCGTGGGTGATGCCGATCGACTTCACGCCGCCGAAGTTCGCGGCGGTGATCGCCGCCGACACGCTGACGCGCGAGCTGCTCGTGCAGTCGGGTGAGTGCACGCTGATGGCGCCGACCGACGCGCAACTGGCCGCGACCTACGCGGTCGGCACGCACACGGGCCGGGAGGCGGACAAGTTCGCTCGCTTCGACCTCGCGGCAGCCCGCGGCGAACGGGTCGCCGCCCCGCTGCTCGATGGCTGTGCGGCGTGGCTCGAATGCCGGCGACTGCCCGAGCCGCACGTCGAAGAGGCCTACGACCTGTTCGTGCTCGAGTGTGTCGCGGCCTGGGTCGAGGACTCGTTGTGGCACGACGGTGCGTGGCGGTTTCCGGCCGACGGCCCGCGCACGATCCACCACGTGAAGGGCGGCCTGTTCTTCACGACCGGGGAGCCGCGGCGGGCGCCACGCTGAGTCACTGCGAACGCGCGCTCGCCCGCAGCGTCGGCAACTCGAATCGTTCGCCACTCTGCATTGCAGGCAGCGTGTGGACCAGCTGGGCCGCATCCGCGTGATGCACCACCAGCCGCAGGGGCAGCCCCGGCGGCAGGCGACCGAGCACGAACGCGCCCGCGGCGTCGGTCCAGGCCGCGCCGAGCGTCGTCGACGGTTCGGCCGCACCGACGTCGAGCGGGTCCGGACGATGCTCGGCCCAGCTGGCCAGCACCGCGTCGGCGAGCGGGCCGTCGCCGACGACGAACACGCGCGCCTTGGCGAGCGGCGTCCCGTCGGCGCCGACCAGCGTGCCCGTCACCCGCGGCGGCCGCACCAGCTGGACGCGCACGCCAGCGCGCACTTCGGCAGGCCCGAGCGGGAACGGCACGATCGCCAGCGCATAGCCCGGCACGTCGACGACCAGCGCATGCTCGCCGGGCTCGAGGCCGCCTTCGTGGAACGCCGTGCGACGCCCCCCGGCCTCCATCTGCTGGACCGAGCGATGCGGCTGCAGGCGATCGCCGACCCAACTCGACACGCCACCGCGCAACCGCTCCACGCGCACCGCGAACGGCCCGAACGGGACGACCTCGCCGGTCGCGGCATCGACCAGTTCACCGTGCACCTCGCCGGCGTGGTCGCCGACGTCGCGCGGATCGGCCAGCGGCTTGCACCGCACGAGTCGCTCAGGATCGCCCGCTTGCACGCCGGGGATCCACACCGGCGACAACGCGCCCGGATGGACGCGCAGCGTATGGGTGCCCGAACCGAGGCCAGTGAACGAACACGTGCCGTCGGCAGCCATCGTCGCGTGATGGTCGAGCCCACTGCCGTCGTGCGTCAACACGGCGCGTGCGTACTCCGGGACCGAGTCGTCGAGCTGCACGATTCGAACGCGGGTCGTACCACCGCGGGCGAGCACGACCTCGTGCCGGAGCGACCCGGCCGCCCGCACCTCGAGCCGCTCGTAGCACGCCTGCAGGCCGAGGGAACGACCGTCGACGAACAACCAGCGCGGACCGAGGCCCCGGCCGTCCACGGTGGCGGCACCACCGACCTCGGTCACCGCACTGGCCTGCCGTGTCCCCCAGCCTGGCGGCGGTGCAGGGGTCTGCCAGTCGAACAAGTGCACCGGCACCCCGGCCAGGGCCGACCCCGCGGCGTCGTGCACCACCACTTCGAGCCGGAAGGTCGAGGCTGCGTCGCCGACGTTCGCCGGCAACACCAGTTCGATCGGCGGCGCGTCCACAGCGCGCGCTCGCGACAGGTCACCGGTGGACAGGAGCCGACGCACACCGTCGACGACGACCAGACGCACTGCGTCCGGCAACAGCGCCACCGGGCCATGCCGGCCGTCGTGGACGATCCGGAACCGTCCGTCGGCATCGGTGCGCACCGACTGGGCGACGTCGAACGGTTTCAGGCCGCCGCCCGCGACCAGGTGCACCATCACGCCCGCGACCGGTGCCGCGGTGACGTCGCGCACGACTCCGGCGAAGGTCGAGGCCGGTACCTCGGAACGCGCGGCACCACCAGCCCCGGCCGCTGGAGCTGCGCCCGGCTGGCCCCCCGGCACGCGCTCGGTCGCCGGCTCCTGGCGCGCCGGCGACGACGGTTCCTGCATCGTCGGCGAGGTACCCGGGCTCGCATTCGCGGTGGACGTTCCCAGCACCACCGGGGGTCGCGCCTCAGGCCAGCTGGCCGCGACCACGGCCGCCACCACGACCACGCCGGCAGCGCAGGCGATCGCCGCCCGCCTCGCCACGCTCACGGTCCACAGCCACGGCGCGTCGAACAAGCCGCGCAACCGCCCGGCGAGTTCCACCGGCGGGGCTTCCCCCGGCAACGCCGCGACGAGGCCCGGCAAGGCCGCGGGCGCGATCGTCTGCCCGCGCTGCTGCAGCCGGGCCCGCACGCGCGCGCTGGCGCGCTCGATGCGTTCGTGCACGGTCGACACCGGCACGGCCAGCACCGTGCCGATCTGGGCGAGCGTCAGGTCGTCCTGGCAGCGGAGCAGCAGCGGCTGCCGCAGCTCGTCGGGCAGTTCGTCGACCGCGGCGGCGACCCAGCGCGCGGTCTCGGTTCGTTCGGCGACTTCGGGAGGAGCCGGCAGGCCCCCGCCGGCGAGAGAGTCGTGGTTCATGGCGTTCTCCTCGTGGTGACGACGACGCCGGTCCGCCCGCGCGGCGTTGGCCGAGAGGCGCGCGCCGAGCCAGCACAGCACGGCCCGCGGATCGCGGGCCGCCTCGAGGTTCGCCTTGCCCTGCAGCACGCGCAGGAACACGT
>JAEUHU010000059.1 GCA_016793305.1 Planctomycetota bacterium
GCCACTACTTCTCGACCGTCGACAGCCCCGAGCACGCCGACGTCTACCTCGTGCGCCACCTCCCCGGGGAAGTGGCGGCGACGCTGAACGGCGTCTACTCGCGGTCGAGCAAGTCGATGCGCGACCAGTTCCTCGAACGCCTGCGCCAGGGCCTCGAGGCGCAGGGCAAGCAGCTGGAGTCGCTGCCGCTGCCGAGTGCGGGCACCGACACGCTGTCGGCGGTGATGGCCGACAAGTCGGGCCAGTTCCTGAAGACCTACGCGATCGACCACGGCCACAACTCGCTGCGCGAAGGCTCGGTCGTGCACCTCGCGGTCGAGAAGGTCTCGCAGCTGGTGACCCGCTTCATCCAGCGCGAACGGCGCTGCTCGTTCGAGGAGAGCTCGACGCGCTACATCCCGTTCACCGCCGAATCGCACTGGCGCGATCCGGACGTGCTGGCGGCCGGCGGCGACGTCGCGGCCGACTACGAGGCGGTGCTGCGGGACACGTTCGCGCTCTACACGCGCGCCACCGAGGCGCTGCTGCAGCATCTGCAGCGCGTGCGGCCGTTGCAGGCCGGCGAGAAGGAAGCGCCGTGGCTGCGCACGCTGAAGGCCGAAGCGTTCGACGCGGCGCGCTACCTGCTGACGCCGGCGATCCAGACCAAGTGGGGCATGGTCGCCGACGCGCGCACGATGAGCGACATCGTCACCGAGCTGAAGAGCCACCCGCTCGCCGAGTTCCGACTGGTCGGCGAACGCATGCAGCAGCAGGCGGAGCTGGCGCTGCCGACGCTGCTGAAGCACGCCAAGCCGAACGCCTTCCTGCAGCACCTGCAGCAGACCCTGCCAGCGCTGTGCGAAGGGCTCGACGCCGCTTCGATGCCGCCACACCGCGGCCCCGCCGAAGGCCACACGCAGCTGCTCGCGTGGGACCACGACCTCGACGACCGCCTGCTGGCGTCGCTGCTCTACGAACACAGCCAGCAGCCGTTCGCAGCGCTGCTGCACCGCGTGAAGACGCTGCCCGACGGCAAGCGGCAGGAACTGCTGGCCTCGGTGCTCGAGGCCCGCGGCGCGCACGACGCGTGGCCGATGGCGCTCGAAGGGGCGCTGCCGTTCGAGTTCGAGACCGTCGTCGACTTCGGGGCCTACCGCGACATCGGCCGCCACCGGAAGGGCTTCCAGCAGCAGCAGCCGCTCTGCACCGCGCACGGCTTCGCCGTGCCGCCGCTGCTGCACGAAGCGGGCCTCGCCGGCGACTACATCGCGGTGATGGAACAGGCTGCCGAACGCCAGCAGCGCGTCGCCCGCCGCTTCCCGCACGCCGCCGGCTACGTGACGCCGTTCGGCTTCCTGCAGCGCGTGCGCCTCGTGTTCGACCCGCGCCAGGTCGCCTACTTCATCGAGCTGCGCAGCGGCCCGGAGGGCCACTTCTCGTACCGCAAGGTGGCGCTCGACATGCTGGCGCAGGTGCGACGCGTCTCGCCGCTGTTCGCGCAGTGGATCCGCGCCAAGGAAGGCAGCGCGTTCCTCGGCCGCCTCGACAGCGAGATGACCGCCGACGAACGGCGGCAGCGGCGCATGCAGCAGGCTGGCGACGCCTGACCGGCTTTCCCGGGCTGCCGGGTGGCTCGCGCCGGGCCGGGTCGGGTATGCAAGCAGGCCGCATGCCGCTCCCCACGCTCCGCGCGTTCGCCGTCTCGCTGTTCGCCGCAACCCTGCTGGCCCAGGCGCCGACGCCGCTCACCGCCGATCGCATCGCCGAGCTCACCAAGAGCGCCCGCGAGCTGTTCGGTGCGCAGGGCCTCGCGGTCGCGGTCGTGCAGGACGGCACGGTGCTGGCCTCGATCGGCGTCGGCGAACGTGCCCCCGGCCAGCCGATGACGCAGCACACGGTGACCAACATCGCCTCGTGCAGCAAGGCGTTCACCGCTGCTTCGGTGGCGCTGCTGGTGCAGGAAGGCAAGCTGGCGTGGGACGACCCGGTGCAGAAGCACCTGCCGGAGTTCCGCCTCGCCGACCCGTGGATCAGCAGCCACATGACGGTGCGCGACCTGTTGAGCCATCGCTGCGGCCTCGTGACGTTCGCGGGCGACCTGCTGTGGTACGGCAGCGACTACGACGACGCCGAGGTGCTGCGCCGCGCCGCCGGGCTGCCGATCGTGCAGCGCTTCCGCGAGCAGTTCGGCTACCAGAACCTGATGTACATGGCGGCCGG
>JAEUHU010000472.1 GCA_016793305.1 Planctomycetota bacterium
GCAGTCCCTTTCGGCATTCGATTCCTTCCCATGACCGAACGTGAGCCCATGATCGAGGCGGTCGACCTGTGCAAGTACTACGGGTCCTTCGCCGCCGTCGACCATCTGTCCTTCACCATCCGCCGCGGCGAAGTCGTCGCCTTCCTCGGCCCGAACGGCGCCGGCAAGTCGACCACGATGAAGGTGCTGACCGGCTACCTGGCGCCCACGTCGGGCACCGCTCGGCTGGCCGGCGTCGACGTCGTCCAGGACCGCGTCAGGGCCGCCGAGAAGCTCGGCTACCTGCCGGAGAACGGCCCGCTCTACCCGGAGATGACGCCGCGAGAGCTGCTGACGTTCTTCGGCGAGGCGCGCGGTCTGTCGGCGTCCCGTCTGCACGAACGGCTCGAGTTCGTCACGGCGGAGTGCGACCTGCACGAACTGCTCGACAAGCCGATCGGCACCTGCAGCAAGGGCCAGAAGCAGCGCGTCGGCATGGCGCAGGCGCTGTTGCACGATCCCGAGGTGCTGATCCTCGACGAGCCGACCACCGGCCTCGACCCGAACCAGATCCGCCACGTGCGCGAACTGGTCAAGAAGCTCGGCCAGACGCGCACCATCCTGTTGTCGACGCACCTGTTCCAGGAGGTCGAGGCGATGGCCGGGCGCGTGCTGTTGGTCAACGAGGGCAAGCTCGCCTTCGACGGCACGCCGGCCGAGTTCAAGGCGAAGGGCAGTGGCCAGATGGACCAGGCCTTCCACACCCTGACGACGCACGCCTGAGGCACGACCCATGAACAAGAACATCGTGCTCGCCGTCGCCAAGCGCGACCTGCGCAGCTGGTTCTCGAGTCCAGCCAACTACGTGTTCGTGGTGCTGTTCGCCGCGGCGTCGTGCGCCTTCCTGGTGCTGTCGCCGGCGTTCTTCCTGAACAACCTCGCCAACCTGGACACCCTCAACGCGGCCTTCCCGGTGGTCGCCGGGGTGTTCGTGTCGCTGGCGACGATGGGCATGTGGAGCAGTGAGCGCTCCCACGGCACCCAGGAGCTGCTGTTCACGCTGCCGGCGACCGACTTCGAGCTGCAGCTCGGCAAGTTCCTCGCCTACGTGTCGATCTACACCGCGTCGCTGGCGTTCACGCTGGTGCTCCCGCTGGTGCTGACGTGGCTCGGCAATCCGGACGTCGGTCAGCTGTTCGCGAACTACGTCGGCTTCTGGCTCCTCGGCGTGATGCTGGTCGCGGTGACTACGATCGGCTCGCAGCTGACCAACTCGGCGACGATCGCCTGCCTGATCTCGTTGCTGTTGTGCGCGGTGGTGCTCGGGCTCAGCTACCTGCTCGAGTTCTTCGGGGCCGCCCAGGCGATGGTGTTCAGCCCGATCGGGCAGTTCCGTGAGTTCGCCGCCGGCAAGCTGCCGGTGTCGGGCCTGCTGCTGTTCGGTGGCATGACCGTGACGTTCTTCCAGCTGGGTCTCGCGCTGCTGTCGCGGCGGCACTGGCGCGGCGCCGAGGGTGTGCACGGGACGGTGCGCTTCGCCGGCCTCGGCGTCGCGTCGCTCGCGCTCACCGTGATCGGCGTGCACGTGCTGCCGCGGTTCGACGCGACCGTCGAGGGCATCCACACCCTGACGCGGGAGTCGCGCAAGCTGATCGAAGGGCTGCCCGCCGACAAGACGGTGTTCCTCACCGCCTACGTCAGCGAGGAGGTGCCGGAGATGTTCGTGCAGCAGAAGAAGCTGCTGCTGAACCTCGTCGACCAATTCGACTCGATGGCCGGTGGCAGGATCGAGAAGAGCCTCGTGTTCCCGGAGCCGTTCTCACCCGAGGCGCGTGCCGCCGAGAGCAACTACGGCATCCGCGCGCAGACCGTCCCGGTCGAACTGCCCGGCGGCGGCTACGGCAAGCAGCAGGTGTTCCTCGGCTTCGTCGTGCAGTGCGGCACCGAAGAGGTGGTGACGCCGTTCGTCGAGCCGGCGCTGCCGCTCGAGTACGAGCTGATGCGCAGCATCCGCACCGTCGCCAGCGCCAGCCGCCGCAAGGTGGGCATCCTGAAGACGGACGTGGAGTTCATGGGAGGGATCGACTTCCAGACGTTCCGCCAGAAGCCGCGTTGGCAGATCGCCGACGAGCTGCAGCAGCAGTACCAGATCGAGAGCGTCGACGCCGACCGCGACTACCCGGAAGGCCTGTCGTGCCTCGTGGTGCCGCAACCGAGCTCGCTGGTGCAGGAGCAGATGGACCGGCTGCAGGCCTGGATGCTCGCCGGCAACCCGACGCTCCTGCTCGAGGACCCCGCACCGTTCGATCCAGCGGCGCAGGGCACTGCCGCCGACGAGCCGAAGGGCGGTGCGCAGGCGCAGATGATGGGGGGTGGCGGGCCGCAGAAGGGCAACTTCGCCGGCCTGTTCGGCGCCATCGGGCTGCAGCCCTACCCCGGGGAGCTCGTCTTCGACCTCAGCTACAACCAGTTCCCGGGTGGCCAGCTGCTGCCCGAGTTCGTGTTCGTGCGCGACCAGGGCTTCGCGGCCGACAGCCCGATCACCTCGGGGCTGCAGAACATCGTGCTGATGATGGGTGGTCACCTGACGGCGTCGGCCAAGCCCGACGTGACCTTCACGCCGCTGCTCCGCTCGCCCAGGATCCCGGGGGCGGTGGAGTTCAACGGCGTCACCCGCAAGTCGAGCATGTTCCAGCAGACCATGTTCGGCTCGCGGATGAACCCCAACCCGCGGCGCGAGTGGCGCGACAAGGACCTGACGATCGCCGCGCGTGTGCAGGGCAAGCCGGCTGGCGAGCAGGGCAAGGGGCTCGACGTGATCTGCGTCGCCGACCTCGACATCGTCGGCAACCAGTTCTTCCAGATCCGCCGGCAGATGGAGGACCCGAACCTCCGCTTCGACAACGTCACGTTCGTGCTGAACTGCATCGACACGCTCGCCGGCGACGAGAGCCTGATCGCGCTGCGCAACCACCGACCGATCCTGCGCAAGCTCGGGCGCGTCGAGGAGGCGCAGCGCGAGTTCGAGGTGCGCTGGAACCGGGAGAAGGAGACGGCCGCGGCGGACGCCGAGAAGGCGCTGGCCGAAGCGAGGGCCCGGCTCGACGAGGCGGTCCGCAAGATCACCGACGACGCGTCGCTCGACGAGCAGGCCAAGGAGGTCAAGAAGGTCGAGGTGAGCCAGGTCGAGCAGCGCAAGCTCGACAACGAGACCTCGCGCATCGAGGAGAGCAAGGAGCGACGGCTCGAGGAGGCGACGCACGACCGCGACGCGGCGCGCAGTGCCATCCACCGCGACTACAAGCTGATCTCCCTCGTGCTGAGTGTGTTGCCCGGCCTGTTGGTCGGGCTGCTGATGCTCCTGCGCCGCGCGTCGCGCGCCGCGGCGATCGTGCCGCAGAACCGTCGGATCGGAGGTGCCAAGTGAACGAGTTCGCCAAGACCGGGACCGTCGTCGGTGCGGCGGTCGTCCTCTCCCTGCTGGCGCTGGCCACCGGCCCGCGCGC
>JAEUHU010000490.1 GCA_016793305.1 Planctomycetota bacterium
GACGGTGCCGCACCGCGAGGCGCAGGAACTCGCCGAGCTCGCCGACCACCTGGTGCCGAAGAGCGTCTGGCTGGTCGGCGGCGACGGCTGGGCGTTCGACATCGGCTTCGGTGGACTCGACCACGTGCTGTCGATGCCGCACGACGTGAACGTGCTCGTGCTCGACACCGAGGTCTACAGCAACACCGGCGGCCAGGCCTCGAAGGCGACCCCGCTCGGTGCTGCGGCGAAGTTCGCCAGCCGCGGCAAGGCGGTCGACAAGAAGGACCTCGGCCTGATGGCGCTCAACTACGGCCACGTCTACGTGGCGAGTGTCGCGATCGGCGCCCAGGACGCACACACGGTGCGGGTGCTGCGCGAAGCCGAGGCGCACCCAGGGCCGTCCCTGGTGATCGCCTACTCGCCGTGCATCGCGCACGGCTACGACCTGGTGTTCGGTGCCGACCAGCAGAAGCGCGCCGTGCAGAGTGGCGTCTGGCCGCTGTTCCGTTACGACCCGAAGGTCGCCGAACGCGGCGAGCCGCCGCTGGTCGTCGACACGGTCGGCGGGTCGGTGCCGGTCGCGGACTACATGCGCAACGAGGCGCGCTTCCGGATGGTCGAGCGCATCGATCCCGCCGGGTTCCGTCGCTACGCGCTCGGCGCCCAGCAGGCGGCGACGCGGCGCATGGCGACCTACCAGCACATCGCCCAGCTGCGCTTCCCGGCAGCGCCCGCGGGCGAGGCGAAACGTGGCACAGAGCCGGCTGCGGCCGGCCCGGAGGCTTGACCATGGAGCTCACGACGAAGTACCTCGGACTGCGGCTCGCGCACCCGTTCGTGGCGGGGGCCTCGCCCGCGTCGGACACGGTCGAACGGTGCGTGCGGCTCGAACGCGGCGGGGCGGCGGCGATCGTGCTGCGCTCGCTGTTCGAGGAGCAGATCGACCGTGACGCGCTGGCCCATCACCAGGCCGAGGTCGGGCACGCGGACGCGCACCACGAAGCACGCAGCTACCTGCCGATGGTCGACGACTGCGTGTTCGGCCCGGACGAGTACCTGGCGCACCTGCGCGCGGTGAAGCGGGCGGTGTCGATCCCGGTGATCGCGTCGTTGAACGGCTACACGCAGGGCGGCTGGCTCGAGTATGCGCGCACGATCGACGCCGCCGGCGCGGACGCGCTCGAGCTCAACCTCTACGCCGTCGCGACCGACCCGGGCGAGAGCGGCGACGAACTGGAGACGCGCGCGCTCGCGATCGTGCAGGCGGTGCGGCGCGCGGTGCGCATGCAGGTCGCGGTCAAGCTGTCGCCGTTCTACACCTCGCTGGCCAACTTCGCGCTGCGGCTCCGGCAGGCGGGGGCCGACGCGCTGGTGCTGTTCAACCGCTTCTTCGAACCGGATCTCGACCTCGAACAGCTGCAGGTCACGACCTCGATGGAGCTGTCCGACAGCCGCGAACTGCGGCTGCGGCTGCGCTGGCTGGCGCTGTTGTCCGGCCAGGGCGACTGCGGGCTCGCGGTGTCCGGTGGCGTGCACACCGTGCGCGACGCGGTGAAGGCGATCCTGTGCGGCGCCGACGTCGTGCAGCTGGTCGCGGCGACGCTGCGTGGCGGCCCCGAGGTGTTCGGGCAGCTGTGCTCTGGCCTGTGGCGCTGGATCGAGGACAACGGCTACCGATCGCTCGGCCAGATGCGCGGTAGCATGAACGCGGCCCGATCGCCGGACCCGAAGGCCTACGAGCGCGTCAACTACATGCGGGCGCTGCAGACCTGGCGCGGCGAGCTCGAATCCTGACCCACGGGGCCCCACGAGGACGCGGACATGACCAGTGAAGGCTTCTCGCACCTGCGGATCGAGTACGGCGACGAACCGCTGCGACGGGCGGATGCGCCCGCCGACCCGTTCGTGTTGCTGCGCACGTGGCTCGCGGCGGCGGCGGCGGCCGGCGTCAGCGAACCGAACGGCATGACGCTCGCGACCGTCGACCCCGACGGCCAGCCGCACTGCCGTGTGGTGCTGCTGAAGGAACTCGATGCGCGCGGGCTCACGTTCTTCACCAACAAGCAGAGCGACAAGGGTGTGCAGCTGCTGGTCGAACCGCGGGCCGCGGTGAACTTCTGGTGGCCGGCACCGCGCAATCGGCAGGTGCGGGTGCTCGGCACGGTCGAGAACGTCGCCGACGAGGCTGCCGACGCCTACTTCCAGAGTCGGCCGATGCGGGCTCGCATCTGCAGCGCGGTCTCGCCGCAGAGTCGCGTGGTCCAAGGTCGCGCCCAGCTCGAACGGCTGGCCGACACGTTGACAGCACAGGTCGGCGACGGCCCGGTGCTGCGACCGCCGCACTGGGGCGGGTACCGGTTGCTGCCGCGATCGTTCGAGTTCTGGCAAGGTCGCAACGGCCGGTTGCACGACCGGCTGCGCTACCGCCGCAGTGCCGAAGGGTGGTCGATCGAACGCCTGGCGCCCTGACGCAGCGCGCGCCAGCGGCCCGACCCGGCGCGCGCTTCCGTCGTCGCGACCGGCCGCCTACGGTTCCCGCATGCTCCGTTCCGCGTCCTGTCTCCTCCTCGTGTCCGTGTGCGCCGGCTGCGTCGGGACCACCAGCCGCGAGCCGCTCCGCTTGTGGAACGGCGTCGATCTCGCCGGCTGGCACGCCGACGTGCCCGCGGCCGACAACGGCAAGGCCGTCCCGCCGTCGTTCGAGGTGCGCGACGGCGTGTTGCGCAGCAACGGCAACCCGCCCGGGCACCTGATCACCAACGACTCGTTCGCCGACTACCGGCTGACCGTCGAATGGCGCTGGCCCGGCGAGCCGGGCAACTGCGGCGTGCTGGTGCACACGTCGACGCCGCGGCGGCTCTACGGCATGTTCCCGCAGTCGATCGAAGTGCAGCTGCACGCCGGCAACGCCGGCGACTTCTGGTGCATCGGCGAGGACATCGCCGTGCCGGAC
>JAEUHU010000498.1 GCA_016793305.1 Planctomycetota bacterium
CAACCACAGGAGCGAACAGGCCACGAAGCTGCAAGGCAGCAGGGATCCCATCGCCACAGCGTGCGGGGCAGCGCCCGCGCCGACAAGACTCGAGCGTCGGCGGGCTCGGCCACGCAGCGATCCACGGCAACCTGCGCGAACTCGTCGCGAACCTCTACCGCACGTGTCTCCGCGCCGACGTCGGACTGACGCCGTGCACGCGGCTCACTTCTTCTTGGCGTCCTTCGGCTTCTTCGACTTCACGCCGGACTGCTTCTCGGCTGCAGCGATCCACGCGGCAGGCCCGCCTTCCACGTAGCCGCCACGGCCGAGCTCCTTGCCACTGGCGTCGAGGAACAGGATGGTCGGGTAACCCCGGATCTTGAAGCGCTCGCGCAGCTTCTCGTTCTGCTTCTTGAGCTCCTCGGGCAGCTCCTTGTTGCGCGGGAAGTCGAGCTCCAGCAGCACGGCGTTGTCCTTCGCCCAGGCGTGGAACTCCGGCTTGTCGAACACCTCTTCCTTCAGCTTGATGCACCAGCCACACCAGTCGCTGCCGGTGAAGTCGGCGATCACGTACTTCTTCTCCTTCTTGGCCCGCGCCAGCGCGGCCTCGTAGTCGGTCGTCCAGGCCTTCGCCAACTCGGCCTTCGCCTTCGCCGCCGCGAGCGCCTCGTCGGCCTTCTTCGTCCAGGCTGCAGGACCGCCCTTCGCGTAGCCCAGGCGCGCGATCTCGGCACCCGTCGCGTCGAGCAGCAGGATCGTCGGATAGCCCTCGATCTTGTACTCCGCGGCCAGCTTGTCGTTCTGCTCCTTCAGCTCGGCCGGCAGCTCGGTATTGCGCGGGAAGTCGAGCTCGAGCAGCACGACGTTGTCCTTCGCCCAGGTGGCGAACTCGGGCTTCGAGAACACCTCTTCCTTCAGCTTGATGCACCAGCCGCACCAATCGCTGCCGGTGAAGTCGGCCAGCACGAACTTGTTCTCCTTGGCCGCCAGGGCTTTGGCTTCTTCGAACTTGGTGAGCCAGGTCGCCTCCTGAGCGAAGACGGGCACGGTGAAGAGCAGCGTGACGAGGATCGATGGGCGCATGAACGGACTCCGGTTCGGGGCGGTCGGGAAGATACGAGTCGAGCGGGGTTCTGTCGCAAACTTCCCCCCCCACCTCGCCTGCCCGAGGACCGCCATGCGCCCGACCCCGGAACCGAACGGCCGGCGCCCCTTGTCGGGAGCGGCGGACGAGCCCCGGCCGCAGCAGCCCCGGGAGCCGGCCCGCCGCGCGCTATCCTGGCGCGAGCGAGATCGTTCTCACTGCGCGAACAAGGAGGCTGGCATGGTGGTCCGCCGAATTTCTGCTTCCGTGGGTCGGGGTGGCGTCAACAAGCCAGGGGACGTCAAGGTCCTCCAGGAACTGCTCAACGAGAACCTGCCGATCCCGTACCGGCCGCTGATCGTCAACGGCTCGTGCGGCCAGGACACGATCGACGTGATCGTCGACTTCCAGCGCCGGGTGATGCTCATGGGTCAGCCCGACGGCCGGGTCGACGCCGGCGGGCGCACTTTCAAGGTGCTGACGAAGGAGCTGCCGCCGCCGACGCCGTCCTCGAACAAGCCGTTCCTGACCCGCGTCGCGGATTTCCGCGCTCACGTGAAGAGCACTCTCGGGATCGACATCAGGATCCACAGCGACCTGCGTGGCGCCGCCTGGCAGCAGCGCGTGCACGTCGCGCACATGATCAAGTTCAACAGCTTCGCCAGCCTGAAGCCGAAGAAGAGCAAGCTGGTCGGAGGCCGCAACCTCGTTGATTTCGCCCACCTGGCGGATCCCAAGGTGACTTGGACCGGGGAGGTGACCGCCGAGGATTTCCTGCGCGACAAGGACGGCAAGGTCTGCAGGAGGAAGAGCGACGGCACCGGCTACGACAACACTCCGGACGAAGCCAAGACCCGTGCGCGAGCGCTCGAGATCCTGAGCGGCGAAGGTGTGGCGACCGCCAAGGACCGCTCCACCGAACCCCACAGCGCGATGGTGGCACCCGGGGTGCAAGGCTGCGCCGAACCGTGTGCGTGCGGTGGCAATCGCTCGAGGCACCTCGCTGGCCTGGCGGTCGATCTCGACCGTACGGCGCTCGCCGCAGCCAAGGCGAAGCTGACCCCGGCCACCGATGCCCAACTGGATCGGCTGCTCGGCGAGTTCGGACTCGTTCGGCCCATGGCGTCCGAGCCGTGGCACGTCGAGCCGAAGTAGTGCGATGCCTCCAGATCACCCGGCCGGCGAGCGGAACCGGCCTGCGACGATCCGGCCGACCTCGGCCAGCACGGCCTCGTCGGCGTCGCTCGGCCATTCGGCGACGACTCCCGTGTCGTAGTAGACGGCGACGACCAACGGTGCGTGGCCCGGCGGTTCGATGCGCACCACGTCGTTGCACTTCACGGTCACGCCGACGCCTCCGCCGGTGCCGGTCTTGTCGCCGGCCGGCCACGCAGGCGGCAGACCGGCGCGCACCCGCGCGACCCCGGTGCCGGTCGCGACCATCCATCGCCACAGCGTCTGCCGGGCCACCGGCGCGATCCCGCCGTCAGCGAACAGCCGCGCGACCAGCTGCGCCATCGCGCGCGGCGTCGTCGTGTCGCGTTCGTCGCCCGGCCGCACGTCGTTCATCTCCGGCTCGAGGCGATCGAGCCGCGTCACCAGATCGCCGTGCGCCCGGCAGAAGGCGGCGAACGCGCCGAGCCCGCCGAGGTCGCGCAGCAGCAGGTTCGAGGCGGTCCCGTCGCTGCGGGTCTGCATCGCCTCGGCGAGTTCGCGCCGCGTCGCCTCGCCTGCCGTCGCCCCGCGCGCGAACGCGGCATCGACCGCAGCCTTCGTGACCGTCGCATGGGCGATCAGGTCCGCCGGGGCGATGCGGAGGCGCTCGTCGAGGGATCCCTCGCCGCGCGCGGCCCGGTCGAGCACCATCGCCGCGAGCACGAGCTTGAACGTCGAACACAGCGCGAAGCGCTCGTCGAGCCGATGGCCGCGCACGGTGCCGCGGCCGGTGTCGAGCACCGCGACCCCGAGGCGGCCGCCGCGCGCCCGTTCGAGCGCCGCGAGCTCCATCTCCACCTCATCGCCGAGCGGCGCGCTCGCCGTGCTGCGACAGCTCGCCAGCGCGGTGCCGGAAGCGACCCACAGGAACGTGCGGCGATCGACGCGAGGCTCGTGCATCGCCGACGAACCTACGCCACGACCCGGACCACCGTCGAGCGCTCGCGTGTCCGCCCTCGAGAACTCCCCTGGCCACGGTCGCCTGGCGCAGTCACAATGCCGCCCTGCTCCGGGGAACGGCTCCGCGGCCTGCACGCACGCAGAACGACAACTCCATCGAGTCACCGACGCCCCCCATGAGCGAACCCATCGAATCCGTCGCGCGCGTCGCCAGCACGCCCTCCGAGGCGAAGATCTTCGTGGCGATGCTGCGGGCCGAGGGCATCCCGGCGCGCACCGACGGCGACTCGCTGGTGGACGAGTTCGCGGCCAGCCAGCGGCTGATGAACCTGGTCGGCACGAAGGTGATCGTGCCGACCAGCAGCCTCGCGCGGGCCCGCGAGATCCTGCAGCCCGAGCCGGTCGATCCGGTCGAGCTCGAACGCGCGGCGCTGGCGGCGAGCCCCGAGCCGACTCCGTTGCGGCGACCCGCGGCGGCGGCGAACGCGAGTTCGAGCCGACTGCTGCTGGCCTTGCTGGTCCTGGCGATCGGTGCCGCCGTGCTGTTCGCCTTCCTGTGGCGAAACTCGAAAGCGCCAGAGATGTCGGCGAGCCCGGACCTCGAGTATCGGTGGGATGGCGAGTCGCTCGCCGAGACCCGAAGCAACCGGGGTGGTCTCCTACGACTGTGCTTCGATCGAGATCACGACGGCCGGTTCGAAGTCCAAGAGCTCTACGAGAAGGGGGCGAGGAGGGTCGCAGTCCTCGACCGATACCACGAGGGGATCTACCTGCGCACCGTCGAGTCGCGAGGCGACGGCCTCACGGCCACGTGGACCGACGAGGATCGGGACGGGCTGTACGACGCGGGGGTCGTCACCGATGCCACGGGCAAGGTGCTCCAGGAGCTCCGCTGGCGCGCTGGCAAGGGCTTCGAAGTGCAGACGAAGTGACCAGCCGCACGACAGCGGCGCCCTTCCGGAAGCACGACCATTGCCGCGGCTGTCCGGTCGCCACCTCGTTCGACGCTATCTTCGTCACGCCATGCCCGAACGTCGCCCGCTCGCCGAGACCTGCGGCATCTACCGCCTGCACGAACGACACCTGCCAGCACTGCAGCAGCTCGCCGCCGACCCGGCGATCGCGGCGCGCACGCGCATGCCGCACCCGTATCCCGCCGACGGCGCCGTGACGTTCTTCGCGGCGATGCAGCGCGAACGACAAGCCGGCACCGCCCATGTGTTCGCGATCGAGGACGACGGGCGCTTCGTCGGCCTCTGCGGGTTCCATCGCATCGAGCACGGCACCGGCGAACTCGGCTACTGGGTCGGACGAGAGGACCAGGGCCGCGGCGTCGGCAGGCACGCCGTGCAGGCAGCGGTACGCGTCGGCTTCGACTACCTGAAGCTGCGGCTGCAGTGGGCCGAAGTGCTCGCCGACAACATCCCGTCGCTGCGCATCCTCGAACACTGCGGCTTCCAGCGCGTCGGCGAACGCGCGCACGACACACCACACTGGCCAGCGAACGTGCCGCTGCTGCGCTACGAGCTGGCCGCGGTCTGAGCAGGCCCGCGGCGCACGCAGCAGGTCGATGCGAGCGAACCGGCGGCAGCGGGAATCCGGAACCCGATGCCGCCGACCACGCGGTCGCGCGCGCTCATGCGGAACCTCCCGGCGGAGGCACTTCCTGGCCGGCGAAGCCCAGTTGCCAGAAGCCGACATCGTGCCAGGCACCGAACTTCCACCCGGCCTCGCGGATCGTGCCGACATGCACGAACCCGAGCCGCTCGTGCAGGCGGACCGAGGCGACGTTCGGCAGGGCGATGCCGCCGATCGCGGAGTGGAAGCCGCGCACCTGCAGTTCGTCGAGCAGCGTCCTGTACAACGGCCGGCCGAGGCCACGCCCGAGCATCGCCGGAGCCAGGTAGATGCCGGTCTCGGTGGTCCACCGATAGGCGGCACGGGCCCGGAACGAACCCGCCTTCGCGTACCCGGCCACCGTGCCGTCGTCGCCGAGCGTCACGAACCACGGGAAGCAGCCCGAACCCTCGCGCCAGGCCGCGCGCAGTTCGTCCTCGGTCACCGGCTCGTGACCGAAGTGGATCGTGGTGGTCGCGATGTAGTGGTTGGTGATCGCGGCGATGGCGGCGAAGTCGTCGTCGCGGGCCGGGCGAATCGTCATGCACCGCCATGCTAGAACTGGAAGCCGCGGTACTCGATCCCATCGAACGCTCGCCACTCGCCGTCCCCGACCCGGCCGAACCACACGTAGCGCCGGCCCTCGTTCGGCAGCTCCCAGTAGAACTGCAGCGCCCCGGGTCGGGCACGGCGCCGAACATCCTTCGGTGCATCTCCTCCAGCGGTGCCATCAGCCCGAGGCAGAAGGAGATCGGCGTCATCGTCCGGACGGTCGGCGGCCCGAACCTCGCTTCGATCTCGCGCTCGGTGGCTTGGCGCACCGCATCTTCCAGCTCGGTGACATGGTCGCGGTGGTGCCACCACCATCGGAACCCCAACAGCCCGCCCACGACGAACAGCGGTACCAGGAGCCAGCCGCGTCGTGACAGGAACTCCCGCCGCGATGTCTGCGCGCCTCGCTCGAGCATCGCAGAAGAATGACGTTGCACGGCCGTCTCGTCGAGGCGCCACCACGACCCGCAGGGCGCGGCGCTACTTGCGATGGCGACGGTCGAAGACGTTGAACTTCACGATGCACCACAGGGCCCGGAAGGCGTCCTTCATGCGGATCTTCTTCCCCTCCGCGTAGGTCCTTCCGTAGTACGAGATGCCGACCTCGAAGATCCGGATGCCGGGGAACCGCGCCACCTTCGCCGTGACCTCCGGTTCGAAGCCGAACCGCCGCTCCTTGAACAGGATCTGCTTCAGGATCTCGGCGCGGAACAGCTTGTAGCAGGTCTCCATGTCCGTCAGGTTCAGGTTGGTGAACACGTTGGACAGGAACGTGAGGATCCGATTGCCGATCGAATGCCAGAAGAACAGGATCCGGTGCGGGCTGCCCCCCATGAACCGCGAGCCGTAGACGACGTCGGCGAAGCCGTCGAGCACCGGCTGCAGCAGCAGGCCGAACTCCTTCGGGTCGTACTCGAGGTCGGCGTCCTGCACGACGATGAAGTCGCCCGTCGCCAGCTCGATGCCCTTGTGCAGGGCGGCACCCTTGCCCTGGTTGCGCTCTTGCGAGAACAATCGGATGCCGACCACGCGCTGCTCCGCCAGGGCCGTCGCGTCGCGCGTGCGGTCCGCGATGTAGCGCTCGACGAGTTCCCTGGTGCGGTCCTTGGAGGCGTCGTCGACGACGACGATCTCCTTCCTGACCCCGCCCGGCAGCTGCACGGCCACCACGCGGTCGAGGACCTTCAGGATCGTGGCCTCCTCGTTGAAGGCAGGGATCAGGATGCTGAGCGTGGTGGTCATTGGTGCTTCATCGCGTGAAGCAGGGGGCCGTCGGGCGGTCACCGTAGCCGATCGGCGTGGCCGGGCGAAGCGAACAGGAGCGCGAGGCTCGCTGGTCCGGCGCCGCCGCCGACGACCCGTTCAGTCACCGCCCGACGGCAACGCGCCGAGCCGCTCGCGCCACCTCGCGACCTGTTCCGCGCGCTGCGCCGCCGGTTCCGCCTCGCCCCATTGCACGTAGAGGTCCACCACTCTGGCCACGGCCTCGCGCACCCGGAACCGCGCCCCCGCCGGCATCGCCTCGAGCCGTTGCAGCAGGCCTTCGGCTCCCGCGATCAGCAGCGGCTCGGCCTCGGCGAAGCGCCGCTGCCCCAGCAGCGCGAACCCGAGATGCGACCGCGTGACCTCGGGCTGCCAGGCGCCGGCGAGCTTCGCCTCGCGGATCGGCAGCACCTCGCGCAGCAGCGTCTCGGCCTCGGCCCATCGTTCGACCTGCAGCAACGCGGCCGAGACCCGCGCGAGATCCTGCGCCAGTTCGACCGATCCGGCGGGCTGCGCCGCGCGCGCACGGGCGACCAGCTTCGGCACGAGCGCCACCACCGCCGCGCTGTCGCTGCGTTCGGCCAGCATGCCGAGCAGCTCGAGCGGCATGCCGGCCAGTTCTGGCACGCCATCGAGGTGCGGCTCGGCCTGCTGCAGCAGCTCGATCGCTTCGGCGAACGCTCCGGTGTCACGCAGGTTCACCGCCAGGTTGCACTGCGTGATCAGGGTCTCGCGATGCGTGGCGCCCAGCACTTCGCGCTGCACCGGCAGCACCGCGCGAAAGAGCGGCACCGCTTCGCTTGCGCGGCCGAGTCGCCACAGGGCACTGCCGACGTTGTTGGCGGCGTTCAGCGTCGCCGGATGGCGTGGGCCGTGCAGTCGCTGCAGGCCGGCGTACACGGCCTGGAACAGCGGCAGCGCCTCGGGCACACGCTGCTGCTCCTGCAGCAGGCCGGCCAGCTGCCCCATCGCCGTCAACGTACCACCGTGCTCGGGCCCGACCGCGAGGCGCAGGCCGTCGACCGCCGCCGACAGCAGACGCTCGGCGCCAGCGAGATCGCCCCGACTCCAGCGAACCGAGCCCAACGTGCTCGCCGACACCAGCGTGTCGGCATGGCGGGCCCCGAGCACCCGCAGCTGTTCGTGGTAGGCCGCTTGCGCGAGCGCTTCGGCTTCGTCCAACCGGCCGAGCTTCTGCAACGTGGTGGCGAGTGCGTTCTGCGCGTGCAACGTACGCGGATGCCCGTCGCCGGAGCGCTGGCGGAACGCTTCGTACACCTCGCGCTGCAGCGGCTCCGATTCGGCCAGCCGCTCGGCCTCGCCGAGCGACATGCCGAGCGCACTGGCGGTGCTGATCGTCAGGTCGTGCTGCGGCCCGAGCACACGCCGCTGCTGCGCGAGCAGCTCGCGCGCCAGCCGCTCGCCTTCGGCGTATCGGCCACGCCGCAGGGTCAGCACCAGCAAGCTGTGCATTGCCGACATCGCGTCGCGCGAGTCCGGGCCGTCGACCTTGACGAACAGGTCACGGGCGCACGTCAGGTGCTCGGCCGCCTCGTCGTGCTTGCCGGCTGCACTCAGCGCCTTGCCGAGGTAGAGGTGCGCCAGCGCGTGGTCGCCGTCCTTCTGGCCGATCGCCTGCTCGACCCCGGCGAGCAGTTCGCGGCCACTGCGCTCGGCGGCGACCACTTCGCCGGCATCCTGCTGCACGCTGAGCAGTGCCGCCAGCACCGACAGGGTGCGCGGATCGCGTTCGCCGAACGTCTGCTTCGCCAGTTCGAGCGCACGCTGCACCGGGGCCCGCGAAGCCGCGACGAGGCCGAGCTGCCGCATGGTGTCGCCGACGACCTGCAGCAGGCGCGCCTGCATGCCGGGCTGGCCGGCGAACGTCGTCTCGATGCTGCGGATCGAACGCTGGAACACGTTCGCCTCGAGCGCGCCGAGCGCCAGATCGGTGAAGTTCACCGCCGCCAGCGACGTCGCCAGCGCGTCGCGCTGGCCCGGCCCGACCGCCGAGAGCAACGCCTGACGCAAGCTGACGCCCGTGGTCTCGACGTCGAGATCCCCCAGCAGCTGCGCCTGGAACTCGGCGACGGCCTGGGTCTCGGCCGCACTCTGCAGCGCCCTGGCCTCCGCGGCCTGCGCCTTCTGCAGGTTCTGCTGCGCTTCCGCACGCGCGACCTCGGTGCGGTCGCGTTCGCGCAGCGCCTGCACCATGCCCCAGCTGGTGCCGACGACGCCGGCGAGCAGCAGCAGCACGGCGACGCTGGCCGCGGCGACCAGGCGCCGGCGCCGATGCACGAACTTGCGCAGCCGGTAGCCGGCACTCGGCGGTGCTGCCAGCACGGCCTCGTCGCGCAGGAAGCGCGCG
>JAEUHU010000073.1 GCA_016793305.1 Planctomycetota bacterium
CTTCGGCTCCTCCTTCGGCAAGCCGAGCACTTCGCGCAGGTCGGCCTCGAAGTGCTTCTCCTGGCCGGGGCCGAAGCCGATGTGCACCTTCTGGATCACGCCGTCCTTGCCGACGATCACCGTGTGCGGGATGCCGGTGACGCCGAACGGCTTCGCGAACGCCTGGTCGACGATCGCGCAGGCGATCTCGAGCTTCTTCTTGGCGAGGAACTTCTGGACGCCGCCCTTCGCCTCCTGCATGTCGCAGGCGACGAACACGACGCCCTGGTCGGCGTAGCTCTTGGCGACGGCGGAGATCTTCGGCAAGCCCATGACACACGGGCCGCACCAGGTCGCCCAGAAGTCGAGCACGACGACCTTGCCCTTCAGGTCGGCGAGCTTCTGCTCGGTGCCGTCGAGCAGCGTCCAGCCCACGTCCGGTGCTGGCTTGCCGACCGTCGCATGTGGCTTCTCCTCGCCGCGCGGCGGGGCCGGCTCGTCACCGGTCGGACCGCCCTCGGCATCGCCTTCCATCTCCATCTGCTTCTCCATCTCCTCGATGTGCCGCTGCTGCTCCTCCATCACGCCCTCGGCCAGGTCGTCGACGCGGCGACTCTTCTTCGCCGCCACCAGCGCGAACGCGTCCTTCGGCACCTCGCGCGACCAGCTCTCGACTTCCAGCCAGAGGTCGCCGGCGAAGAAGTCGATCGAGTGCGCCTCTTCGTCCATGTGCGCCCACTTCGGGCGATAGCGCAGCAGCCACGGCTCGCTGCCCTTCTGCACCCACAGTTCGCAGGCGAGCTTCTCGTCGCGCACGGCGAGATGCAGCGCCTGCTTGTCGCCGACCTTCTCCTCGCCGAGCAACGCCACGGTCCTGGCGTCGAGCAGCGACGGCACCGTTCCGCTCGGGGCGAACAGGCCACGCAGCGTGGTGATCGAGACGAAGTGGATCGAGGGCTCGCCCCGCAGCCACTCGGCCAGGCTCTTCGGCGCCGCCTCGACCGCGTGGATCGCCTCGAACCAGTCGCGCAGCATCTGCTTGCCGTCACTCACGAGCAGACCGCTGTCGCCGCAGTCGACGCGGAACTGGTTCGGCGCCGCCATCGTCAGCGTGAACGCGAAGTCGGGCCGCTGCTCGTCCTCGAGGTTGAGGTTGGCGCGAGCCTTCATGTGGAAGCTCGGCAGCGTGTGCAGGAAGTGCAGCGCCCGCGCGAGCTCGTCGGCGGCCTCCTTGCTGGCGGCGACTTCGTTCTTCGGCGTCGCGGCTGGAGTGGGAGTGCGGACCGGGATCGGGTCCTGGGCGGAGAGGCTCGTCGCGATTGCGGCGAGCACGAACGGAGTGACGATGCGCATCGGAGTCATGGGGAGCAGTGCCATACGCGCCCCGACGCGAAGCCCGTGAGGATCCTCCGCCGCGTTCGCCGACGGCAACACGCGCGCAACAACTGCGCGACCGTGCCCCACGAAGAGCGGGTTGCAGCACGACGCGGCGCCGGGTTGCGCCGTTGTTTCCGGGCGGGCCACGGGCGGAGGGACGCACGCCGCCACCCGTGGAGGCCGGCATGATGCTCCGCATGCCGTCGCCGTCCGTCCCGCTGTCGTTCCGTTCGTTCCCTTCGCTCCTCGCCGTCGCAGGAGCACTCGCGGCTCCCGGTCTGGCACAGGCTCCCGACGTGCCGATCCGTGCCCAAACCCAGCAGGGGCTTCGCGCCGAGGACGAATCGATCGGCAAGCAGATCGCGGCCCTGATCGCCGCCGACAAGCTGGCGACGGCGGCGACGGTCGAGGGCTGGTGCAAGGCACCGCAGCCGCGCGTTCTGCAGCTGCCGAAGCCGCACACCGAGGAGCTGGCACCACCCGTGATCGCCGAACGCGCGCGCAAGGCGCACCTGCGGGTCGGCTGGTGCTTCCTGTGCACGCACTGCGACCACTGGCACACGGCGATGGGCTGTGGCTACGCGCTGACCGCCGACGGCGCCATCGCCACCTGCGCACACGTCCTCGAGCGACCACCGATGGAAGTGCGCGACGCCCGCCTGATCGTCGTCACGGCCGACGGGGTCGTGCATCCGGTGACCTCGGTGCTCGCCTGCGACGAGGGCATGGACGCCGCGATCGTCGCGCTCGACGTCGCCGCGGCGGCGAACCCGCTGGTGGCGCTGCCGCTGGCCACCGACGTGCGCCCCGGCGATCGCGCCTACTGCTGGAGCCGTCCGCTGGAGCAGCGCGACTTCTTCGGCGCCGGCATGGTCAACCGCTTCTACCTGGACCGCGACGTCGCCGAGGAACACGGCCGCG
>JAEUHU010000563.1 GCA_016793305.1 Planctomycetota bacterium
GACCACGCTGCTGCGCTGCCTCGCCGGGCTCGAACGCCAGGAATCCGGCTCGATCCGGATCGGCGAACGGGTCGTCGCCGACGCGCACACCAACGTGGCGCCGAACCAGCGCGAGCTCGGGCTGGTGTTCCAGGACGGGGCTTTGTGGTCGCACCTCTCGGCGCTGCAGCACCTGACGTTCGCCGCGCCGGGGCTGAAGCCCGCGGACGCGCTGGCCCTGCTCGGCAAGGCTGGCCTCGCCGAGCACGCACAGAAGCGCCCCGGAGCACTGTCCGGCGGTGAAGCGCAGCGCCTGGGCCTCGTGCGCGCGCTGGCCGCTCGCCCGAAGGTGCTGTTGCTCGACGAACCGCTGCGCAGCGTCGACGTGCACCAGCGCGACGCGCTGGTGCTGCTGGTGCAGGCGCTGACCGCGGAGTTCGCCACCACGACGATCCTGGTCACCCACGACCGCGACGAAGCGCTCGCACTCGCCACCGACCTGGTCGTGATGCACGCAGGCCAGGTGGTCGAACAGGGCCCGGCCCTGCAGCTGCTGCAGCAGCCGGCCTGCGCGTTCACCGCGGCGTTCCTGCAGGGGGCTGCGTGCCTGCCGACCACGGCGGCACCGGGCGGGGTCGCGACCGCGTTCGGCACGTTCCCGCGCCCGGCCGACGAGCATGCCGACCTGCGCTTGGTGTTACTGCCGGGTGACGTGCGCGCCGCGGCCGTCGCCGAACCGGCAGGCTCCGGCAACCACGCCGCTCCGCGCGGCCGCATCCTCAGCGCCGTGCCGGGCGAAGGCGGCTACCGGTTGCGGATCGCGCTGGGCGACCAGCTGGTGCCGGCCCACAGCACCGCACCGCTCGTGCCCGGCCAGCAGGCCCAGCTGACCCTCGTGAACCCGCCGCGCCTGCTGCCCTGGCAGCGGCAGTCGACCCCCAACCCGACCCCGACGGCCGGCGACGCACCGGCACGCCTCCGTCCATGAACCTCGCTTCCCGCCTCGGACTGGCCGCCGCCGTGCTCGGCGGCACAGGCTCGCTGCTGCTGGTGCTGGCCGGCGAAGCACCCGGCCCCGCGAAGGCCACCACGAACGTGCGCTGGGAGTCGTCGGCGCAGTGCCAGCAGTGCCATCAGGACGTCTACGACGAGTGGTTCGGCAGCCACCACCAGATCTCGTTCACGAACCCCGAGGTCCGGCAGACCAGCGACGACTTCCGCAAGGAGGAGTGCATGGACTGCCACCTGCCGCGACCACTCGTGGTGACCGGCTTCGGCAAGCGCACGCTGCCGCGCCGCACGCACTTCGACGAAGGCGTGTCGTGCATCACCTGCCACCTCGGGCCGAACGGCACGATCCTCGGCCGCACCAGCCGCCCCGATGCGCCGTGCAAGCCGGTCGCCGACACCGCGTTCCTGGCGGTCGACGCGTGTGCGTCGTGCCACAACCAACACGGCACGACCGACCAGTGGCGCGAGAGCCACTACGCGGCGCAGGGCACCGACTGTGCGTCGTGCCACATGCCGGCGATCGACCGGAAGCGCGCCGACGGCAGCGTGCGGCCCGGCCGGAAGCACGTCTACGAGGGCTCGCACGACAAGGCCACGTTGCAGAAGGCCGGCCGCTTCACGGTCGCGCGCGACGGCCAGGAGCTGGTGCTGTCGCTGACCAACGTCGCCGCCGGCCATCACTTCCCGACCGAGGAACGCCACCGTGCGGTCGACATGGTCTACCGGTTCGTGCCCCCCGCCGGGACCGGTGAGTGGACGCGCGCCTACCGGTTCCGCAATCCGTACCGCGACGAACCGACGCCGATCAACCCCGGCAACGAAGTCGGCGAGAACACGCAGCTGCCGGCGCAGGCGACCAAGAGCGTGCGCGTGCCGATCCCGGCCGACGCCACCGCCGTGGAAGCGCGGCTCTGGTACCGGCTGACGCCGTTCGTCGGGGACGACGACCCACGCAGCACGCTGCTCGACGAACAGCGACTGGAGCTGCGATGAAGGCCGCGCTGCCGATCGTCGCGGCGAGTGCCTTGCTGGTCGCCTGCGCCAAGGACCCGCCGAAGCCGACCTGGTCGGGCCCGCCGCTGCCGCCGCTGCTGCTGCAGGACGTGCTGGGCGAGTTCGAAGTGCTCGCCAAGGCCCCGCCACCGCCCCCCGAAGCGACCGTGCGCGAGGTGCAGGACCTCGGCGACATCGCGCTGCGCCTCGTCGAAGCCGATGCGCGGTTGTTCTCCCGCGCCGAGTCGGCGCTGCTGGCGAACGCGCACGCCCCGCTGGCCCTCGAGCCGGCCCTGAAGCACAAGGAAGCCGGTGTGCGCGCACGCGCCGCGTGGTTGTGTGCCCGCACCGGCCAGGCGATCCTGCAGCTGCCGCTGCTGCTGGCGCTGAAGGACGAACAGGACCCCGAGACCGTGGTCTGGCTCGCCAGTGCCCTGCTCGAGCTCGGCAACGACACGGGTGCTGCCTGGCTCGCGGCGGCGATCGACGACGCGCGCACCGCCGAACGGGCCGGTGCGCTCGCGATCGAGGCGCTGCGTGCCCGCAAGATCGAACTGCCCGATGCCCCCACCTGGGACCAGCTGCGCACCGAGCTCGCGCGCCTCACCTCCGCGTGGCGCACCACCGGCGAGCCGAGCCTGCCGAACGCGCCCGAGCCCGACCCGAAGGAACTCGAACGCCGCCTCGCCGCCCACCTGATCACGCCCGCCGGCTGGCAACTGCGGCCGGTCGACGAAGCGCGCTTCGTGCTGCGCAACCTCGGCCGCCGCGGCGTGCCGATGATGGCGCGCATGGTGCTCGACCAGCGCCACCATCTGCGCACGATGCCACTCGAGGAGTTCGCGAACCTCCGCCAGAGCGCCCACAGTGCTGCGGACACGGTGCTGCCGCTGCTCGGCGACGTGGCGTCCTGTGCCGACGCGATCCGCACGCTCGGCGAGATCGGCGCCGCCCAGCACGCGCCGTTCCTGCGGCCGTTCCTGCTCGATCCGGACAGCGAACTGCGCGCCGCCGCGGTCAAGGCGCTCGGCGTGCTGCGCGACGAGCCGAGCCGGGCCACGTTCCAGACGCTGCTGCGCGACGCGCAGGAGACGCGCGACGTGCGCGTCGGGGCGGCGTTCGCGCTGCGCTGCTTCGGCGACGACGCCGAAGCGGAGGCCTACCTGGCCGAGCGCGCGCAGAAGGGCGACTACCACGCCTCGGTGCTCGCAGCACTGCGCGAACGGCTGACGACGATGGCGAAGTAGCCGTACTGCCCGGAGCACTGGGCCGCCGGCGCGGCCACGCCTTCACGCGAAGAAGTCGTTGCCCTTGTCGTCGACGACGAGGAACGCCGGGAAGTCCTTCACCTCGATCCTCCACACCGACTCCATGCCGAGATCCGCGTAGTCGAGCACCTCGACCTTGGTGATCGAGTCCTGCGCCAGGATCGCCGCCGGGCCGCCGATCGAGCCCAGGTAGAAGCCCGAGTACTTCTTGCACGCGTCGGTGACCGCCTT
>JAEUHU010000086.1 GCA_016793305.1 Planctomycetota bacterium
GCTGAGCACCACCAGTGGCACGCCGTCGGGCGGCCCACCGCCGGTCGCCGACAGCACGGTCAGCGACAACGGTCCCCCGCTGTGCTCGCTGACGTTCTCGACCACGGGCATCCAGGTCGACGACTCGCCCGGCCAGACCTACCCGATCGGCACGATCGACGTCACGGTCACCGGTCCGCAGGCCTCGGTCGACGCCAGCGTCACGTTCGACGGCACGTCGACCGCGACGATCGTCGCGACCGGCATCGCCGCGACCTTCCGCTTCAACCTCGCCACGCGCGAGCTCTCCATCGCCCCCTGAACCACGCCATGCGCCTCCCACTCCTCCTCGCGCTGGCCGCGACCCTGGTGTTGCCGTCGTGCTTCCAACTCGCCCTGTCGGGCAACCTCGGCTACGCCCAGCTCGGGGTCAGCGGTGACGTCGGCTACGTCTCCGGAACGGGCTCTGCCGCCGTCCAGCAGGACGTCAAGAGCGCCTTCGGGCTCGGCGACGACCAGGGCTCTCCCTACGGCCGTGTGGCACTCGACACCGGCGTGCAGGTGCTCAGCGTCTCGGCGTTCACGTTCTCCGAATCGGGCCGCGGCAACCTGCAGGCCGACTTCGGCGACATCATCTCGCTGCCCGGCGGTGTGCCGGTGCAGACCTCGCTCGACCTGACCAACATCAAGGCCGCCTACGCGCTGCAGATCTCGTTGGGCCCGGTGGCGATCTCCCCAGGCATCGCCGCCGACTACTTCGATCTCGATCTGCAGGTGCGCGACACGATCGGCATCGCGACCGAGGACGTGCAGCTGAAGGGCCCCCTGCCGCTCGCGTTCCTGCGCGGCGAGGTCGACCTCGGCGTCGTCAGTGCGATCGCCGAGATCGGCTACATGGAGGCCGACATCGACGACGTGTCCGGCTCGTTGCTCGACGTCGAGGCGATGCTGCAGTACCACCCGACGCCGATGTTGTCGGTGTTCGCGGGCTATCGCGGCATGAACCTGCAGCTCGACGGCCAGATCGACGGGGACACGATCGACGCCGACCTGACCATCGACGGCTTCATCCTCGGCGGCGGGCTGCGCTTCTAGCGCCCCGCTTCGTCGGTGCCGACGGGGCGCACGGCTTCGTAGAGGTTGGCGACCGCGAACAGCCGGTCGCCGTCCCACACTGGCACCAGGATTCGGCGGTAGTCGCCGCCTTCGAACGCGTCGAGCGCGGCCCAGTGCGCCGGCAGCACCGGGCTGTGCAGCAGCCACACCGGTACGTGCGGGCCGCCCTCGGCGAACGTGAACACCGGCCACTGCCGTTCGGCGCGGAAGCCGGTGACGGTGCCCTGCCACCACGTGCCCGCGCACGTCGCGAGTTCGCCGTGGTTGCGACCGCCCGGCGCCAGCGAGCCGTAGCTCGCCAGCCAGCAGGCACAGCCGAACCGACGTTCGAGCATCTCGCCGGCCGGGCCGCCGCGGGGCTCGTCGGTGGCGCGCGCCGCGTTGGCCAGGTGCACGAGCCGCAGCACGTCGACGACCATGCTCGCAGGCTAGCGCGGCAGGGCCGTTCCGGTCACTGGGCGGTGAAGCCGCCGTCGACGGCGACGGTCTGGCCGGTGACGAACGACGCCTGCGGCGAGCTGAGCCACAGCACGGCGTCGGCGATCTCCTCCGGCTTGCCGACGCGGCCGATCGGGTGCAGCGAGGCCAGGAAGTCGCGCGGCACCGTCTCGGTGAAGCGG
>JAEUHU010000094.1 GCA_016793305.1 Planctomycetota bacterium
CGGTGCACGTGTTCGACCTGCCCGGCGGCCGCGTCGAGCCCGGCGAGCTGCTGCACGAAGCGCTGCGCCGAGAACTGCGCGAGGAAACCGGTCTGGTGGTGGTGGGCCTGCCGCGCTTCCTGTTCGTGCAGGAGGGCGAACGACGGCTCGCCGGCCTGCGGCGCCACGCCTGGCGCTCGTTCTTCTTCGAGGTCGACGTGGCCGCCGGCGAACCGGTGGCAGGGGCCGAGGTGCTGGCGACGCGCTGGATGGACCCGGCCGAGCTGCGCCACCGCCTGACGGCGCCCTACCACGACAGCTTCCGGCGCTGGCTCGAGGAGGGCGGCACGGTGTTCCACAGTGTCTGGGCCGACTGAGCGACCGAGCTGGTGCACGCGCCCGAACGGGGCCGCGCTGCCGAGGATTTTCGATCTCGGTGCGACCGATCGAGGGGATCGCGCCACGTTGCGGTGTGACTTCCCTCCTCCTCCTCGTGGCGGTCGCTCCCGCCGTCTTGTTGGTTCCCCTGGACGGCCGGCCGGTGCGTTTCGGCGCGCCCGTGCCGGCCGCCGCCGTGCAGCGCGGCCTGTGCCTCGACGGCCCGGGCAGCCTGCAGTGGCGGCGCTTGCCGATCGGTCGCCCCGACGTCGACCCGGTCTGGGTCGAGATCGCGATCAGCGGGCCACCTGGCCTCGCCCGCGTGGTCGTCGGCGACGGACCGCCGTGCCCGGAAGGCTCGGGGGCGGTGTTCGTGCGCGAGGTGCAGCACGAACTGCTGCCGCACGGACGCCTCGCGCGCACCACGTGGCGTTGGCTCGACGGCACCACCGACCGCCTCGAACGCCTGACGTTCACCGCGCCGACCGAACTCGACGGCGAGCGCTACACGGCGGGCGAACACCGCACCGAACCCGACGCCTCGTTCGCCGCCCGCGCCGACGTGGTGCTGCGGCTCGGTCGCACCTGGTTCGCCGACGTCGGGCTGCTGCCGCCGCACGGCGGCGGTGGCGACACGACGCGGCAGGTGCGCAAGCAACTCGCTGCCGCGCTGCCGGCGCTGCGCGAACTGCCCGGCCGGCGCGGGGCCGGCGACTACCTGCGCAGCGGCGAGGTGGTGACCAACCTCGAGTTCGACACCACGCTGGCGTTGCTGCGGGCCGCGGTCGGCCTGCGCGACGCGGGGGCCTGGCAACGCGCGCGGCGTTCGGCGCGGCATCTGCTCGACCGCGACCTCGACGCGCGCACAGGGCTGCCGTTCCCGCACGGGCCGGACCATCGCACCGGCCAGCCCGAGCCCGGCCACGCGTGGCTGCAGGGGCTGTTGTGGGTCGGACTGCTGACCGCCGACGACGAACTGCTGCAGGCGGCGCAGGGCCTCGCGGCCGCACTCGCCGTGCAACCACCGAACGGCACCGGCCGCGAAGAACGGCTGCGCGACTACGCGTGGCCGCTGCTCGAACTCGAAGCCCTGCTGGCGATCGCCCCGGATCCGGTGCTGGCGCGTGCTTCCGACCGGCTCGCGGCGTCGATCCTGCGGCGATTCGACGCCACGCACGGCACGTTCCGTTTCGGCGAGGGCGAGGTCGGCGAGCGCGTCTACCTCGAGCGCGGCTGGCTGGTCGGCGGCGTGCTGCTGCCAGCGCTGCGGTTGCACGGGGAACGGCGCGGCAACGTCCGCGTGCTCGACGCGGTGGCGAAGGTCGAGCAGGCGCTGCTCACGCGCATCGGCCGCGGCGGCCAGGGTCTGCCGACGCACTGGCGGCTCGCCGCCGGCCAGGCGTTCGCCGAACACCGCGAAGAGGGCACCGCCGAGGCGGGGATGCTGCTCGAAGGGCTGTCGGGCGACGCGCTGGCGCGCATGCTGCGCCGTGGTTCGGTGCGCGCCGCGGTGGTCGGCGTGCCGCGTGCCGACGACCCGGACCTGGCGACGCAGTTCACGATGCTGGCCCGCTGCACCTGGGTGTGGCGCTGAGTGCGCTCGCGGTGCTGCAAGCCGGGCGCGGCCCTTGGCTCTTCAGCGCTTGGTCTCGCCCCGCACTTCGAGGTTCGCGAGCCAGTCCTCGTCGGCGCGCAGGATCGACAGCCGCACGGTGGCGCCACGGCTCTGTTCGACCAACTGCGCCAGATCGCGCAGCGAAGTCAGCGGCACCTCCCGTTCGCCGAACGGGCCGCGCACGATCGCGCCGAGCAGCAGGTCGTCGGGCAGCAGCACGGTGTCGGCCGGGCCGCCGCGCTCGACGCGACGCAGCCGGAGGGTCGAGCCGAACACGGCGACGCGCCGCAGGTTGGTGCCGCGGTAGAACGCGCGGGTCGCCTTCATCGCCAGTTCGTCGTCTTCCTGTCGGGAGATCTCGTCGACGGTGATGCCGAGCCCCCGCAGCAACGCACCCTGGTCGCGGCTCCACAGTTCGGGCGCCAGCTGGTGGGCCGCTCCGGCGCGCTGCACGGTCAGCGGCAGGGCCCGGTGCGGGCGTGCCGTCGCGAAGCGTCGCAGGTAGTCGAGGCGGGACCGCACCGGCTGGCCGTCGATCTCGCTCACCACGTCGCCGACCTGCAGGCCAGCCCGCGCCGCCGGGCTGTCGGCGACGATGCTGGCGACGGTCACGCGCCCGTCCGCCTCCGCCAGTTCGGCGCCGAGCCACGGCGCGCCGGTGCTCGCGGCGAGGCTGTCGCTGCGGAACAGCTCCTGTTCGAACTCCTTGCGCACCGCGTCGATCGGGATCGCGAAGCCGATGTTCTCGGCACCCATCGCCATCGCGTTGTTGATGCCGATCAGGCGGCCGGTGATGTCGAGCAGGGCGCCACCGCTGTTCCCCTGGTTGATCGCGGCGTCGGTCTGCAGCAGCCCCGCGTACTCACGCAGCTGGCCGTCCGGGGCGCGCACCTGGATCGAGCGGTCGATCGCCGACAGCACGCCGCTGGTCACCGTGTTGGCATGGCCTTGTGGGTTGCCGATCGCGACCACCGTCTCGCCGATCATCAGTCCGCCCGAGCGGCCGACCTCGATCGGCTTCACTCGTTCGTCGCCTTCGAGGCGCAGCTGCAGCAGCGCCAGGTCGCGGCGCGGCGAAGTCGACAGCACCTTGGCGCTGCGCGAGCGGCCGTCGCGCAGCTTGACGACCACGTCGAGGGATGCCCCACGGCGCTCGTCGAGCACCACCGGGGCGACCACGTGCCAGTTGGTGATCACCAGTCCCTGGTCGTCGAGGATCACGCCCGAACCCTGGCCCTCGGTCACCGCGTTGCCGCGCGCGAGCTGGTGCTGCAGGTAGATGCTGACCACCGAGTCGGCGGCGCGCTGCACGGCCCGGACCACCGGCGTGGTGCGCAGGTCGAGGTCGTTGGCGTCGGGCTCGACGACCTGCAGCACCGAGGAACGCGACTGCAGCTTGGTCCCTGGGTCCTGGGGCGGCCCCTCCTGGGCGAGCAGCGGCAGCACCAGCAGCAGGGGGACGAACGGCACACGAAGGTCCGGAGTCATGGAGGTCCTCGGGCTCTACGAACGAGGGCCGCCAAGCCTCCGGACTGACCGGGCTCGCTTCGCCGCCTCGCTGCGGCCAGGATACCACCATGTTCTTCCGCTTCGCCGCCGACGTGCCGCTCCGCTGGGTCGACGTGGATTCGGCCGGGGTCGTCAACAACGCTGTCTACCTGAGCCTGTGCGAGCAGGCGCGCCTGCTCTACTTCCAGCACCTTGGGCTGCTGCAGGACCACCGGGTGCCGTACGTGCTGGCCGAGGCGAACGTCAAGTTCCTGCGGCCCGGACGACTCGGTGGCAAGGTCGAAGTCGCTGTACGGGTGCGCTCGCTCGGCACCACCAGCTTCCACACGGACTACGAAGTGCGCTCCGGCGACGAAGTGCTGGTGACCTCGACCGCGGTGCTGGTCCACGTCGATGCGAACTTCAAGCCGAGCCCGCTGCCCGACGAGTGGCGGCAGACGATCGCGCAGTTCGAAGAACTCCCGGCCTGACCCCCGGCTTCATGGCACGGGCCGGGCCGCCGCGAACGAAGCCAGCACCGCTGCGAGTTCGCCCTGTTCGACCCGAGGCCGGTGCCCGAGTCCCTCGTGCAGCGCCAGCAGCGCACTGCGCAGCTCGCGGCTGCCGATGGGCTCGTCGCGGTCGAGTGCCGCGACGGCGCCGAGGCCACGCCAGAACGCGACCTCGTCGCGCGGCACCTCGCCGCTGCCGTGCAGTGCGGCGGCACAGGCCTCCGCCGAGCGGCTGGCGAGGGCCCGGCACGGCAGCGGGCGTGCCTCGTAGGCGCGACAGCGACCGTGCTCGAGCAGCGGGCAGGCGTGGCCGACCAGTTGTTCCCATGGCGTCGCTGCGCCTGGTGCTCGGCAGGCCGCCAGAACTCGCTGGTGGGACTCTGCGCCGTGCTCGGCGAGTGCCAGGTGCAGCCGCAGCGCCTCGCCGAACGTGACGCCGACCGGGAAGTGGCAGCAGTGCGCGCATCCGTCGCGGCACGCGCGCGGCCGTTCCGGGGCCGCGGCGAGCCACGCCGAGGACGCTGCGTGCACCGCCGCCGCAGCGGCGGCCGGATCGGCGCCGCGGACGGTCCTGGGCACACCACCGAGGGCTGCGGCTGCCGCCTCGAGGCCGCGGTAGTACTCGTCGAGGCTCGTCGCCATGTCGGGAATGCTAGGCCGGACCGCCGGTGGTCCGGGACCAGGAAGTCGCCGACACCGGGTCGTGTGCTCCAGTATGGTGCCGTGCCTCCATGGTCCGATTCCGTTCGTTGCTCTGGTCCTGGTCGTGCCTGCTGTCGTCGGTCGTGCTGCCGGCCCAGGAACCCGACGACGCCGACGATCTCGTGGGCCTGCTGCGCACGGCCCAGCAGAAGCTGCAGCGTGGCGAGTGGAGCTCGGCGACCAATCGGTTCGAGGAGCTGCTCGACGCGCTCGCCGAGGAGCCGGCGACGCCAGCGAACGCCGAGCTCGGCACGCAGGCCCAGCTGGGCCTGTGGACCATCGCCAGCCGACGCGGGCAGTACGAGGAGGTGACCTTCGGCATCACCGCGGCCGACGCGGCGGTGCGCCAGCATCCGGAGGTGCAGCGGCTGCACGCCGCGATGCTGCGCCGCACTGGTGGCTACGCCGAGGCGGCGCGGATGCTGCAGACGCTGCTCGATGCCAACCCGACCAGCTGCGAGCTGCGCCACGAACTCGGCGAGGTGCTGTGGGCGGACGGTCGCCGCAACGACGCCCGCGCCTTGTGGCAGGCGAACGCCGACGCCAAGGACGTGTCGCCAGTGCGCGGTGGATCGACCGGGTCGGACCGTCCGGCCGGGCCGAGTGCGCGCGAACTCGCGTTCCGCGGTCGCTCGATGTATCGGCTCGGCGGGCGCGACCAGCTCGAAGCGGCGAGCCAGGTGCTCGTCGACAGCCTGCAGCTGGCCCCGGACCAGGCCGAGGCGCGCATCACCCTCGGGCTCGTCAAGTTCGCGGCCTACGGCGAGGCCAGCGGCTTCCCGAGCGGCGAGAAGGACCTGAAGCAGGCGCTGCAGACGCACGTCGACCACGAAGAGGCCCTGCTGGCGATGTACCGCATTCGCAGCGCCAACATGGTGCTCGACGGGGCGAAGACCGAGTCGTTCCTCGACCGCGTGCTCGAACGCAACGAACGCTGCGTCGAGGCCATCGTGCATCGCGCCGGCAACGTGCTCGACGATCGCCGCTACCGCGACGCCGCGCGCATGCTCGACGCGGCGCTGGCGATCGACCCGAACGACCGCATCACCCTGTGCCACCGCGCCGCCGCCGCCTACCTGCTGCACGAGGCCGACGACTACGCGGCGTTCCGCGCCCGGGCGCTGGCCGGCGACCCGGGCTGGCCCGAGTGCGACCGCATCCTCGCCGAGCACCTGTGCGCGCTGTACCGCTTCGGCGACGCGGTGCCGTTCTTCGAGGCGGCGCTGCAGCAGGCCCCCGACGACGTGCCGACGCTGCAGGGGCTCGCCCGGGCCTGCATCTACACCGCCGAGTCGGCGCGCGCGCGCGAACTGCTCGATCGCTGCAAGCAGCTCGCCAAGGGGCTCAACGATCCGTGGCGCAGCAACGCCACGATGCTGCAGAAGCGGCTCGACGACCAGTACACGACGGTCGGCCACGAGCGCTTCGACGTGCAGATGCACCGCGACGACCTCGACGTGCTGCAGCACTACCTGCTGCCCTTGCAGCTGGAGGCTGCCGAGGTGCTCGGCGCGCGCTACGGGTTCCGGCCCGAGCGCCCGACCAAGCTCGAGGTGCTGCACACCTGGGACGACTTCTCGGTGCGCACGATCGGCTTCACGGGCTTCACCGCGCTCGGGGCGTGCTTCGGGCGGCTGATCACGCTGGTGTCGCCCGGCGACGCCGACCTGCGCCGGCAGGAGTTCATGTGGGAGGCGACGGTCTGGCACGAGTACGTGCACGTGCTGACGCTCGGCCTCAGCAACAACCGCGTGCCGCGCTGGCTGACCGAGGGCTTCTCGGTCTACGAGGAGAAGACCCGCGACCCGTCGTGGGAGCGCGGCATGGACCGCGAGCTGTTCGACGCGTTCGCCAACCAGGACATCCCGCCGGTGCATCTGCTGAACCGGCTGTTCCGCGGCCCGCGCATCCTGTTCGGCTACTACCAGGGTGGGCTGATCGTCGAGTTCCTGACCAAGCGCTACGGCTTCGACAAGGCGCTGCTGCTGCTCCGGGCGTTCGCCGAGGACCTCGACACCGAGGAAGCGTTCGAGAAGGCGCTCGGCATCGCGTCGCGGGTGTTCGACCAGCAGTTCCTCGACTTCGTGCAGCAGGAGAAGCTGCGCGGCATGCGGCTCGTGCCGCACCACGACGACGCGGCGGTGGCGCGGCTGCAGGCGCGGGCCCAGAAGGACCCTCGCAACCTGCAGGTGCGCATCGACCTCGCCTGGGCGTGCCTCGATCGCGACAACCCGGTCGATGCCGGCCGCTGGCTCGCCGAGGTGCTTCGCGTCGATCCCGAGCACGGCCAGGCCCAGCTGGTGCGCGCCGAACTGCTGCGTTCGCGCCAGCAGCTCGACGAGGCGCTGGAGTGTTGGCGCCGCGGCTTCGGCAAGGGTGCCGACGACTTCGACTCGCGCATCGCCTGCGGCCGCACTCTGCTGGCCAAGGGCGACCAGGACGGCGCGATCGCGATGTGGGAGGCGGCCAAGGCCTGTTGGCCCACCTGCACCGAGCAACAGAACGCGCCCGAACTGCTGCTGGCCCGGCTCTACCGGGAGCGCGGCGACGAAGCGAAGGAGCAGGCGGAGATGCGCACCTGGTGCAAGCGCTCGGGCCGCGCCTACCAGCCGCGTTGGCGGCTCGCCGAGTTCGAACGCGAGGCTGGACGAAGGGCCGAGGAGCTGCGCTTCCTGGTCGAGTGCAACCGCATCGACCCGTTCCATCGCGAGCTGCACCTGCGCATGGCGGCGGCGTGTGTGGCGCTCGGCAAGAAGGTCGAGGCGGCGCGCGAGTACGAGGTCGCCGCCGCGGTCACGCCGAAGCTCGACCGCCAGTACCTCGACAGCGAGCAGCGCCCCGAGACCGGTGGGCCCGACGACCTCGAGCAGCGGGCCACGGCGTGGCTCGCGGCGGCGAAGCTGCGGCGCGAACTCGGCGACACCGAACGGGCGCTGAACCTGCTCGATCGTCTGCTGCGCGAGGCCTCTGGCACCGGTGCGGAGGCCGAGGCGCGCGGGCTTCTGGCGGAGTGGCGAGGCCGTTGACGAGTTGCTAGCGTTGGCCCCCCGGCCGCTCGTGGTCGGACGCCACACCCATGCTGCCGCTGGTCGAGGAATGCTGGACGCGCCTGTCGGCGCCGCTGCGCGAACGCGCCGGGGCCGCCGCCTACGACGCGTGGCTGGCCGAGCTGCGGCCGGTGCTGCTCGAGCGGGGCGTGCTCTACGTGGAGGCGAAGAGCCGGTTGGTCGCCGACCGGGTCCGCTCGCTGTTCCGTCCGCTGCTCGAGGAACTGCTCGCCGCCGAGTTCGGCACGCGGTTGTCGATCGAGCTGCAGGCCAACGAGGCGCCGCGGTTCGACGCGCTCGAGGTCTCGCCCCAGCAGCCGATCGTCGACGACGGCAACCGCACCGCGTTCCTGGTGCTGAGACACCTCGGCGGCGAGCGGCCGCTGCCTTCGAACCTGTTCCTGTTCCACGGCCCGAGCGGGGTCGGCAAGTCGTTCCTGCTGCGTTGGTGGAAGGAGAACCTGGTCGAGCGGCCGGGCGTCGACAAGGCGATGTGGTTCGACCTGCCGGCGCTGCTGAAGGCGTTCCAGTGCGCGCACCAGGAACGGCGCGTCGACAGCCTGCGCCAGGAGCTCTGCCAGGACCGGCCGCTGGTGCTCGACGAGCTGCACCGCATCGCCGGCAAGGAGAAGCTGCAACAGTTCGTGCTCACGGTGCTGCGCACGCGCGAGTCGCTGCGCTCGCCGACGGTGACCGCGTCGCGCTGGCATCCGAACGACATCCGCGACCTCGATCCGGCGCTGGCGACCTCGCTGTGTGCCGGCTTCGTCGCCGCGATCGAACGACCGGGTCCGCTCGGTCGGCTGCGCTACCTGCGGGCCCTCGAAGGGGCGCCGTCGCGCAACGGCCGCGCCACCGCGGTCGAGTCGCTGGCGCGCGAGGTGCACGGTTCGTTCCCGGAACTGCGCGCCGCGTGGGCCCAGTCGCGCGGCGCGTCGTTGCCGCCGAAGTACCTCGAGCTGATCGACCCGAGCCGGGTGTTCGCGCGTCTGCGCGATCGCGTCGCCGGCAAGTGCGGGATCACCGCCGAGGACCTGTGCGGCAAGCGCCAGGGGCGCGCCGTCAGCCGCGCCCGCAAGGTGCTCGCCCACCTCTGCCTGCAGCAGGGGTTGTCCGGCAGCGAGGTCGGCCGCTTCCTCGGTGGCCGCACGCGTGCTTCGGTCAGCTACATGGCGCTGTCGCTGCAGGAAGAACTGGTCACCTCCGCGGAGCTGCGGCAACTCGTCGAGGCGCTGTCGTGAGCTGCTACGTGGCGCTGGACGGTCCGGACGGCTGTGGCAAGACCGCGCAGGCGCAGGCGCTCGTGCAGTGGCTGCAGGCAGCCGGGCGAACGGTGCTGCACGTGCGCGAGCCGGGTTCGACGTCGGTCGGCGAAGCGCTGCGCCAGCTGTTGTTGTCACCCGCCACCGGCGAGCTGCAGCCGATCAGCGAAGCGCTGTTGTTCGCGGCGGCGCGCGCCGAGCTGGTCGCTGGCAAGGTGGCGCCGGCCCTGCGCGATGGGGCGATCGTCGTCTCCGAACGCTGCTACCTGTCGACGGTCGTCTACCAGGGGCTCGCGTTCGCCGGCGGCCCGGGTTCGGCCTTGCCGACCGACTGGCTGTTCGACCTGGCGCGGCGGGTGCACGGGGCTTGCGTGCCGGACCAGGTGTTGGTGCTCGACGTGCCGTTCGAGGTGTCGTTGGCGCGGCGCCACAGTCGCGCCGAGGACCGTATCGAAGGGCGTGGTCGTGACTACCACGAACGCGTGCGCCGCGGCTATCTCGAGGCTGCCGCGCGTGACGGCCGCGCGTCGGTCGTCGATGCCTCGCGCCCGTTCGAGGTCGTGCAGCAGGAGCTGCAGCAGGCCATCTCGCGGTGGTTGCGATGAGCGGCTGGGTGCGTGAAGGCCGCGGCAAGGGGGCGCAAGCCCCGGTCGCCGCCGACGGGCTCGGGGCGCTGCGGCTGGCACCGCCGCTGGGCCAGGGGGAAGCGCTGCAGCGCTGGCTCGGCCTCGCCCGCACGTTGCGCCTGCCGCACGGCATGCTGGTCGAAGGAGCGCGCGGGTCCGGCAAGTCGACGGTCATCGCCTGGCTCGCCGCAGCCTTGCTGTGTCCTTCGGATCTCGATCCTCACGGACCGTGCGGGGTGTGCCGCACCTGCACGCGCATCGCCAACCGCCAGCATCCCGACGTGCACGTGCTGGATCTCGCGCACGACGAGGAGGAACGCAAGGAGCTGAAGAAGAGCTTCTACGAGATCAAGGTGGACCAGGTGCGCGAGGCCCAGGAACTGCTCGCGCGCACCGCGGTCGAAGGCCGGGCGCGCCTCCTGTGGATCGAGGACGCCGACCACCTGGCCGAGGAGGGGCAGAACGCGCTGCTGAAGACGCTCGAGGAGCCGGGCGTGGCGACCTTCCTGCTGCTCGAAGCGTCGCGGCCCGAGCAGCTGCTGCCGACGGTGCGCTCGCGTGTGCAGCGCCTGCGGGTCCTGCCACTGGCCGAGGAGGTGCTCCGGCGCGAGATTTTGCAGCGCCGGCCGGACGCTTCGGACCGGGTCGAGGAGGCGATCGCCCTGGGTGGGGGCAGCCTCGGTCGGTCGCTGCAGGCCTGCACCGAACGCGCGGTACAGCTCCATCATCTGGTGCTGGCGGTGCTGGCCGACGTCGACAGGTTGCGGCCGGTCGCCACGGCGCGCGCGGTGCTCGACAAGCTGCCCGAACGGCGCCTCGAGCTCGACGCCGCACGCGACTTCCTGTGGTTGCTGCGCGCCGAGCTGCGGCGGCGGCGCAGTGCCCTTGCGGCGGCGGACGGACCTTCCTACGGTGCGACGTCCGCAGAACCATGGACCACCTGGTTGGAGCACACGCTGGCCGCCGAACGGGATCTCGATCTGTTGATCCCGCCCGAGCAGGTGTTGACGGCGTGCTTGCTGCAGCTCACGCCAGGATGACCATGGGGACGCAGCATCGTTCTCGGCGAGGGGGTCGCTGGGATCGGTGGGTCTTGGCACGAGTCGCGGCGAGCGGTCACTCGCCATGGCTCAAGGGTGGTTCCGGAAGTGTCGATAGCGGCGTCATCACGCCGCTTCGCATGCGGAGGAACCGTGTCGATGGCTGCAGCTGAACAGGACCTGCTCGAAGAGAAGATCCAGACCGTGCGTCGCCGCGATCGCCGCTTCAGTCGGCTCGCGTACTACTTCGTGCTCGACGCGCTCGACTTCACGATGTCGCACCTCGGCCGCGATGCGCTGACCGGCGAAGAACGCCACGTCGGCGGCCGCGAGCTGCTGGGCGGCATCCAGGAGTACGCCTCGGACCAGTTCGGGCCGATGGCGGCGCTGGTGTTCGAGCGCTGGGGCGTGCGCCGTTCGTCGGACTTCGGCGAGATCGTCTTCAACTTGATCGACGCCGAGCTGTTGAGCCGGCGGCCGACCGACTCGCGCCTCGACTTCGTCGACGGCATCGACTTCCGCGAGACCTTCGCGATGAAGCACCGCGAGTCGCTGGATCGCATCGCGACTCGCTGAAGGCCCGCGGGCCAGGGCCCCGTCGTCCTGGAAATCGCCAGCTGGTGCGTGCAGCGCGCCGGACCGGGCCGTAAGCACCCACCTCCCCTTCGCCCGCAGGAGGTCCGATGCGCGTTCCGTTCGTTGGCCCGACCGTCTGGTCGGCCGGTCTCGTCGTGCTCGCCGCGGCTGCGGCGCCCCTGATTGCCCAGCAGGCACCGGTCGCCCAGGAAGCCGCACCGGCGCAGCCCGGTGGCTTCCGCCGCCCGGCCGAAGCGATCGTGCAGCTCGTCGAAGCGGCGCCGCCGCCCGAGGTGTCGCTGTCGCCGCGCCGCACCTGGCTCGTGCTGGTGACCCGCGATCCGCTGCCCGAACTCGACGTCGTGGCCCGGCCGCACCACAAGCTCGCCGGGTTGCGCGTCGATCCCGCGTCGCACGGCCGGCAGCTCGGCGCGCGCACCCGCTCGATCGTGCTGCAGTCGCTCGCCGACTCGACCCAGCATCCGGTGGAGCTGCCGAAGGACCACTGGAGCGGCCCGATCTGGTCGGCCGACGATCGTGCGTTCGTGCTGTTGCGCCACGGCCAGCCGGGTGGTGCCGAACTGTGGCTCGCCGATCCGGCGACCGAACGCCCGCGCAAGATCGACGGTGTGCACGTCAACACGGTGCTCGGCGGGGGCGTGCAGTGGTGGCCCGACCAGCGGCGGTTGCTGGTGCACACCGTCGTGCCCGGCGACGAACCGGCGCGGCCGGCGGTGCCGGCGGGGCCACAGCTGCAGGAGACCGTGCGGGGCACCAAGGCGCTGGTGCGCACCTACCAGGACCTGCTGCAGGACGAGCACGACGAAGCGCTGTTCGCGCACTACGCGCAGAGCCAGCTGCTGCTGATCGATCCGGCGATGTCGCCGGCGGCGATCGTACGGAAGGCGATCGGTGCAGCGGCGCTGTGGACCAGCGTCGAACCGTCGCCGGACGGCTCGCTGCTGCTCGGCACGCGCCTCGAGCGCCCGTTCTCGTACGCGGTCCCGTTCGGCAGCTTCCCCGCGACCTGCCAGGTGCTCGACCTTCGCGGCGAGGTCCTGCGCACCGTCGCGAAGCTGCCGCTGCGCGAGTCGGTGCCGATCGGTGGTGTGCCGACAGGGCCGCGCAGCATCGGTTGGATCGACGCGCTGCCGCACAGCCTGGCGTGGGCGGAAGCCCAGGACGGCGGCGATCCGCAGCGGGACGTCGAGCACCGCGACCTGGTGCTGCGGCTCGACGACCTGGCTGGCGAACCAAGACCGTGGTTCCGGACCCAGCACCGCTTCGCTGGGATCGACTACGCGAGCGACGGCCGCCTGGCCCTGGTCGGCGAGTTCGACCGGCGCACCCGCCGGCAGCGAGTCTGGCGTGGGGATGCGAGCGATCCGACGGTTGCCCTGACCCTGCTCTACGAGCGCTCGACGCAGGACGCCTACGGCGATCCGGGGCGGCCGATCCGCGAAGTGCGCGCGAACGGAGCGTCGCTGCTGCGGCATCGCGACGGGGCGTTGTTCCTCGCCGGCGAAGGGGCGTCCCCGCAGGGTGCAAGGCCGTTCGTCGATCGCTGGCAGCTCGCCTCGGGCGAGAAGCAGCGGCTGTTCCACGCCGCCCCGGGGCGGCACGAGACGTTGGTCGGCTTCCTCGACGACGACGGCGCCCGACTGCTGGTGCGCAGCGAGTCGCCGAGCGAGCCGCCGTCGCTGGTGGTGGTCGACACCGCCGCAGGCAAGCGCTCGACGCTGCGCACCTTCGACGACCCCGGCCAAGCCCTGCTCGCCAAGGTGCAGAAGCGGCTCCTGAACTACACGCGCGCGGACGGCGTCGCGTTGAGCGGCACGCTCTACCTGCCGCCCGACTACCAGGAAGGGCAGCAGCGGCCGTGCTTCGTCTGGGCCTACCCGCTCGAGTACACACAGGCGAGCGACGCCGGCCAGGTGCGCAGCGCCCCGAATCGCTGGTTGCGCCTGTCCGGCAGCTCGCACCTGTTCGCGCTGCTGGCCGGCTACGCGGTGTTCGACGACGCGGCGATGCCGATCGTCGGGCCGCAGCGCACGGCGAACGACAGCTTCGTCCTGCAGCTGCAGCAGAACGCCGCGGCGGCCGTGCAGGCGCTCGCTGCGACCGGCTGCATCGACACGAAGCGGCTCGCCGTCGGCGGCCACAGCTACGGCGCGTTCATGACCGCGAACCTGCTGGCGCACACCGACCTGTTCGCCTGCGGCGTCGCGCGTTCGGGGGCCTACAACCGCACGCTGACGCCGTTCGGCTTCCAGAGCGAAGATCGCACCTATTGGGAGGCTCCTGAGATCTACCAGGCGATGTCGCCGTTCGCGCACGCGCACCGCATCGACGAGCCGCTGCTGCTGATCCACGGTGCCGACGACGACAACCCGGGCACGTTCCCGCTGCAGAGCCAGCGGCTGTTCGCGGCCCTGAAGGGGCACGGGGCGACGGCGCGGCTGTGCATGCTGCCGCACGAGAGCCACGGCTATCGGGGGCGGCAGAACGTGCTGCACTGCCTCGCCGAGACGATCGACTGGCTCGATCGGCACTGCGGGCCGCGCAAGTAGGCAATGGCCCGGGCAAGGCCCCGCTGATCGAGGGGGCACGAGCATCCACTGGCGAGGACACGATGACGACCAGCGAGCTGTCGGCACGAAGGGGGGAAGTGCACGCCGGACCGTTGGCTTGCGGCCGCTGGCCGCGTGCGGCTCTCGCCTCCGGGCTGCTTCTGGCGGTGGGGTCTGCGCTCGGCGCCCGCGTCAGCTCGGGCTGGCCTGCGGCAGCCGCTCCCTTGTGGTTGTTGCTGCCGTTGTGGGGGCGGCGGGCGCCGGTGGCACTGGCCATCGTGGTGCCGGCCTTCGCCTACGCCATGACGATGCTCAGCGTCCGGGTGTTCCAGCTGCCCTGCGAACGTGGGTTCACGGCGATGGGCCCGTTCGCGTTCGGGGAGCACCCGGTGTTCTGGCGCGCTGGTCTGCCGTGGCCAGGAGTGGAAGGCTCCGACCACGCCTGCGCCAGGGACCGCGTGCCGTTCACGAGCGGGGTCGACGCGCTGCTGGTCGACTTCGGCTTCTGGGCGCTGCTCGGCTTCTGGTGGCTGCGGCGTCGACGGGCCGCGACGCTCGACGGGCTGCGCTGGCCGCTGTGCGTGGCGGCCACGTTGTTCGGCCTTTCCGGCGGGTGGCAGCTCGTGGTGATGTTCGACTGAGAACCGCCGCGCGTCTGCGTCACTTCTTCGGCTGCTGGCCGGGCTCGCGGCCGTGCTCGATCTTCGGCCAGCGCTCGCCGTAGAGGAACGTCGGCGACTGCTCGAAGTCGTGGCACTGCGTGCAGAGCTGCGACTTGGTGACGCCGCCCAGGATGCCGAGCGGCTTCTTGCCGCCGGTCTGCACGTGCTCGAGGCCCGCCCCGTGGCAGCGTTCGCAGCCGACCCCGATCAGGTCGGGCGTCTCCTCCGCCGAGACGAAGCCGGTCTGCTCGCCGAAGCCGACCACGTGGCAGCTGACGCAGTCCGGATAGGCGGTCACCGGCCAGCCGTAGCGCTTCGGGTCCTTCTCGGCTTCGACCAGGGTCTGCCACGCGTGCGCGTGCTTGCTCTTCTCGTAGGCTGCGTACGCGGTCGGGTGGCAGGTCTTGCACATCTGGCTGCCGACGTAGCTCGAGCCGTTGGCGGTCGGGTGCTGGCGCACCATGCGCGCGAGCACGCCGTCCTGTTGCACGAAGCGGCGGTGCTCGAGGATCCACTCCTTGGCCTGCGGGTCGCCGCCGCCGCCCGGGATCGTCTTGCTGCCGGCGAGCGGGATCACTTCGCAGGCGATGCGCGAACGATCGCCGTCGCGGTGCAGCCAGATGTCGAGCAGCTCGCGGCCGCGCGTGCCGGCGCTGACCACCGGCACGTCGTCGACCAGCGTCGGCGTCGGACTCGGCTCGATGACACCGCGGTCGACGGACACCACGAGGTCGGGGCGAGGGGTCAGCTGCGGGAGCAGCTTGCGGATCTGCACGTCGTCGCCGTGCACGAACAGGATCCGGCGGGTCGCCGCGTCGCTGCCGTCGAGCGCCTTGCGCCAGGCGTCGACGGGCGGCAGCAGCGCCAGGCCCGACTCCTCGCCGCGCAGGGCCTCGGGCAGTTCGAGCAGCAGCGAGGCGATGCGCACGCGCACGTCGCGCACCGTCTTCTCGACGAACGGCCGCGCCGGCCAGCCCTCGGCCTTCGCGACCACGTCGCTGGCGATCAGCGGGGCGCCGTCGAGGAACGCCGCCCATTGGTCGCGCGGCAGTGCCAGGTCGCGTGGCCCGACCCCGAGCGCGTCGTACTTGCCCATGTCGACCAGCAGCTGGCGGATGGTCAGCAGCTTCAGGCCGTCGAGTTCGGTCGCCGTCTCGACCAGGTCGCCGCCTTCGAGCAGCAGGTCGTAGTCGCGGCGTTCGCCGATGTGCTGCAGCCGGCGCGCCAGGCCGCCGAGCTGGCCGCTGGCGCAGCCGCACGGTTCGAGCCGGCCCGACAGGCTGCCCGAGACCAACAGGTGGATGCGGTCGCGCGGCGGGGCCAGCGGGTCCTGGGTGGCGGCGGGGGTCGGGTTCTGCGGGCGCGGCTGCGACGGATCGCCGCACTGGCTCAGGGTCGCCACGGTGGTCGACAGGGCGAGCGCCAGCAGCGAAGCGGACAGGACGGAGGTCATGGGTCCTTCTTGGGAGAGTAGACGAGTTCGATCGGCAGCAGCGCCTCGCCGATGCCGGTCTTGGTCAGCTCGAGGCTGCCGCGCAGCGGGTCGGTGAGGCCACCGAGGCAGCGCACGTGCACGCGGCGTTGGCGGGGTTGGTCCTGGATCGGCTCGAAGGTGACGGCGAAGTGGGCCCCGAGGTCGCGGCCGTCCTCGGCGACGATCCGGTGGACCACGAACTCCGCGGGTCGCCGTTCGTCGTGGTCGACGACCAGCACGAACTGGCCGAGCGCTTCGGTCGGGGTCTGTTCACGGCCGGCGATGCTGCGCACCACGACCTTCGCCATCGGTGTGGCCAGCAGGTCCGGCACGACCTTCCAGGTCACCTGGATGGCGGGGCGGTAGCCCTTCAGGCTGGTGCCGACGTGGACCAGGGCGCGCCGATGGCCGTAGTCGCCGGGCTGGCAGCGCACCCGCAGCACGGTGGCGTCGCCCTTCGGCTCGAGGCGGGCGGTCAGGGCCGGATCGGTGACCTCCACGGAGCCGAACGTCAGGTCCGGATGCTGCGCATCGCCGCGCAGCGACGTCAGCAGTTCGGGCGTGCGCGAACGGGGCACGTTGCCGAAGTCGAGCGACGCGAACGGCTGCAGTTCGATCGGACTCTCGACCCCGAAGTGGACCACGAACGGCCACTGGAAGCGGGTGCTGGCGTCGGCGTCGGCCAGCGGCTGCAGTACGATGTAGCCGTCGCTCTTGGTGTGCGGCAGGTCGATCGCCTCGCGTTCGCCGGTGTCGATGCGCAGGAACAGGAACAGTTGCTCGCCGTCGGTCGGCAGGTTGCGCGGCAGTCCACTCGAGTCGAGGAAGCGCACGCTGCCGTCGGGGGCGACCAGCCGCAGGTCGGCGTGGCCGCACGAGCAGCTGATGTGCACGCGCAACGGCACGCAGGGCTCGCTGAGCTTCGACAGGTCGAGCGGCATCTGGTACTCGCGGATCTCCCCGTGCGGGATCATGCCGAAGTCGTGCTCGAGCAGCAGCGGAGCCTTGGCCAAGGGTCTTGCCGGTGGGTTCCGGGCCTCGGGCGGCAGGGTCTTGCTGCGGGACGGTTCGTCGCCGCAAGCCGTGGCGAACAGCAGCAGGAGGAGCCCGGAGCATCGGCGCATGCGCGGCGATAGTAGGCGGCGGGCCGTGCGTTACCTACCGGAGCGGCCCGCGGGCCGTACAGACTCGCGGCCGTCACCGGGGTGTCGGTGGCGGCCGCGAGGGTTGCCGGAGTGTCCACCGGAGAGGAGCAAGCGAGGTGCCAGGTTCGGCGCGAGGATGCTCGCCGATGGCATCGCACGTTCGTCCGGGGTCGGCTCGGGCAGCGCACCCGACCGAGGCAGGGGCACCATGGCGCGGCTGCCATGGGGCGGCGGGGCTGCGCCATCGTGGGGCGCCGTTCCCGGGTGCCGGCCCACCGGCGTTCGCCGCCGTGCGGGAGGCTCAGCCAGCGAGGCCGTGCCGCTTCAGCTTCCGGTGCAGGGTCGTGTAGTCGATCTGCAGGGCCCGCGCCGCAGCGGCCTTGTTGCCGCCGCAGCTGGCGATCGTCGCCACCAGGATCTGCGCCTCGAGCTGGTCGGACGCCAGGCGCAGCCGTTCGGCCAGCGGCAGGTCGCCCCCGTCGACGGTTCCCGGCTGGAGGATCGTGGTCGTGGACAGCGCCAGGTCCGGTCCCAGTTCCGGGTCGTCGATCTCGGTCGAGGTCGAGGTCAGCACCGCGCGTCGCACCGCGTTGCGCAGTTCGCGCAGGTTGCCCGGCCACGGCTGGCGGCACAGCTGCTGCTCGGCCGACGCCGTGAACCCCTGCACCGAACGGCCGAGTTCGAGGTTGGCCTCGGCGAGGAACAGCCGCGCGAAGTGGACGATGTCGTCCGGGCGTTCGCGCAGTGGCGGCAGCGCCACCTGGAACTCGGCGATGCGGTGGTACAGGTCGACGCGGAAGCGGCCGGCGGTGACGTCGGCGGCGAGATCGGCGTTGGTGGCGCAGACCAAGCGGGCGCGGAACGGCACCGGCTGCGTGCCGCCGACCGGCACCACGGCCCGTTCCTGCAGCGCGCGCAGCAGCTTCGCCTGCAACGCCAACGGCAGGTTGCCGAGTTCGTCGAGGAACAGCGTGCCGCCGTCGGCGGTCGCGAACAGGCCGGTACGTGCCCGGTCCGCCCCGGTGAAGGCGCCCTTCTCGTGGCCGAACAATTGGCTCTCGAGCAGTGGTTCGGGCAGGGCCCCGCAGTCGACCGCGACGAACGGGCCGTTCTGCAGCGGCGACAGTGCGTGCAGCGCGCGAGCCGCCACTTCCTTGCCCGTGCCCGACTCGCCGCGCAGCAGCACCGCGACGCTGGTCTGTGGCGCCACCAGCTCGAGGTGGCGGCGCAGTTCCTGGGCGCGGCGGCTCGGGCCGAAGTCGAGGTGCACCCCGCCCTGGCTGCTGCGCAGCTGCTGCACCTCACGGCGGAGCGCGTGCTGTTCGGCGGCGCGCCGCACGGTCAGCAGCAGGCGGGCGGCGTCGAACGGCTTCGCCTGGTAGTCGAAGGCGCCTTCCTTGATCGCGTCGACCGCGGTTGCGAGGTCCTCGACGGCGCTCAGCAGCACGACCGGCAGGTCCGGGCTGCGCTTGCGCAACGTGCGCAGCAGTTCGATCCCGGGCAGGCGCGGCATGCGCATGTCGCTGAGCACCACGTCGGGGGCGGCTTCGTCGAGGCGGGCCAGCGCCTCGTCGCCGTCGCCGGCTTCGTGCACGACGAAGCCCTCGTCCTCGAACAGACCGCGCAGCATCCAGCGCAGGTCGGGTTCGTCGTCGACGATCAGCAGCTGGTGGCGGCCCATGCGGCCGTCTCATCGGCGTTGGTGCCGCGTGCGGCTGAGTCCGGTTCGCTTGGCAACGCCAACACCGCCCGGGTGCCGCCGCGCTGGCGCGGATAGAGCCGCAGGGTGCCGCCGAGCTCGTTGGCGATCCGGCGGCAGCTCGGCAGGCCGAGCCCGGTGCCGTTCGCCTTGGTGGTGAAGAACGGCGTGAAGCGCTCGCGCTGCACCTCGGCGGGCAGGCCCTGGCCGCGGTCCTCGACCAGGAGCAGCACGCCAGCGCCGTGTCGGCGGTGCACGGCACGGGCGCGCAGCACCACGCGGTCGGCTTCGCCCCGGCCGGCCTGGACCGCGTTCAGCGCCAGGTTCAGCAGCGCCTGGGTCAGCAGCGTGCGGTCGGTCGCGAGCCGTGGCGAGCCAGGGCCTCGTTGGGTCGACAGCTCGGTGCGGCGGCGGCGCGCTTCGACCTGCAGCAGGCCCTGCACCTCGGCGAGCACCTCGTGGACCGGCACGTCGCGTTCGACGCGACGGCGCGGCCGCGCCAGGTCGATCAGCGCCTGGATCGTCTGGTCGGCCTTGTCGACGTTGCGCTGGATCACCGCGGTGTGCTCGGCGATCTCCTCGCGGCTCCGGGCCCTGCGGCACATCGACTCGGCGGTGCCCTTGACGATGGTCAGCGGATTGCGCAGGTCGTGGGCGATGCTGGCGGCGAGTTCGCCGAGCATGCCGCGGCGATCGGCCTCGACGAGCCGGTGCTCGAGCTGGCTCTTCGCGGACTCGGCCAATTGCAGCCGACCGCTCTGCTGGGCGTAGTGCTCCCCGAGCAGGCTGTGGCTCTGCAGCACCTGCGGCAACCACAGCATCAGGCCGTACGAGACCAGGGTCGTGCCGAGCAGGAACATCGCGCCCCGTTCGCACACCTCGCACAGGTAGGCATACGCCGGGTGGTCGCCCTGGCTGCCGGCGAGCTGGATCGAAGCGCTGGTCGCGAAGCCGAGCGTCAGCACCAGGAAGCCGCTGCGCACGAGTCGCATCGACGGCGACTGCAAGGCCGGGCTCGTGCGCGTGGTGCGCCAGAAGAACCACGTCAGCAGCGCGAAGTAGGCGGTGCGTACCAGCACGCCGAGCAGCGGCGGCGGGCTGGGCCAGGCCATCAGCACCGTCGACACCGTCAACAGGGCGCAGCTGCTGCGGGTGCCCGGCAGCCTCGTCGAGGCCTCGGGGAGGGTGGGGGAAGCCATGCCGACCTATCGGCCGGCCGACCGACGGGGTTGTTGCCCTTCCCGGCTGACGAGCGGTTCACTCCGTCGTGACGACGGCGACGCGGGCCTGGCTGCGCTGCAAGCTGCGCTGCAGGCGCGCGACCGCGGGCTCGACCAGCGGCCCCGGGCACTCGGTGTTCTTGAAGTGGCTGTGGCAGTAGAGGTCGTCGGCCTGCAGCTGGTACCGCTGCATCAGGTGGCGCACCAGTCGCTCCATCGCCGCGAGTTGCTCGTCGCTCGGCGGCTGGCCCACACGACCTGGCATGAAGTTGCCCAGCAAGCAGATGCCGACGTTGCCGAGGTTGTTGTCGCCGCTCGCATGGGCGCCTTGGAAGCGCAGGTCGCGGCCCTGCCAGACTCGGCCCGACGGGTCGATCAGGAAGTGGTAGCCGATGTCGCCATAGCCGCGCGTGCCCATGTGGTCGCGCTGGATGTGCTGGATCTGCTTCGCGCACGCGGCGGGCCGTGGGTCGCGCAGCAGCATCGCCGAGTGGTGGATGGTGACGCGGGTCACCTTGCCCATCGCGTCGAGGTTGCCGCGATTGGGTTGATTGGCGCTCCAGGAAGCGCGAGGCGAGATCGCCAGTCCGGCCTCGACGGCCGGCACCGTGGCCGGGGTCGGGGCGACCATGCGCAGGCGGCGCTGCAGTTCGGGATCGATGGCCAGGGCGAGAGCCCGTTCGAGGTCGTAGCTGCCGCGTTCGGGCTTGCCTTGCTGGCGGTAGGCCTCGGCACGCAGGTAGCGCGCGAACGCTTCGTCGTTGGCCGATGGCTTGCTGGGGCCGAACAACACTTCGCTGGTGGCGTCGAGCGCCGATTGCGGGTGGTGCAGCGACAGCTCGAGCCAGGCGCGACGCAGCAGGGCCGGCACGGTGCGGTTCCGGCCGAGGCGTTCGAGCTCGACCTCGGCGCCCATGGCGGAATCGCCCAGGATGCTCTGGGTGGTCGCCGCCTCGGGGGCGCTGTAGGCGTTGGGACGGGTCGGGGTCGCACACGCAGCCGTCACCAGCAGCAGCCACAGGCCGCAGACGGTTCGGGTCCACGCGAGCGAACGCGCGTTCGGAGCGGACGGACGAGACCTGGCGCGGAGTACGCGCGATGCACGGATCAACACGGAAACAGCCCTCCTGCGTCGAGTCCCGGGCCGGGACGGGCGACGCCGCGGGACGGAGGCTACTGCCGGGGACGTCCCGATGCCATGGCCAGGCTCCTGTCCCCCAGGGGACCGGTCCAAGGCTTTGCAGCAAGGCTCAGGGCCGGGAGGGTGTGGGCCGATAAGGCGGGTCGACGCCATGTTCTCACAGGTCGCCATCAAGCTCACGGGTCCGATGGACCATCTCCGGCTCGTCTGGCAGGCCGGGGAGACGCTGCTCGACTCGGTCGTTTTCGAGGAGGACCCGGAAGGGCAGCGCTACAACGTCCTGCTGGCCCTGCAGGAGATGGTCACCAACGTGCTCCGGCACGGCTACCGGCTCGACGATTCGCAGCCGGTCGAGGTGGTGTTCTCGCTGAGCGACGACAGCCTGCAGATCGAGGTCCGCGACCAGGGGCCCGAGTTCGATCCGCTCGCCTACGACAGCTCGGGGGTCGACCAGGCGGAAGGGATGCCCACCGAGTCCGGTGGCTACGGGATCCACATCGCCCGGCTGGTCATGGATCGGCTCGACTATCGCCGCGACGCCGGTTGGAACATCCTGCGCATGACCAAGAGCGTGCGCGTCTCTGCCACCACGTGATCCAGCCGTGACCCTGCAACCTGGATCCAGCGACCTGCTGGCCGCCATCCCGAGGGTGCTCGAAGGGGTGACGGTGCAGGTGCTCGACGAGTCCGCCGCCGATCCGGCGACGGCGGGGTCGGTCCACGTGGTCGAGGAGTTGCCGGGCCTGCGCGTGGTCGCCAGCGTGCCGGCGGCGGCCCCCGACGTGCAGGCGCTGGTGCGCTCCCTGCTCGACACCCTCGCCGCGCGCGAGCGTCTCGAGGGCGACATGCTCAGCGTGCTCGCCAAGTTCGAGGTGATGCAGGAGCAGTTGTTCTCGTACGCCGACGAACTGCCGCGCATCTCGTCGGGCGAGGAGCTCGACATCGCTCGTGGCGCCGCCGAAGCGTGCCTGCGCGCCACCAAGGTGCGGCACGTCGTCTACCTCGCCTGCCTGCCGGGCAAGAACGGCTGCGAGGTGGTCGCGCACCATCCTGCCCGGCCGACGCGCGGGGTCGAACTCGACCCGGTGCTGCCGGTCGAGGGGTTCCTCGCCGAAGTGCTCGCCGGCGACGGCGTCGTCGTGCACGACGTGCCGAAGGGGCAACGCCTCGGCGAACGGGGCTCCGTCGAGCATCTGGCGCAGACCCAGGTGCTCGGCGTGCCGGTGAAGTTCGGCGCCGACGACAAGCGCTTCCTGATCGGGGCGCTGGTGCTGGTCGACAAACAGCCTGCCGATTCGGTCGCCAGCGAGGCCGAACCTCGCTTCGACCACGAGGAGTGGCAGATCGCCGCCTCCTACGCCGCGATCCTCGGCGCCGTGCTCGGTGCCCGCAAGTCGGCCGAGCTCGGCAAGGAGATGCGCATGGCGAAGGCGATCCAGCAGCAGCTGCTGCCGAGCGCGCCGCCGGTGCTGGGGGGCTTCGAGGTCGCCGCGACCTACACCGCCTGCGGGTCGGTCGGTGGCGACTACTACGACTACGTGCCGCTGGCCGACGGCCGGCAGCTGGTGGTGATCGCCGACGTCTCGGGGCACAACCTCGCCTCGGGCATGGTGATGGTCGGTGCCCGCGCGATGCTGCGCACGCTGGCCGGCGTCTACGGCGAGCCGCGTCGGGTGTTCGAGCGCCTCGCCGCCGACATGTTCTCGGACCTGAGCCGCAACGAACGCTTCCTCACCGCGGCGGCGGTGGCGATCCGCGACCACGACGGGCTGGTCGAGTACGTCTGCGCCGGCCACAACGACCTGCTGGTCTATCGCGCCGCCACCGATCGCATCGAGCACGTGGCCAGCGAGAGCACCATCCTCGGCTTCCTGCCGGCTCCGGACTACTCGAGCCGCATGCTGCACCTGCAACCGGGCGACTGCCTGTTGCTGTTCACCGACGGCATCACCGAGGCCACCGACGAGGCCGACGAGATGTTCGGCGAGGAACGGCTGAGCAGCGTGTTCGCCCAGCTGGCGCCGAACCAGTCGGCGCAGACGATCGTCGACGGCATCGTCCAGGCACTCGACCACTTCCGCCGCGGGCGTGTCGGCAACGACGACGTCACCGCGGTGGTGCTGCGCTATCTAGGCCGGGGAGGCAACCGATGACCCAACGCACCGTGCTCGTCGTCGACGACGAGCCGTTCATCTGCCGCTCCTTGACCTTCGTGCTGCGCAAGGAGAACTACCACGTGCTCGAGGCGCGCAACGGCGAGGAGGCGCTGGCGGCAATCCGCCAGCACAAGCCGGACCTGGTGTTCCTCGACGTGATGATGCCGAAGCTGAACGGCTTCCAGGTGACGCAACAGGTCCGCAGCGACCCGACGCTCGACTCCGTGAAGATCATCCTGCTGACCGCGAAGGGCCAGGAGAGCGACCGCGAGGTCGGCAAGACCGCCGGTGCCAACGACTACATGACCAAGCCGTTCAGCCCGACCAAGATCCTCGACCGCGCGCGGCAGATGCTCGGTTCGTGAGATCGGCGGACGGTGCGCCTACGCTGGCCCTGTGCCAGTCCCCGCCGCCGTCGCCGCCGAACCACTGTCGTCGCGTTCCCCGTGGTTCGCGGTGTTGCAGCAGGGACTGCCGCTGGCGCTCGGCTTCGCGTCGCACGCGCTGATCAACCTGGTCGACCTGGCGCTGGTCGGTCGGCTCGGCGGGCAAGCGCTGCAGGCGGCGCACATCGGTTCGACCTGGAACGTGCTGCCGATGATCCTCGGCAATTGCGTGTCGACAGCGCTGTTGGCGAGCCTGTCGCGCGATCTCGGCACCGGCGACACGGCACTGGCTGCGCTGCGCAACCGCCGCGCCCAGGGCTTCATGGTCGCCTTCGCCATGGTGGTGGCCGTGCTGACCACGTTGCCGGCTGGCCCGATGGTCGACCTGATGGCGGCCGGGCCGAACGTGCGCGCCGAGGCGCTGCACTACCTGGTCGTGAGCAACCTCGGCTGTGTGTCGATGTTCGTGCTGATGCAGGCGACCGCGGCGATGCGCGCGGTCGGCGAAGTGGGCATGCCGGTGGGGCTGCTGGTCGGGGCGAACGTCGTCAACCTGGGCTTGGCCTTCCCGCTCCTCTACGGTTGGGACCTCGTCGGTCTGCCTCCGGTCGGGGTCGTCGGCGCTGCCTACGCAGCGGTCGCCGCGCGCACGCTCGCGGCGCTGGCCGCGGTCGCCTGGTTGTGGCGGGCCCGGCATCCGCTGTCGTTGCGGCGCCGCCCGATCGACACGGCGCCGCCCGTGGTCCCGGCCGTGGCGCGGCCGCTGCTGCAGGATGCGTGGCCCCAGTCCCTGCAGATCGGGCTGCGCGCGGGCCTCGTGCTGCTGCTCACGCCGCTGCTACGCCGCGGCGACGGGGAGACCGCGGCGGTCGCGTTCAGCATCACGACCCGCTACGACACGGTGGTGTTGTTCGCGTCGATCGGCTTCGCGAACGCGGCCACGGCCTACGCCGGGCGCGCCGTCGCCCGCGGCGAGGGGCGGCTGGCCCGGCAGGCCGGCTACGCGGCGGCCGTCCAAGCGGCCCTGTTCGGGGTGGTGTGCGTGCTGGCCATGATCGCCTTCGTCGACGTCCTGGTCGGTTGGTGCCTGCCCGCACCGTCGGCGCCGGTCGTCGCGTTCGCCGCGGACTACTTCGCCGGGGCCGGCTGGAGTCAGGTCGCCGGGGCCGCAGCCCTCGGGGCGATCGGCGCGGTGCAGGGCTCCGGCTGGATGCGTGCGCCGCTGCGTCTCGACCTGGTCGGCTTCGCGGTCGTCTACGCGGCTGTGCTGCTGGTCGGCAGCTGCGGGGCGGCCGCGATCTACGCGGCCCTGTTCGGGGGCATGCTGGTGGTGGCGCTGCTGCAGGTCGGGCTCGTCGCGGTCGGCGGCTGGGCCCGATCGAGCTGACAGGATCTGTCAGCGTGGCAGCTGCGACGCGGCTCGTAGCTGCCAGAATGGCGCATGTCGACCGTCTGCCCGATGCCGTAACCCAAGTATTTGCAGCAACTAGGGTGCATGTTGCCGTCGGGCACGGCTTTTGACATTCGTGGGACGCCGCCGCGCCTCGGTGTTCGGGTCGCGGCGGCAGTTCGTTCGCATCGGCCCCGGCGCCCCTCGTGGCGGCCGCGGCAACAGGAGCCACCATGTCGAAGATCGTCGGAATCGACCTCGGAACCACCAACTCGGTCGTGTCGGTGATGGAGGGCGGCGAGCCCAAGGTCATCGCCAACATGGAAGGGGCGCGCACGACGCCTTCGGTCGTCGCCTTCACGCCGAGCGGCGAACGTCTCGTCGGTGCCCCGGCCAAGCGCCAGGCGGTCACCAACCCGACGAACACCATCTACTCGATCAAGCGCTTCATGGGTCGTCGCCACAGCGAGGTCGGCGACGAAGAGAAGACGGTGCCCTACAAGGTCGTCGGCGGCGCCGAGGAACTGGTCAAGGTCGACGTCGCCGGCAAGCAGTTCACGCCGCCGGAGATCTCGGCGCAGATCCTGCGCGCGCTGAAGGACGCGGCCGAGGCCTACCTCGGCGAGAAGGTCGATCGCGCGGTGATCACCGTGCCGGCCTACTTCAACGACAGCCAGCGCCAGGCGACCAAGGACGCCGGCCAGATCGCCGGGCTGAAGGTCGAGCGCATCATCAACGAGCCGACCGCGGCAGCACTGGCCTTCGGCCTCGACAAGAAGGCCAAGGGCAAGAACATGAAGATCGCCGTCTTCGACCTCGGCGGCGGCACCTTCGACATCTCGGTGCTCGACGTCGGCGAAGGCGTGTTCGAGGTCAAGGCGACCAACGGCGACACGCACCTCGGCGGCGACGACTTCGACGACCGCATCATCCAGTGGCTGTGCGAGAGCTTCCGCAAGGCCACCTCGATCGACCTGAAGAAGGACCAGATGGCGCTGCAGCGCCTGAAGGAAGCCGCCGAGAAGGCGAAGATCGAGCTCAGCTCGGCCACGCAGACGCAGATCAACCTGCCGTTCATCACGATGGACGCGACCGGCCCGAAGCACCTCAGCGAGAACCTGTCGCGCGCCCAGTTCGAGAAGATGTGCGAGGACCTGTTCGAGCGTTGCCGCGGTCCGGTGCTGCGCTGCCTGCAGGACGCCAAGATGAAGCCGTCGGAGATCGACGAGTGCATCCTGGTCGGCGGCAGCACGCGCATCCCACGCGTCAAGGCGATGGTGAAGGAGATCTTCGGCAAGGAGCCGAACCAGTCGGTCAACCCCGACGAGGTCGTGTCGCTCGGTGCGGCGATCCAGGGTGGTGTGCTCGGCGGCGAGGTCAGCGACGTGCTGCTGCTCGACGTCACGCCGCTGTCGCTCGGCATCGAGACGATGGGCGGGGTGATGACCAAGCTGATCGAGCGCAACACGACGATCCCGACCTCGCGTTCGCAGGTGTTCTCGACCGCGGCCGACAACCAGCCGGGCGTCGACATCCACGTGCTGCAGGGCGAGCGCGAGTTCGCCAACGACAACCGCACGCTCGGCCGCTTCAAGCTCGACGGCATCCCGCCGGCCCCGCGCGGCACGCCGCAGATCGAGGTCACGTTCGACATCGACGCCAACGGCATCCTGTCGGTGAC
>JAEUHU010000043.1 GCA_016793305.1 Planctomycetota bacterium
CAGCGCAGCCCACTGACATCGTGAGCACCACCAATACACCAACGCTCGGCAAGGCAAGTGTCATGTCTGCGGCTCGACTATACGACGAGCCGCCATCGCAAGGGCATCTGTCCGATCGGACGTTGCTGCTGCTGGGGGCCAGCCACGCAACCGGCGGCGCGATCGTCGCCGCTCGCCGCGTCCAAGCCGCCGAACCCGCGCTGCGTGACCGAGCCGTCGGCAAGCGGTACCCGAGCACGACGCAGGGACATCACGCACCGGCTGCTGCGGCCTCGTCGCCGAGTCGCATTCGGGAGCCAATGCGACGTTCTCCACAGGTCCGGCCCGGTACCACCACTACCCATTGTGGTTCGATGCGTGACAAAACCGACGAAACGACCGATAACCGGAAGATCATGGCGAACTCATCCCCTGCACCGTCTCGCGGCCGCCCCGTCGACCCGAACTCCACCTCCGGCAAGATCCGCACGCTGCTCGCAACGGGCATGTCTCAAGCCGACATCGTCAAGAAGCTCGGCTGCGCCCAGTCACTCGTCTACTCCGTCAAGGCGCGCATGGAGGGCGGCGGCAAGCCCAGGAAGTCGGGGCGCGGTCCGGGCCGGCCACCGAAGGCGAAGGCGAAGGCCGCGTCGAACAGTTCCTCGAACGGGCTGTCCGGCATCCTGGAGATGGTGAAGCGGAACGAGGCCGAGCGCACCCGGCTGCTCGGCGCGCTGGAGAAGGTCGCCGCCGCGGTCCGCGAAGCGTTGGCGTAGCTCGGTGGGCGCGCAGAAGAGTGGCCCGGAAGTAGTGCGCTACGGGCTGTGGTGCATCTACGCGCTACGGCGTCTGCGGCCGGGGCACCGATGGTCAGGCAAGCTCTCGTTCCACCGCGAGCAGGTAGGCAAACGGGTTGGCTTGCAGCGACTCGCGTCGCCCGACGTTGTAGAGCGTCCCGGCGACAACGAGGGAGACGCCAGCGCCAGCGAGGAGCGCGGTTGGCGCCGACATGCCGGCAACGACCAGCGCGGACGTCGGAGCTGCGGACAGGAACGCCACCTTGAGCAGGCCCTCGCTGAGGGCCTTGATGCGCTGGCCCTTGAGAGCTTTCTTGAGGTTCGCCAGTGCTGGGGCGACTTCGCGGGCGTGCAGGTCGGCCACGCGCTCGCGCATCGCTTCCATCGGCTCGTCCTTTGCGACGCTCGACGCCAGCGCGAGGATCTTGGTTCGGAAGAGGGCCAGTTCGTCGCGGTGCCGTTCGCGGAACGCGAGCAGCTTCTTGACCGGCGTCTCTGGAGCTACCGCGATTCGCTCGATGGCCAGTTGAGCGAGCAGTCCGGGCGCAACGCTGCGCGGTACGTTGCGACGGCGCCCGAATGCGGCGTACTCGCGTTCCGGTCGCCAAGCGTTCATGCCCAACGGAATGAGCCCCTCAACCTGCGCATCGAAACGAGCGGTGACCGCGAGACTGTCAGCGGAGGGAAGCGGCGTGAGAAGACTGATTCCAAGGCGTTCCGAGAGTCGCGTCGCCAGAAGCGTCATGTAGAAGTTCGCGAAACCGTCGTCGACAGCAAGCCACTCCGACCCGCGACGCCCCGCGAACTCCTCAAGCAAGTGACGAATCTCCCGAGGGAACTTCTCGGGGTGAACCCGCGCGAGCCGGCCCAGTCCGTAGGGGAGCTTCTCAGCGTGAATGTGGCGGACCTCACCACGGCGGTTCGATAGCAGGAGGTTGCCGCCCTCGCGGGTCCCGAGGTACGCAAGCGTGTCCTCCGTGAGGGACTCGACCTCGTCCATGCCAGAATGAACGCGAACCGGCACGAGGAACTTGGCTTGTTGAAGCTCGCGACCGACGTCGGAGCGATACGGCTCCTCGATCGACTCGGGGACGATCGTCCGAACCGCGTCCCAATAGAGGAGCGACGTCTTCAGCCAAGGATCATTGCGGACATCGATCCACGGGTAGTAGAGGGCTTCGGGCATGCGAGACTCCTTCGACGACGCCTGAATCTACCAACGCAAATGCGCGCAGGACAAGCGTAGCAGAGGAAGCGCGGCGCGGACCTCACTCGGGGATCGTCCTCCCGAGGCGCCGGGCGCGCGGCGCGTCTTCGCCAGCAGCGACGCGCCGCCAGGGGCCGGCATGGGATCCTTCGTGATGGTGGGTTTGGGTTGGGCTACTTCGCGGCCGGTGCACGCCGACATTGCAGGGCTAAACGAGGCGATCCCGGCGACGCTGGCGGGACGCGAACCGGCGAAACCGGGAACGCGGCCGGCGGTGGCGGCCCGATGCGCGTCACCACCGAGGGCGCGGTGACGTTCCTGCTCGAGCAGGAGCAGTCGATCCGCACAGGCTCCGGGACGCGGTGCGGGCGATCCACTGCGAGGTCGAGGCGGTCTCGGCCTGACCGACGCCGGGCGCCGGAGTTCGCTTTTCCGTCCAGACTGGGGAGCCACTTCCCGCTACAAGGCGGGCCACCCGCCTCGCGGCTCCGGCTGCGGGGCGGTTGCGTTTCCGGGGCGGTTGCATTTCCGCGGCGAGCCGGGCGCATCGCGGCGAAGCGAACCCGATCCACGGCGGCTTGACGGTCGATACTTTGCATTGCAAAGTTGACGCATGACGATCGCCTCGCGCCCCCGATTCTCCTCCCCGAGACGCACCGTCCCGGTCCTCCTGCCCGCCCTGCTCGCGCTGCTGGGGACCAGTGCCAAGCCGGCCGCCGCTCAGGAAGCCCCCGACCTGCGCGAGCAGCTCGACAAGATCGCCGGCGCCGAGGTTCGCGCGGACCGCTCCGTGGGCATCGTCGCCAAGGTCGGGAAGGGCGCCGAGACCCTGCTGCTCGGAACCTACGGTCGAACCGACGTGGACTCGGGCGAAGCGATGACCGCGGACACGCTGGTCTCCATCGGTCCGATCACGAAGCAGTTCACCGCCGCGGCGATCCTCCAGCTCCGCGATCGTGGCAAGCTCACCCTCGACGACGACGTCACCCGGTGGCTGCCTGACTTCCGGACCCACGGCAACAAGGTCACGCTGCGGCACCTGCTCGGCCACACGTCCGGCGTCGCCGATCTCGCCGCGATGCCGGAGTTGCGCAAGCTGCGCATGCTGCGCAACCCCGACCTGACCCGGGACGCGATCTACGGGATCGTCAACACGCAGCCGTTCCAGTTCCCGACCGGCTCGATGCAGGTCTACAGCAACACGGGGTACTGGCTGCTCGGCCGCGTCCTCGAGAAGGCCAGCGGGATGCGCTACGAGGACTACGTCGAACGGGAACTGCTCGCGCCCCTCGGCATGAAGCACACGTGCTACGGCAGCGACGCGGAGCAGTCGTCACGCTGTGCCGCCGGTCATGGCATTCGCGACGGCAAGGCTCGTCGCCTGCCGCGCATCGTGCACAACGGCACCTTCGCCGCAGGAGCCCTGCACGCGAGCGTCGAGGACCTGACGCTCTGGACGACCGCGCTGCACGCGGGCAAGGTGCTGTCGCCGCGGAGCTATGCGGAGATGATCGCTCCAACTCGTCTGGCCGACGGGACCCCCACGCAGTACGGCATGGGCATCGTGCTCGCCGAGGATCGCCAGGGTCGCCCGTTCCTCGGCCACGACGGTGGCGGCTTCGGCTTCTCGGCGGTGGCCCGATGGTACGGCGAGGCCGAGCTCGCCGTCGTCGTGCTCACCAACAGCGAGCCGGACACGCTCACCACGGTGGCGGACGACCTCGCCGGGGCGGTGCTGCCGCAGCCATCCGCAAGGGGCGCGTTCCAGGGGGACGCGCAGCTGCTGGTCGGCAAGTTCGGAGGACCTGGCCGAACGGCCGGGTCGCGCCTGCTCGTCGAGGTCACGCAGGGACCGGCGGGATTGACGATCTCGGTCGACGAGGGCACCGCGGAACCGCTGCGTTGGGTAGAGGGGACGACGTTCCGACAGGATCGGTCGAGGATCCAGTTTCTCGGGAACGGCGCGAAGGAGCCGGCGAACGAGCTGCGCCTCGACACGGGCGGAGACCACTTCGTGCTGGGAAGGCAGTAGGCCAGGAGATGGCCCGTGGGCGCCGGCCGTGCAGCCGGCCTCGCCTGGAGGCACGGAACAACGATACCCTGCCACCATGCGCAGCACCCCGAGGCGTGTTCCATCGCGGCAGATGCCGCCGCCACCTCGATCGGGACCCGTGGGTCGGGTCCTGGCAAGCGTCGTGCTCCTCGCCCTGGCGGCCGCCGTGCTGGCCCAGCTGACCGCACTGACGCTGGTCTGCTGGCCCTTGGTCCTGCTGGTGCTCCTCATGTTCGTGGACTCTCGGCTTCACGCCGAGCCCGCGCCGACCGACCGCACCCCGCGCACGGACGCGACCATCTGCCACTTCGCGCGCGCTTTCGAACGACGCGCCGTCGACACCTGGATCCTGCGCGCGACCTACGAACAACTGTCCGAGTCCCACGGCGAGCCGATCCGGGCCGACGATCACCTTCTGGACCTGCTCGACGCCGAGGAGATCGACTTCGAGGCCGCAGAACTCGCCGATCGCTGCGGGCGCAGCCTCGACCACGCCGAAGCGAACCCGTTCTACGGGTCCATCTCGACCGTGCGCGACCTGGTGCAGTTCTTGAACCACCAGCCGATGCTCCCGGCGGCCCGCTCCCTGCGCGGCCTGCCGGCGTGACGCGACCGAGCATGGCGCCGCGCGCCATGGCCGCCTGGTTCGCAGTCCACGAAGGCCCCAGCACCACTCGAACGCTTCGCAGGTCGGCAGAGCTTCACGCAGAACTCGGGAATCGCTGGCGATGCCCTGCGTTCGCCCCGCCCTTTCTCCGCCTGCGCCCATGACCACCGCACTCTCCTCGCTGCTACTCTCCGTGCTCGCCGTGCCCCAGGACCCGACCCAGCTCGCGAGCACTGCCACCCAAGGCCTCGGCATCGCCGCCTACCGCCAGCTCGCCGCCGCGGCCCCCGACGCCAACCTGTGCTGGTCGCCGTGGTCGGTCGCCACCGCCCTGGCGATGACCGCCGAAGGCGCGCGCGGCGAAACGGCGGCCGGCATGCGCGCCGTGCTGCACGTTCCGGACGGCCCGTTCGCCGCCGTGCACGCGTCGTTCGCCGCCCTGCAGCAACGGCTCACCGAAGGCGGCGGCGACGTGTCCCCGGCTGCTCGGCAGAAGATCGCGGCCTTGCGCGAGCAGCTGGACGAGCAGAACAAGGCAGCGGAGGCGGCCATGCACGCCGGCGACTACAAACAGGCGTCCGACGCCAGTGATCGCGCCAGGGCCACCGCCAAGGAACTGAACGCCCTGCTGGCCACCGCCGACTGCTACGAGCTCACCGCCGCCAACGCGCTGTGGTGCGAACGCAGCGCCCCCCTGCTGCCGGACTTCCTCGCCGCTCTCGACCACCACTACGGCACCGGCGGCGCCAACCTCGTCGACTTCCTCGGCAGCCCCGAAGGCGCCCGCACGACGATCAACGACTGGGTCGCCGGGCGCACGCAACAGCACATCCGCGACCTGATCCCAGCCGGCTGCATCACTACCGACACGCGGCTCGTGCTGACCAATGCCGTGTGGTTCCGCGGCGCGTGGCAGGAGCCGTTCGAGCCGAGCCAGACGACGAACGCGGTCTTCACCGGCCCATCCGGTGCCACCCGCACGGTGCGCCTGATGCACGATGGCTGGCGCGACGGCGTTCCCTACGCCGCGTTCACCGGCACCGGCGAGTTCTTCGCGACGCCGGCCAAGGTGCCCGCCATCGGCAAGAGCCCGGTGCCCACCTATCCCGACGACGACGGCTTCCAGATCGTCGAGCTGCCCTACAAGGGCGGCGACCTGGCGATGGTCGTGATGCTGCCGCGCCGCCACGACCGCCTCGCCGTGCTCGAGTCGCTGCTGAGCCCCGAACGCCTGCAGGGCTGGCTCGCGCGCCTCGATCGTCGCACCGTCGACACGGCGCTGCCGCGCTGGCGCCAGCGTTCGCAGCTGCAGCTCGGCAGCCCCCTGCGCTCCCTCGGCATGGCGCGCGCGTTCGCGCCGCCGACGGCCGACGGCGGCGCGCAGTTCGAGGGCATGAACGGCGCCACGGACGTCGCCCACAGGCTGTTCGTCGGCGAAGCCGTGCACCAGGCGTTCGTCGAGGTCACTGAAGAAGGCACCGAAGCCGCAGCGGCGACGGCGGTCGTCATGGCGCCCGGCGCCGAAGCACCCCGGGCCGTCGAGATGGTGCCGTTCAAGCCGGTGTTCCGCGCCGACCGCCCGTTCGTCTACCTGATCCGCGACACGCGGAGCGGGGCGGTGCTGTTCTTCGGGCGCGTGCTCGATCCGACGCGCGAGGTTTGAGCGCTCGAGCCCGAGGTCGAGCAGCCACGGCGATCCGTCAGCAACCGAACGGACTCGGCGACCAACTCGGCGAGCGGCCTCGCCCTCGGCTCGGCGGCCTGATTCGCCCGTGGCAGGGCATCACGAATCCGAAACGACGATGCGGATCGACGCAGCAGCGAGCAGGTCGTCGATCCAGACCTTCGCACGAACCTTGCCTCTGCCCACTGGTACCTCCGTCAACACCTCGTTGAAGACGTTCACCAGGTTCAAGACTCCTCGCGGAGCATCCAGTAGCGCCTCGAACGTGCATGGGTCTGCCCCCTGCGTCGACACCCTCTCGAGCACGATTCGTACGTTCCCCTCCTCCCCGTGGAGCGCCTTGACGGCGATGCACGACCCGGTCGAGAACACCGGAGACTCCGACCATTCCGGCACCTGACCCGATGCCACGTCCATGAGGAAGACGAGGCCGTTCGGAAGTGCGACAGCGAGTTCGATCATCCGCCAATCAGGGACCACGGTCGTAGGGATACTCGACGTCCTTCGGCCAAGCTGCCCGGCCTTCGAACCAAGCCCGATGCCCTAGCTTGACCGCTCCCTCGAACGGCGGAGAAACACGATACGAAGGG